>JAFLCC010000002.1 GCA_017302835.1 Deltaproteobacteria bacterium | reverse complement strand
ATTAAGAATAGCAAGAGAAAAAACCATCAATCAAAACTTGAACTGACAGTACAGAGTTTTTTAAAAAAGTTAAAAATAAATTGATGAACAAAAGGGCAACTGTCAGATTAAATCCCAACTTCTACATCCCTTAATTCTTTGCATTAAAAGTACGACTAACAATAAAGTGGAACAGAAAATGGATTAGTATATCCTTCGTTCGGAACAACCTACTTGACAAATAGTATGCAGAAAAAAAACCATCAAACCAACCTAATGAGGAGCTTCAAAAAGATCTCGATTAATAGCTAAGAAAATACAACGAAAAGAAGATACCTCAGAAAAAAATTCAGAAAGAAGAACTTCATTGAAAACCTTCCTTGGTGAACTAAAAATTGTGAGAGAAAACAAAATCAACTAATACTTATATCGACAGAACAATTTTTTTAAAAACAAAAAAACATTAAAAACAAAAAGGCAACTTTCAGACCAAATCGGTATTTCTACCGTTAGACAGCTCGCAACTTGCACAAATTAATAGCGGCTTCTTGCTTCAAAATTCCATCTTTTTTACTAAAATGGGTTTTTACATTCACTCCCTGGACAACAGCCATATCTTTTTTCAGCAATAATTTAGTAATTATTCCAACTTTTCCTTTGTCCGAACCAGATAATACCTTAACTTTTAAACCTTTTTTAAATGCAATTTTCACAGAAAAACTCCTATAAAATATTTACTTCTTATTCTCAACTAGCAGCTGCTTTATTTTAAATGCACGTCGTGACAAAGCAGAATCAGGTTGCAACATTAAAAAGCTATCAAACCCACCAGAATGATCAAGTGTCCGTAAAGTACTTACCGCAACTTTCAACTTGAAAAACTTTGTCAATTTTTTGCTAAACAACTTTTTATACTGAACATTAGGTTGCACTACTTTTTTTGTTTTAATATTGGAATGACTCACTAAGTTTTTTACAATAGGACGCTTTCCAGTTAATTCACACACAGACATATAAAAACCCTTTGAAAATATTCTAACTATGGAGTATACAGTCCTATAATCAATTTATGTATAAATCAATATTTTTTTAGAAAAAGGATAAAAATGAAAAAAGACTTAGATCAAAAAAAGAAAAAAATTACCGCTAAAAGTTTAATGCAAATTGATTATAAAGATCCTGTTTCTCTTTACAAGTATATTGCTGACGGTGGAAAAATTGTTCCTGCTAGAATTTCTAAACTTAAAATTTCCCAACAAAGATTAGTTAATTATGCAGTTAAAAAAAGTAGGAATTTAGGTTTATTGCCTATTGGAATGGGTCATTTTGATAGTATGTCTAAAATTGAACAAATAAATCCGGTACTTTTTGAGGTTTAATCTTAAAAATAACAGAGTTATCCAAACCAATTTTTGAATTGGTTCCTTCAGAAAAATTGTTAACAATTGGTATTCGTTTGAGACCATTATTTCTCTTGGTTTTTGGCAAGTTTCATTAAAAACCAAGTAGAGTCATTATTTAATCTAGCTTAAATAAATACAAAATAATTCAAAAATCAGATCTTCAACAGGGTCGATAATTCATTTGTTAGATATAATGTCTGTTTTTTTAAATATATTGAAACTAGCATGAATTGTCAGACGGAAAAAAAATTGAAACGGTCTGCAGAAAAAATTTTAAAGAAATAGCGATGTTTATATAAATAAATCGGAAAGACATGTCGTTGTTTTATCTTGAAAATCGTGCTGGGATAATTGTGAATCCATTTAAATGAAACTTCCAAAAAACTTTTATAAAGCTTATTGTTGTACTTTTCTTCTAAATAAATTGTGAAACTCTCAGAAAAAAATAACATTATCCCGCTCTGCTTACCTCTTATTGGGAATAATCAAAACATAGAGTTTCAATCTACCTCATGGTCTACAACACTGAGCCCACAAGTTAACCAAGAATAAAAAAAAAGCCCGGATATACCGGGCATAATACTGGCATCGTGCTACTCTTTCACACACTTGCGCGTGCAATACCATCGCCGCTAAAAGTCTTAACTGCTGAGTTCGGAATGGGATCAGGTGTTTCACTTTTGCTATAGACACCAAAAATATATTTAAGTGATTTTTAGCTAATTTTATGAAGTCTCACGGCATATTAGTACGAATTAGCTCAATACATTACTGTACTTACACCTTTCGCCTATCAACCTCGTAGTCTACAAGGTGCCTTTAGGATATTATTCAGAGAGATCTTATCTTGTAGTTTGCTTCCCGCTTAGATGCTTTCAGCGGTTATCAATTCCAAACATAGCTATCCAGCCATGCCACTGGCGTGACAACTGGAACACCAGAGGTTTGTCCATCCCGGTCCTCTCGTACTAAGGACAGATCTACTCAAATCTCTTACGCCCACAGAAGATAAGGACCAAACTGTCTCACGACGTTCTGAACCCAGCTCGCGTACCACTTTAATTGGCGAACAGCCAAACCCTTGGGACCTGCTCCAGCCCCAGGATGTGATGAGCCGACATCGAGGTGCCAAACTCCGCCGTCGATATGGACTCTTGGGCGGAATAAGCCTGTTATCCCCGGAGTACCTTTTATCCGTTGAGCGATGGCCCTTCCACACGGGACCACCGGATCACTTTGGCCTGCTTTCGCATCTGCTCGACTTGTAGGTCTTGCAGTTAAGCACCCTTATGCCAATGCACTCGACGCCTGGTTTCCAATCAGGCTGAGGGTACCATCGCGCGCCTCCGTTACTTTTTGGGAGGCGACCGCCCCAGTCAAACTGCCCACCAGACAGTGTCCCTCCATAAAGGTAGGTTAGATTTCAAAGTTTATAAGAGTGGTATTTCACTGTTGACTCCACTATCTCTAGCGAGAAAGCTTCAAAGTCTCCCACCTATGCTACACATAGAAACTCTAAAATCACTGTCAAGTTACAGTAAAGGTTCACGGGGTCTTTCCGTCTTTCTGCGGGTACTCGGCATTTTCACCGAGAATTCAATTTCGCAGGGCCTGTAGTTGAGACACCGGAGAAGTCGTTACGCCATTCGTGCAGGTCGGAACTTACCCGACAAGGAATTTCGCTACCTTAGGACCGTTATAGTTACGGCCGCCGTTTACTGGGGCTTCGATTCTCTGCTTTGCTTGCGCTAACAAATCCTCTTAACCTTCCAGCACCGGGCAGGCGTCAGCATGTATACGTCGTCTTGAGACTTTGCACATGCCTGTGTTTTTGATAAACAGTCGCTACTCCCATTTCTCTGCGACCCAATTGCTTGGGCACACCTTTTCCCGAAGTTACGGTGTTAAGTTGCCGAGTTCCTTAACTACGATTGACCCTATCGCCTTAGGATATTCACCCCACTCACCTGAGTCGGTTTACGGTACGAGTATTAAATTAAACATACGAAGCTTTTCTTGGAAGCATGGCTAGACCCACTTGATAGCACTAACGACTCAGAATTGTTTTACGGATTTACCTTTAAAACTTCCTAATCGCTTACACCTGAATCCATTAACAGGCTGGGCTTACCTACTACGTCACTCCTTACGCAATCATTTAATAGTTACGGAATATTAACCGTACATCCATCGATTTAACAAATTTGCTTAATCTTAGGTCTCGACTAACCCTGGGAGGATTATCCTTGCCCAGGAACCCTTGAGTTTTCGGCGCTCAAGTTTTTCACTTGAGTTAAACGCTACTTATGTCAGCATGATCACTTCTGTTTCGTCCAGCTGTCTTTACAGTCAACCTTCATCCTAATACAGAACGCTCCCCTACCCTTGCTTACGCAAGCCATAGCTTCAGTACTACACTTAGCCCCGTTGTATCTTCCGCGCAGAGTCACTAGACTAGTGAGCTATTACGCTTTCTTTAAAGGATTGCTGCTTCTAAGCCAACCTCCTAGTTGTCAAAGTAACTCCACAACGTTTACCACTTAGTGTAGATTTAGGGACTTTAGCTGATGGTCTGGGCTCTTTCCCTCTCGTCTATGGACCTTATCACCCACAGACTGTCTCCTAGAATAAATATCAACGGCATTCGGAGTTTGTTTGGGTTTGGTAATCCGGTAAAGACCCCTAGCCCATTCAGTGCTCTACCTCCGTGATACAATTATCTAAGGCTATACCTAAATATATTTCGGGGAGAACCAGCTATCACCCAGTTTGATTGGCCTTTCACCCCTAATCACAGCTCATCCAAAGGTTTTTCAACACCAACTAGTTCGGCCCTCCACGAGGTGTTACCCTCGCTTCAGCCTGGCCATGATTAGATCACTGGGTTTCGGGTCTATTTCTACAGATTAACGCCCTATTCAGACTCGCTTTCGCTACGGCTACATCTTTCGACTTAACCTTACCTGCAAAAATAACTCGCTGACTCATTATGCAAGAGGTACGTAGTCGCGCATATAAAACGCTTCTACTGCTTGTAAACTTACGGTTTCAGGTTCTATTTCACTCCCCTCTCGGGGTTCTTTTCACCTTTCCCTCACGGTACTAGTTCACTATCGGTCATTGAGTAGTATTTAGTCTTAGAAGGTGGTCCTCCTAGATTCCCACAAAATTTCTCGTGTATTGTGGTACTTGGGAATTTACTAAATTTATTCAATCTTTAAACAACAGGACTATCACCTTCTATGGTTTTTCTTTCCAAAAAATTTGTCTAGATCTATTAATTTTTATGTAAACCCCACAACACCAACTCAAATTTCTTTAAGTTGGTTTAGACTTTTTCCGTTTCGCTCGCCACTACTACGGAAATCTCAATTGATTTCTTTTCCTGACGATACTGAGATGTTTCACTTCTCGTCGTTTGCGATTCGCTCTTACGAGCAGGTTTCCCCATTCGGACATCTACGGATCAATGTGTGTTTGCCACTCCCCGTAGCTTATCGCAGCTTACCACGTCCTTCGTCGCCTCTCAATGCCTAGGCATCCACCGTAAGCTCTTAATAACTTCAATAAATTGCTAAAAATCACTTAAATATACTTTTAAATTGTCAAAGATCAAGATTTGTTGGTGGGCCTGGGATGACTTGAACATCCGACCCCACGCTTATCAAGCGTGTGCTCTAACCAACTGAGCTACAGGCCCATGCCTTCACTCTTTCAAAACTAAATAGCTAGTACTTTTTTCCTTAGAAAGGAGGTGATCCAGCCGCAGGTTCCCCTACGGCTACCTTGTTACGACTTCACCCCAATCATCGACCATACCTTGGGCATTTGCTTCAATGTTAGCGCAATGACTTCTGGTACAACCAACTTTCATGGTGTGACGGGCGGTGTGTACAAGGCCCGGGAACGTATTCACCGTGGCATGCTGATCCACGATTACTAGCGATTCCAGCTTCATGCAGTCGAGTTGCAGACTGCAATCCGAACTTAGACAGCTTTTCTGGGATTAGCTTCACTTCGCAGTTTTGCTATTGCCCTTTGTGACTGCCATTGTAGCACGTGTGTAGCCCTGGATATAAGGGCCATGAGGACTTGACGTCATCCCCACCTTCCTCCGACTTAACGTCGGCAGTCCCTCTAGAGTGCCCAACTGAATGCTGGCAACTAAAGGCAAGGGTTGCGCTCGTTGCGGGACTTAACCCAACATCTCACGACACGAGCTGACGACAGCCATGCAGCACCTGTAGACAAGCTCTTGCGAGAAGACCATTTCTGATACTTTTCTTATCTATTTCAAACCCAGGTAAGGTTTTTCGCGTTGCATCGAATTAAACCACATGCTCCACCGCTTGTGCGGGCCCCCGTCAATTTCTTTGAGTTTTAATCTTGCGACCGTACTTCCCAGGCGGGATACTTAACGCGTTAGCTTCGTCACTGAAGGGGTCAATACCTCCAACAACAAGTATCCATCGTTTACGGCGTGGACTACCAGGGTATCTAATCCTGTTTGATCCCCACGCTTTCGGGTCTTAGTGTCAGTGTTGGACCAGCTATCCGCCTTCGCAACTGGTATTCCTCCTGATATCTACGTATTTCACCACTACACCAGGAATTCTAATAGCCTCTTCCACACTCAAGCTTGATAGTATCAGATGCACTTCTAGGGTTGAGCCCTAGGATTTCACATTTGACTTAAAAAGCAACCTACACCCGCTTTACGCCCAATGATTCCGAACAACGCTAGGATCCCTCGTCTTACCGCGGCTGCTGGCACGAAGTTAGCCGATCCTTTCTTATATGGTACATTCATTATTATTCCCATACGACAGAGCTTTACGACCCGAAGGCCTTCATCGCTCACGCGGCGTCGCTGCGTCAGGGTTTCCCCCATTGCGCAATATTCCCTACTGCTGCCTCCCGTAGGAGTCTGGACCGTGTCTCAGTTCCAGTGTGGCTGATCATCCTCTCAGACCAGCTAGAGATCAAAGCCTTGGTAAGCCATTACCTTACCAACTAGCTAATCTCACGCAGGCTCATCTCAAAGCGAAATTCTTTTACTACAAAATGAATCGTAGTCTTATGCGGTATTAGCCAATCTTTCGACTGGTTATCCCCCACTTTGAGGCAGATCACCCACGCGTTACTCACCCGTGCGCCACTAGTACTCACCTTGCGGCTTTCCCCGTTCGACTTGCATGTATTAGGCACGCCGCCAGCGTTTGTTCTGAGCCAGAATCAAACTCTCCAAAATATAATTCTTTAATTTTTGTACTAGCTATTTAGTTTTCAAAGAGCGATGTTGAGGCTTATATTTATTATTAACTACTAAGTCAACATTTATTTTTGTGGAGGCAACAGGGATCGAACCTGCGACCTTCTGAATGCAAATCAGATGCTCTCCCAGCTGAGCTATGCCCCCAAAGTGTTGAAATGTAATAATCAAACACATTCTAATAGTCAATTTTAAATATTTGATCTAATTTTTTTTAATTCATCGTGCTAAGAGACCGAAGAATGCTCTAGCTCTACAAGTACTAGAAGCCAAAAGGTCTGCTGTTGTGACACCGTCAAATAACTGTTGAGGAAAATAAAAGAAGGGAATTTTAGAAAGACTTTAATTGGCTATAGGATAAACCAAACCAAGGGAGAAAATTTTTCGGTCAAAAATACTTATAAAAATGTACGATAGTATTAAAATTTTACAGTATCTTAATAAATGCCATTGGAGAATTATCACCGGATCTGTTTGGCATTTTAACAACTGTTGTGTATCCACCATTTCTTTGCAACATTCTTGGAGCTATTTCATTGAGAAGCTTACTAGCTGCCTCTTTATTGCTAAGTCTTGCCATCAACAACCTAAACGAATTTAAATTATTCTTTTTTGCTAATGTTACGCTCTTATCAAAGAGCCTTTTAATTTCAAATGCTTTTGCCTTCGTTGTAACCATTTGATTGTGTGTAATTAAATTTACTAACAATCCCTTAATTAACATTTTTTTTGGACCATTGCGTCTTGAAAATCTTTTTGTCAGCTTTTTATGAGAGCTCATTTTTAATTCCTATTGTTGTTCACGTTTAAAATTTGCAATACTAGGATCCCAACCTACAGGTGGCCATCCATCAATTTTCATTCCGAGACCAAGCCCCATCTCAGACAAAATCTCCTTAATTTCATTTAAAGACTTTCTTCCGAAATTTTTTGTTTTTAACATTTCAGCTTCAGATCTAACAACAAGTTCCCCGATAAATCGTATATTTGCGTTTTTCAAACAATTTGCAGATCTAACTGAAAGCTCTAGATCGTCTACCGATCTAAACAAATTATCGTTTAACTGAGGTGAGAACCCATCAGCTTTATCCTCTTTAGGCTCAAAAGCCTCATCAAATAGTAAAAAAACCTGCAATTGATCCTTCATAATTTTAGATGCCAACGAAAGCGCCTCATCTGGTTTTATAGAACCATCAGTCCACACTTCCAAAACTAAATTATCGTAATCAGTCCTTTGCCCCACTCTCGCACTCAAAACACTATAATTTACTTTTTTAATTGGACTAAATAGAGAGTCGATAGCAATAAATCCCAAAGGAAAATTATCTTGTTTCATGTCTGATGAAACATAACCTCTGCCAAAACCAACAATAATATCCATGTTGAAATCACCGTTTGGACCAACGGTAGCAATATGTGTATTTAAATTTAATATTTCAATTTTATCGTTAACCTGAATATCAGATGCTTTTATCTTACCAGGACCTTTTTTACTTATACGCAATGTTAAATTTTCAGAAGTAAACATTTTGAATCTTAATTCTTTTAAATTTAAAATAATATCAGCAACATCTTCCAACACATCAGGCAGTGAAGAAAATTCATGCAATACGCCCTCAAATCGAACTGCTGTGACCGAAGCTCCCATCATAGAAGAAAGTAATATTCTTCTAAGAGAATTTCCTATTGTAACTCCAAAACCTTTCTCTAATGGTCTAATTGTAAATCTACCATAATCATCTTTAAAAGTATCTTTATCGACTTCGAAACTTTTTGGCTTAATGAGATCTCTCCAAAATTTATAATAATGCTCTTGCATGCAATCCTCACTTTATCTTGAGTAATACTCAACAATCATATTTTCTTCAACTGGCAACGACAACTCAGATCTACTTGGCATATCCTTTACCACTCCAGTTTTAAGATCAAAATTAAGATCCAACCATGATGGCACGGTTTTTTTACCTTGACTGTTCAAATTAGAAAAAAAACTATTCTTAGCACTGTTTTCAGATACTTTAACAACATCACCTTTTTTAAGCATAATACTTGGTATATTTATGACTTTATCATTTAACATAAAATGCTTATGTAAAACCAACTGTCTAGCTTGACGCCTTGATGAGGCTAGCCCTAAACTGTACACAACATTATCAATACGCAATTCTAAGTTTTTTAGTAACTCAATTCCCGTCATCGAATCAGTTTTAGATGCTCTCAAAAAATTATTACTAAACTGTTTTTCAGACAATCCATACCATCTCTTTGCTTTTTGCTTTTCTCTTAACTGCAAAGCAAACTCAGAGAACTTCAGTCGTGATTGGCCATGCTGCCCAGGGGGGTATGGCCTTCTCTCAAACGCACACTTATCCGAATAACACCTATCGCCCTTGAGATATAATTTCAAATTTTCTCTTCTGCATAATTTACAAACACTATTTACTACACAACTCATTTACATCTCCCTAAATTCTTCTTCTTTTTGGAGGTCTACATCCATTATGGGGAACCGGCGTTATGTCCTTTAAAGACAATATTTTTAATCCCGTTCCGGAAAGAGCTCTAATTGCCGGCTCACGCCCAGCGCCTGGACCCTTCAAATACACTTCAACTGTTTTAAGGCCTGTTTCAATTGCCTTTTTTGCAGCATCTTCTGCCGTTACCTGAGCCGCAAACGGTGTGCCTTTCCTGCTTCCCTTAAAACCCAAATGACCCGCAGAAGACCAAGATATCGTCTCACCCTTCAAGTCTGTTATTGTTATAATAACATTACCAAACGCAGCTTGAATAAAACACAATCCATTTGGTGAGCTTTTCTTATTTTTTTTCTTTTGAACTTTTTTTTCTACTGTATTCATAACACTACCTATACTATTTTTTTCTTATTTGCGACAGTTTTCTTTGGTCCTTTTCTAGTTCTTGCATTTGATCTGGTATTTTGACCACGAACTGGCAACCCTTTTTTATGTCGAATTCCACGAAAACAATTTAAATCTGTTAGTCTTTTAATTGACAAACCTACTTCTCTTCTTAGATCACCTTCTACTTTAAAGCCTTGTTCCACCATAGCCCTAATGTTAGCAACATTTTCATCTGAAAGATTTTCAGTTCTTAATGAATCGCTAATATTTAACTTCTTACATATTTCTTCAGCTCTGGTTTTTCCAATTCCAAAAATATATGTTAAAGCAACTTTTACTCTTTTATTCTTTGGTAAATCAACACCGAATAATCTAGCCATTTTTATCCCTGCCTTTGTTTGTGCTTAGCATTCTCACAAATTACTCTCACAACACCTTTTCTTTTTATAACTTTACATTTATTACAGATTTTTTTTACAGATGGTTTAACTTTCATAAAACTTCCTAATACTTTAAATTTTTAAATTTTCCTATAACTAATTAAAATTAACTCTTCTTGCTGAAATTTTTTTTCCCTTTAAAAACCCTTCATACTTCTGAGTTAAAATATATGAGTTAATCTGTTGCGCCGTATCTAGAGCGACCCCAACTAATATTAGAAGTGATGTTCCTCCGAAATAAAAAGGTAACTTTAACTCAGAAGCCAACAGTCCTGGCATTATACAAATAAAGCTTAAATAAATACAACCTAATACATTGATTTTATTTAACACATCCTGAATGAATTGCGCGGTTGATGTTCCTGATCGAACGCCTGGAATAAAGGCCCCCGATTTCTTCAAGTTTTCTGAAATATCATTAGGATTAAAGATAATATCAGTATAGAAAAATGAAAAGAACACAATTAAAAACACGAAAAGAAGATTGAAAATCACACCATTTGGATGAATGGCCTCTTGTATGGATTTTAGCCATTGAATATTGGTAAATTGGGCCAATGTAGCTGGAAACATTAAAATAGAACTAGCAAATATTGGAGGAATAACGCCGGCATAATTGATCTTTATTGGCAGATGCGAAGTTACTTGTTTTGCAGTCTGACTCGTACTTGTTCTCTGTGAGTAATGGACCAAAATTTTTCTTTGAGAAGTCTCCATATAAACAACAAAAGCAATAACGGAAACCATCATTATCAACAAAAGAATCAGTGAAATCATATTAATTTCATTTTGAGAAAAAAGTGTATACAATTGGCTTGCCCCATTAGGAATAGACGAAGCTATACCAGTAAAAATTATAAGGGAAGAACCGTTTCCAATCCCACGCTCAGTAATTTGCTCACCAAGCCACATTATAAAACAAGTTCCAGCCGCCAAAGTCAGAACCGCAATTACTTCAAACGGAACTACCCCCACATAAGGCGAAGAGACTAACATTTGCCCAGACTGAGACCTATAATTAATAAGAAACTTGCTCATCCCATATCCTTGAACAATAGCCAATAACAATGTGAAATAGCGAGTATATTGATTAATCTTTTTTCTTCCTGATTCTCCTTCTTTTTTTAGACCTTCTAAAGCTGGCACAGCAGAAGAAAGCAACTGAAAAATAATTGAAGAGGAAATATAGGGCATTATGCCCAAAGCAAAAATACTAAATTGCGAGAAGGCGCCGCCAGTAAATGAATTAATTAAACCAAAAATCCCTGCTGAATTATTAGAAAATAACTCCATAACTGCTACAGAATTAACACCAGGAGTTGGAATATGAACTCCGACTCTATAAACAGACAGTGCAATTAGAGTGTAAAATATCTTTCTTCTCAATTCACTATTTTCAAAAAATGTTGCAAAAACTGACACCTTACATCCTTATTATAAAATTGTTACTTTTCCACCATTTTTTTCAATTTGTTCTTTAGCACTCTTCGTAATTTTATGAACAGTTAAATTTATTGCCTTAGAAATTTTACCATTATTAAGAAGCTTAAAAGGTCCATTTTTAAACATTGATTCCAAATCACTGATATTTATTTCTGAGCCAAATTTCTCTAAATCAGAAAAACTAAGTGATTTATATTTAGTTTTAAACATATTGTTTGTGAAACCAAACTTTGGCAATCTTCTATGTAGGGGAGTTTGACCCCCCTCAAAACCTCTTCTAATCGATCCACCGCTTCTCTGAGTTTGTCCTTTTCCACCCTTACCACTATAACCACCAAGACCTGAACCTATTCCCCTACCAACTCTTTTTCTGTAATGAACAGATCCATCCTTAGGCCTTAAACTATCTAAAAGTTTCATTTACTTTCCTTTTCTAGAATTATCAGATGCTGAATCTTCTTAACTTGCCCTCGAAACTGTGGAGTATCAATGAATGTACGAGAATTATTAATTTTTTTTAGCCCTAATACATTAGCTGTCTTAATCTGTGACTGAGAACATCCAATTAAAGATTTAACCAATTTAACTTTAAATTTTTTCATTTTTAATTACTCCAGCCTTTAACTGAATTAGACCATCAATTGTTGCCCTAACGGCATTATGAGGGTTTCTTGTCCCAATGCATTTTGTTAATATGTCTTTTATCCCAACGGACTCTAAAACAGATCTAACCGCACCACCAGCAATAACACCTGTTCCCTCAGAAGCTGGTTTTAAAATAACCTTAGCTGAACCAAATCTACCAATTACTTCATGGTTAATAGTCCTGTTTTCCTTTAAATTTACCGAATATGAATTTTTTTTTGCAGATCTAGTTGCTTTTCCAATTGCTTCTGGAACCTCACCAGCCTTACCAGAACCAAATCCAACCTCTCCAAGTTTATTGCCAACAACGACTAGGGCAGCGAAAGAAAATCTTCTTCCTCCCTTAACAACTTTAGTTACTCTGTTTATGGCTACAACTCTTTCTTCAAAATCACTATTAACTTTATCCATTTTTCACCCTTAAAATTTAAGACCATTTTCCCTTGCAGAATCCGCCAAAGATTTAATCCTACCATGATAAATAAAACCATTTCTGTCAAAAACTACCGATTCAACATTAAGTTTTTTTGCTTTATTTGCTAATAACTTCCCAACCTCGACAGCTTTTTTTGACAAACTCATCTTCTCTGAAATATCAAGAGATGATGCCTCCAAAACAGTCTTCATTGCAACATCATCAATTATCTGTGCATAAATGTGATTCAATGACCTGTAAATACATAATCTTGGACGCTGTAATGTTCCATTAACTTTTTTTCTAATTCTATTTTTTTTAGAAAGTCTATTGACCAATCTGTCTGAAAAACTTTTTTTAATAATAACCTTCACTAAATCCTCCTATTTTCCAGCAGATTTTCCAGCTTTTCGTTTTATAGTTTCTGAAGTATACTTAATTCCTTTACCTAAATAAGGCTCAGGAGATCTAAATCCTCTGATTTTAGCTGCAACTTGTCCCACCAGCTCTTTGCTAGAACCAGAAATTAGTATATTAGTCTGCTTCTCTACTTTAATTTCAATTCCCTCCGGAATTAAATATGAAATAGGATGACTGTAGCCTAAAGAAAGCTCCAATTTTTTACCATTAATTGAAGCTCTATAACCAACACCATTCAAATCAAGAGATTTAGAAAAACCTTTAGTAACTCCAGTTACAGCATTTTGCAGAAGAGCTCTATGAAGACCATAAAGTGCCTTAGTTTTTTTATTATCAACAGATGTAGTCAAGTGTAGTTTATTATCAACCAATTTGATATCAACACCAGGAAGTCTATTTATTATTAAAGAGTTTTTTGCACTTTTAACAACAATATATTTTTTATTACTAAGATCAACTTGAGCTGCTTCGAGAGAGACTGGTAATTTACCTATTCTAGACATTTAAGCTCCTTTACCAAACTTCGCAGAGAATCTCTCCGCCTAATTTATATTGTTTCGCTTTTTTACTAGATAATACACCCTTATTTGTACTTAAAATACTAATTCCATACCCAGATCTTACATTAGGAATATCTGTAGATTTAGAATAATATCGTCTTCCAGGAGTGCTCACTCTCTGAATTTTATTAATTATATGTTTACCCATATCATCATACTTCAAATAAATTCTCATGATTCCCTGTTTCGAATCCTTAGCAATTTTGAAAGATTTGATATAACCTTCTTCTTGCAAAATCTTAGCTATACCAAATCTCATATTTGATGATGGCATATCCACTTTTTCCAATCGAGCTGAACCCGCATTTCTAATACTTGTTAAAAACTGTCCAATTGTATCCATATTTCCTCTTACCAACTTGCCTTTGTTACGCCTGGAATTTTGCCATCAAGAGCTAGTCTTCTAAACTCTAAACGACACAACCCAAATTTTCTATAATTTCCCCTAGGTCGCCCTGTCAACTCACATCTAGTTTTATGTCTAGACAAAGAAGTATTTCTTGGTAGCTTATTTAGTTTTAATCTATATTCCATTCTTTCCTCTAAGGAGAGTTTTAAATTTAAAGACTTCTCCTTTAGATCTTCCCTATGCTTATAATATCTTATAGCCGTATTCTTCTTTTTGTTATTTTTTACAACTGATGATAATCTTGCCATTCATTTCCTCTATTTTCTAAATGGAACACCCAAAGCTTCTAATAAACTTTTTCCATGCAAATCATTTTTAGCAGAAGTACAAATAGTAATATTCATCCCTCTTGTTTTCTCAATTCGATCGTAATTAATTTCAGGAAACACAATCTGTTCTTTAAGTCCCATATTATAATTACCTTTTCCGTCAAATCCTTTTGAAGGAAGCCCTCTAAAATCTCTCACCCTAGGCAATGCTAAGGTATTTAACCTATCAAGAAATGACCACATACTGTCTTTTCTTAAAGTCACTCTGGCGCCTATAGAAAGACCTTTTCTTAATTTAAAATTTGAAATTGCTTTCTTTGACTTAGTCATAACAGCTTTTTGTCCAGTTATTGATGTCAATTCATCGACAACACCATTTAAAATTTTAGGATTTTGAACGGCCTCACTAGTACATACGCTTACTACTATTTTTTCAAGCTTAGGAACTTCCATAATATTCCTGAGGCCCAATTTAGCTTTAAGCTCTAACTTAATTTGATCATTATAGATTTTTTGCAGTCTATTCATTTTTTCCTCACAATACTTCTGGAGCAAGCGATACAATTTTAACAAACTGTTTTGCTCTTAGTTCTCTAGCTACAGGGCCAAAAATTCTTGTTCCTATTGGTTCTTTAGCTGCATTAATCAAAACAGCAGAATTTTCATCAAATTTGATATAGGAACCATCCGGTCTTTTCAACTTGTGTGACGTTCTAACTACAACAGCTTTAGCCACATCACCTTTCTTAACTTTTGAATTAGGCATTGCATCCTTAATTGATACAACAATTACGTCACCTATAGAAGCAAATCTTCTCTTAGAACCACCTAAAACCTTAACACACATAACTTCTTTCGCTCCTGAGTTATCAGCAACAGAAAGCCTTGTTTGCATTTGAATCATAAATTTATCCTACTATTTTAAAATTTTTACCAATTCCCATCTTTTTGTTCTGCTTAGAGGTCTTGATTCTCTAATCAAGACTTTATCTCCAATTTTAGAATCATTTTTTTCATCATGAGCTTTAAAAACTGTGCTCTTCTTCAAATATTTTCCATACTTAACATGCTTTACCACTCTTGACACGGAAACAGAAATAGTTTTTTGCATTTTATTACTTACAACCTCACCAACAAGTTCCATTTTTTTTGACAAATTTTCCATAACTAATTAAACCTCTAATCTTTTCATAGAAATAACTGTATTAATTCTAGCGATATCTTTTTTTAAAAATCTAATTTGCAAAGGATTTGTTAGTTGACCCAAGTTGTTTTTAACTCTCATCTCATAGAGCTCTTCTTGCTTCTTTTGCAACGATTTGTTGATTTCCACTATTGTTAAATTTTTTATTTCACTGTATTTCATTTTCTACTCTCTTGACAAAAATCTTGTCTTAAATGGAAGTTTATGTGCTGCTCTTTCAAAGGCTTCTTTTGCTTGCTCCGTAGTAACCCCATCCAACTCGAATAGAATTTTTCCAGGCAATATCTGGGAAACCCAAAACTCAGGATTTCCCTTTCCGCTCCCCATTCTGGTTTCAGCTGCTTTTTTTGTTACAGGTATGTTAGGAAATACCCTACACCAAATTTTTCCACCTCTTTTTACGCTTCTTGAAATCGCAATTCTACCAGCTTCTAATTGTCTTGCCGTTAGCTTACCCGCCTCTAAAGCTTGCAATCCATAATCTCCAAAATCTAAATTAGAACCCCTATAGGCCAAGCCTTTAGATCTTCCAACAAACTGCTTTCTCCATTTAACCCTTTTAGGACTTAACACGACCAGCCTCCTCAATTTCACGAGTGCTTAAAATATCACCTTTATAAATCCAAACCTTAACACCGATTATACCATAGGTAGTTAAAGCCTCAGCCGTTCCATAATCTATATCTGCCCTCAATGTGTGCAATGGTACACTTTTTTGGTTATACCACTCTGATCTAGCTATTTCTGCACCATCAAGCCTACCAGACACTCTAATTTTTATTCCCTTAACTCCACCCTTTACTCCGGCAGCAAGAGCTTTTTTCATTGCTCTTCTCCAAGAAACTCTTTTTTCAAGCTGAAGAGCAATGTTCTCAGCAACCAACTGAGAATCAATATCTGGTTTTCTCACTTCTTGAATATTTAAATAAACTTCACTTTTAGTTAAAGACTGAACCTCATTTTTAAGAGAATCTATCCCTGTGCCTTTTTTTCCAATTACTATCCCTGGTCGCGCTGTTTGAATTATTATTTTTAGTTTTTCGGCAGCTCTTTCAATTTCAATCCGCGCCACCCCAGCGTGTTTCAATTTCGACTTCAAAAAATCCCTTAATCTCAAGTCTTCATGTAGATTTTCAAAGTATTTTCTTCCCTTTGCAAACCATCTTGACTCCCAGGTTCTTATCACGCCTACTCTAAAACCAATTGGATTTACCTTTTGACCCACTTTATTTCTCCTCTAATACAACGTTTAGATGACTAGTTTTCTTCTTTACTCCAAACGCCCTGCCTTGCGCTCTTGGTCTAAAACGTTTTAGACTTGGTCCTTGATCAACATAAATAGATTTCACAAATAATCTATCAATATCCATAAGTTTTTTAAATTCAGCATTTGCGACCGCAGACTCAATTAATTTTCTAAACAATTCAGCTGATTTTTGGTCCATAAAATTTAAAGTTTTCAAAGCCAGATCCACCTTTTTTCCCCTAACAACGTTAGCAACCAATCTTGCTTTTTGACATCCAACTCTTGCATATTTTAATGATGCTTTAGCTTCCATAATAAACTTCCTATTTTTTCACTGACGCCGGAGCTGCTTGCGCTTTTTTCTCTGCGTGTCCGTTAAATGTTCTTGTTGGTGCAAACTCACCAAATTTATGGCCAATCATGTTTTCAGTCACATACAATGGGACAAATTTTTTTCCGTTATGAACCGCAAACGTAAGCCCAATACAATCTGGCAAAATTGTAGATCGTCTTGACCAAGTTTTAATAACTTTTTTATCATTTTTTTCAATTGCATTATTAATTTTACTTAACAAATGATGATCCACAAATGGACCCTTTTTTAATGACCTACCCATTTTTTGCCTACTTTCGTCGCTTTACTATAGAGTAATCTGTACGTTTTGAGTTTCTTGTTTTGAATCCTTTACACTGCTGCCCCCATGGAGTAACTGGATGATGTCCTTTACCAACGCCTTCTCCGCCCCCCAAAGGATGATCAACCGGATTCATAGCCATCCCTCTAACTGATGGCCTAATACCTCTCCATCGAGATCTGCCAGCCTTACCAAGATTAATGTTTTCATTATCTGTGTTTCCCACTTGACCAATGCTGGCCCTATTTGAAGATAATACTTGCTTAACTTCACCAGATGGCATCCTTACTTGACAATATTTCTCTTCCTTAGCAACTAATACAGCGCTGGCACCAGCACCTCGACAAATTTGCCCACCCTTTCCTGGTCTTAACTCAATGTTATGTATAATAGTTCCGACCGGAATATATTTGAGTGGTAATGAATTTCCTGGTTTTATATCAGCTTTATCACTTGAAGTGACAGAGTCCCCAACATTAAGACCAATGGGACAAAGAATATACGATTTTGCTCCATCTAGATAATGGAGCAAGGCAATTCTACTCGTTCTGTATGGATCATATTCTATCGATTTTACTACTGCAGGTACATCTATTTTTTCTCTTTTAAAATCAATAATTCTGTACAACTTTTTATGACCACCACCAACATGCCTCATTGTTATTCGGCCATAGTTGTTTCTTGCGCTATGCTTCTTCAACTTAATCGTTAAAGATTTTTCTGGTTCACTTTTTGTAATTTCAGAAAAATCATACCCTGTCATTCCCCTACGACCATCAGATGTTGGATTAAATATCTTTATTCCCATATTCTACACACCTTCAAAAAGAGGAATCTTCATCCCCTTACCAAGTTTAACGTACACTTTTTTAAAATAACTCTTAATTAGTTTTCCATTTTTTTTATTTTTTTGCGCTCTTGAAAAAATAGAAGTTCTTACAGATACAACCTTCACAGAGAATCGTTTTTCAACAAAAGATTTAATTTCAAGCTTATCACAATCACACTTTGACTTGAATACGTAAGTACCAGCCTCTGCATTCAAAGCTGCTTTTTCCGTTATCAAAGGGAATAAATCTAAATTTTTCAAGAAACCACCTCAACTCTTTCAACAAGCCCCTTAATTGAACTTTTTGTACAAATTAATGCGTCATATTTAAGTAAATCATAAACATTTAGGCCCACAGTAGGAATAAATACATATTTTTCTAGATTTCTGCTTGCTCTTAAAATCAGTTCATTTGAACTTGAATCCGTAACTACTGCCTTTTCCAAGCCCAACTTTTTGAGATTATTTAAAAATGATTTAGTTTTTCCATCTGATTTTAAATCATCCAAAACTATAAACTTATTATTTTTTATAAGATGAGTGAGCGCCATTCTTAACCCCGCTCTTCTCATTTTTTTCGGAACAACATAAGAATAGTCTCTCGGCTGAGGACCAAAAACAGTTCCACCACCTGGCATAAGAGGAGACCTTGTCGATCCCTGCCTTGCATTTCCAGTACCTTTCTGCTTAAATGGCTTTTTGCCTCCACCACTGACCAAACCCTTTGTTTTAGTCATATGCGTTCCTTGCCTTCGAGAAGCCAATTGCCATTTAACAATAGAATGAAGCAATGATTGATCAACCTCACCCTGAACAATCGAATCTGGCAATTCAACCGAACTCACTTTTATATTGTCCATATTTACCACGTCTAAAACTGCCATAACTACACCTTCACCAATCTTACCAAAGAATTTCTGGCCCCTGGAACCGAGCCCCTCACGATAAGCACATTCTCTGCAGGGATTACATCAAAAACTTTTAAATTCTTAACAGTTACAGTCTCATCCCCCCAATGACCTGGAAATTTTTTACCTGGCATTACTCTTCCAGGCCAAGTTCTATTACCACTTGAACCAGGCTGTCTATGAAATTTCGACCCATGAGATGCTGGCCCACCAGCAAAACTCCACCTTCTCACAGAACCAACAAACCCATGTCCCTTTGACTTTGCGGTAACCTTAATCAGATCACCCTTTACTAAAGATTCAATTGATACAACTGCCCCAAGAACGGCATTTTGGTCAAAACTCCCTCTAACCTCTTTTACATATCTAAAACCAACCTCTTGTCCAATTTTTTTACTATGACCAATTTCCGATTTATTAGAGTTTTTAACTTTTTTAGGCTCACAAGAGATTTGAAGAGCTTCATATCCATCATTCTCTTTAGTTTTTATCTGAGATACAACCCAAGGAGAATATCTTAATACCGTAACAGGAATAGCCGCACCGTTGTCGTCAAAGTAAGTAGACATGCCCTCTTTGAATACATAAAGCGAACTTAATTTAATTTGATTAGATTCTGTCATTTTGCACCTTATTTAGCAGATAATTTAATTTCAACGTCAACACCAGCAGACAAGTCCAACTTCATAAGCTGATCAATTGTTTGCTGAGTGGGCTCTAGAATATCAAGCATTCTCTTATGAGTTCTTATTTCAAACTGCTCTCTCGATTTCTTATCGACATGCGGAGATCTTAAAACCGTATATCTGTTAATTCTAGTCGGCAAGGGTATCGGCCCAGCTACCTTCGCACCAGTCCTTCTGGCTGTATCAACTATTTCTTTTGTGGATTGATCTAATAACTTATGATCAAACGCCTTTAGACGAATTCGAATTTTTTGACTTTGCATATATTTCTCTGTTTTCTCTTTAGTTATTGCCACATCAAAAGCTTTTTTCCCAAATTTTAGATAGGGGGGAGCTTTCTGTAAGCTTCTTTTATTGAGATGTGTGAATATTTACAAAATAGTTAGAGATGTCAAATGTTTTTTTATCTACCCATTGAATTTAATAATTCCATACAGGTTTTAGGGGGCACTCTTAAATAATTAAGAAATTCCATTGAAAAAGTTGCACGCCCCTGACTAAGACTTCTCACATCTGTAGCATATCCAAACAGTTGCCCCAAAGGCACTTCAGCATTAATCACTTGCCCCAACGCGCCTTTTGACTCAATTAATGTTATTTTACCTCTTCTAGAATTTAAATCAGACACTATGCTTCCTAAAAAATCCTCTGGACAAATTACTTCCAGTTTAAAAATAGGTTCCAAAATTTCACACTTACATCGCTTTAATGCTTCTTTAAATCCAACCATTGTTGCCGCTTTAAAAGCAATTTCAGAAATACTTTCTTTATTGTATTCTACACTCAATAAAGTTGCCCTTACTCCGAGCATGGAAAATCCAGCTAGCGCACCAACCTCAGCACTTTCTCTAAATCCATTCTCAACAGCTTTTAACATCAATGTATTAAATTCATTATTTAGAGATACATTATTTTTAAACTCAATACCCTTTTCAACTGGAATTGATTCAACAAAAATTTTAACTTTCGCAAAATGATCTTCACCTGCAATATTTTTTTCAAATGATTCCAGAATCTCAACAGAAGTTGAAATAGTCTCCCTGTATGAAACCTGAGGCTTTCCTTTGTTTGCATTAATTTTAAACTCTCTGTTCAATCGATCCAATAGAATTTCTAAATGCAATTCACCCATACCAAAAAGTAAAATTTGTCCGGTTTCTGGATCGGTTTTGACTTTACAAGATGGATCTTCTTTCTCTAACTTTTCTAATGACTGAATCATTTTTACTTGATCCGCAGAAGATTTAGCCTCAACTACGACTGAAATTACAGGCTCTGGACTCTTTATTGATTCTAGAATGATTAATCGTTTTTCATTACACAGGCTGTCCCCTGTGCCAGTGAACTTTAAACCAATAACAGCACCTATATCTCCAGCTTTAAGGTCCACCACTTCTTCACGATGATTAGCATGCATTTTTAATATTTTTTGAATTTTTTCTTTTTTGTTTACTCTTGGATTTAAAAGCACATCTCCCACTTTTAAAGTTCCAGAATATGCCCTAACATAGGTTAAATTTCCAGAAAAAGGGTCATTTGCAATTTTAAATGCAAGGCCAACAAAAGGATCCTCGAAGTTAACTTTAAACTCAACCGGAAGCTCGTTTCTATAATCAGTTGCCGTTAGAAATAACTTATCGATAGGAGAAGGCAAGTAGTCAATGACAGCATCTAAAAGCGGCTGAATGCCCTTATTCTTAAAAGCAGACCCACAAAAAACAGGAAAGGCTTTTAGATTTACTACAGATTTTCTAAGAGATTTTTTTAAACTTAAAACACTAATTTCCTCACCCTTTAGAAATAAATCGACAAGGTCATCATCTAATTCAACAATACTTTCAACTATTTTTTTTCTATATTCGATAACCTCTTTGATATTCTCTTCAGGAATATCAGAAGTTATGTAAGAATCTCCAAACTTAGATTCTTCCCCCCAGAGATGCAGCTTCATTTCAATAAGATCAATTACACCTTTAAAATTATCCTCAAGCCCATAAGGAATTTGTAGAATTATCGGATTAGCATTTAATTTTAATTTTATAGAGGAAACTGATTCAAAAAAATTTGCCCCAACTCTATCCATCTTGTTTATGAAACAAATTCTAGGAACTTTAAATTTGTTGGCCTGCCTCCAAACCGTCTCCGATTGGGGCTCCACACCGCTCACAGCATCAAATACCGCAATTGCTCCATCAAGCACCCTTAGTGATCTTTCAACCTCAATTGTAAAATCAACATGTCCAGGGGTATCAATTAAATTTATACGATAATCATTCCAAAACAGAGTCGTTGAAGCGGAGGTTATTGTAATACCTCTCTCTTGCTCTTGGACCATCCAGTCCATAGCCGTATTACCTTCGTGAACCTCACCAATTTTATGACTCTTGCCAGAATAGAATAATATTCTTTCAGAAGTAGTTGTTTTTCCAGCATCGATATGGGCAGCGATACCAATATTTCGTGTATATGCTAAATCACTGACCTTATTAGGCTCTTTGGCCGACATCTAGTTTACCAATTATAATGAGAGAAAGCTTTGTTAGCTTCAGCCATTCTATGAACATCTTCTTTTTTCTTAACAGAGTTACCTTTATTATTAAAGGCATCTAATATCTCTCCAGCCAGTCGCTTAGAAAAATCCTTCTCTCCCCTACTACGAGAGTACTCTATCAACCACTTCATAGCTAATGATAATCTTCTCGTCGGCCTAACATCTACAGGAACTTGATAAGTTGCGCCACCCACCCGTCTTGATCTAACTTCTATAGACGGCTTGGTATTTTCAATGGCTTTTTTTAAAACATTTATCGATTCTTCATTTGGAACTTTTCCTTCGAGTTCAGATAAAGCTCCATAAAATAACTTTTGAGCGGTAGCCTTCTTACCCTGAATTGTCATTTTATTGATAAATTTGGCAAACACTAGATCCTTGTATACAGGATCTGGTATGATTTCTCTTTTGAAGGTTTTTTTTCTGCGTGACATTAAATTTTCCTTTAAAAATTACTTTTTAGGTCTTTTTGTTCCATATTTTGATCTACTTCTCAATCTACCATTTACACCTTGAAGATCTAGAACTCCACGAACGATATGATATCTAACACCTGGCAAGTCTTTTACTCTTCCACCTCTAATGAGAACAACTGAGTGTTCTTGTAAGTTATGTCCTATGCCTGGAATATAAGAGATAACTTCAAAACCATTTGAAAGCCTAACCTTTGCCACTTTTCTTAATGCCGAATTTGGTTTTTTGGGAGTTGTTGTGTACACTCTTGTGCAAACTCCCCTTTTTTGAGGACACGACGTCAACGCAGGAGACTTAGTTTGATTTTTTTGAGATGATCTCTCTTTTTTTATAAGTTGGTTAATAGTAGGCACAAATTCTCCTTAAAATTTCCTTATTTTTACACAAATAGCTTAAAGCTTTTAATACAACGATCAATCCAACGTCAAGCTATTTTATTTATCTGTTCACGCTCATCCCAGGAAGTGAAGCTTCCATCATCATTTCTTCATCTTCTTTAATAATAACTTTCCATTTTTTATAAGACGTTAAACCTGTTCCGGCAGGAATTAATCTGCCCATAATAATATTTTCTTTCAGCCCTCTAAGATTATCAGTTTTTGAATTAATAGCCGCATCAGTTAACACTTTTGTTGTTTCCTGGAAAGAAGCAGCTGAGATCCAACTTTCTGTACTCAGAGAAACCTTTGTAATACCTAACAATAAAGGTTTCATGCTGGCTTGAGCACCACCATCTTGTAAAACTCTCTGATTCTCAAGATATAGTGAAAATTTTTCAACTTGTTCACCACTTAAAAATCGAGTATCACCAGGATCAGCAATTTCTACTTTTCTCAACATTTGTCTTACTATAACCTCAATATGTTTATCATTTATATTAACACCTTGAAGCCTGTAAACTTCTTGAATTTCATTTGTTAAATAAGCAGACAATTGTTTCTCTCCCAAAACAGCAAGAATATCATGAGGATTGGTCGGACCATCCATTAAAGGCTCACCAGCTCTTACATATTCGCCTTCTCTCACTGCAACATGTTTCCCTTTTGGAATTAAATATTCTCTCTGCTCACCTACATCTGGAGTAACAATAACCCTTTGTTTTCCCTTAACATCTTTTCCAAAGGTTACATAGCCATCTATCTCTGAGATAATGCTAGCTTCCTTAGGTTTTCTCGCTTCAAACAATTCAGCTACACGAGGAAGACCTCCCGTGATATCTTTTGTTTTAGATGTTTCCCTGTGAATTTTTGCAATAACATCTCCAGAATGGACTTCCTGACCATCGGTAACTAAAAGCTGGGCTCCAACAGGAATAATGTATCTTGCTGGAATATCCCTACCAGGTAGATTTAATTGTTTTCCATTTTTATCAATTAAATAAACTGTTGGCTTCACATCTGACGATTTTGACTCGGTAATTACTTTTGTTGCAAAACCGGTTACAGCATCAACCTGCTCTTGCATGGTCGAACCTTCTTCAATATCATGGTACTGAACCAATGCTGAAACCTCAGAAATAATGGGATTAGAGTAGGGGTCCCATTCAGCAACAACCGAACCTTTGTTAATTTTTTGTCCTTCTTTAAAACCTAAAATGGCACCATAGACTAATTTAAATCTTTCCTTTTCTCTACCTGTCTCATCGATAACAAGAGCCTCACCATTTCTATTCATGACAGTTAACTTGCCGCTTCTGTTATTTACCGTATTTACATTTATCAATTTCAAAGTACCATCATACCTTGAGGTATGAACGGATTGCTCAACAGATCTTGATGCGGCTCCTCCTAAGTGAAAAGTTCTCATTGTTAACTGTGTTCCCGGTTCTCCTATCGACTGAGCTGCTATAATACCAACGGTCTCACCCAAGTTTACTGTTGCACCCCTAGCCAAATCACGACCGTAACATTTTACACAAACACCACGTTGTGTTTTACAGGTAAGTGTTGATCTGATATTAACTTTTTCTACACCAGCCGAGTCTATCAACTTTACAGACTGTTCATCAATCTCTTCACCTGCTCGAACAATAATATTACTTGTAAGAGGGTCAAGAATATCAAACAAAGCGGTTCGTCCTAAAACTCTATCAGATAAAGGTTGAATAATTTCACCGCCCTCAAATAGAGGCGTCACTTCCAAACCATCTTCAATTCCACAATCTATTTCCGAAATAATAACATCTTGAGCAACATCAACTAATCTTCTTGTTAAATAACCTGAATTCGCAGTTTTTAATGCCGTATCGGCTAAACCTTTTCTCGCCCCATGGGTAGAAATAAAATATTGAATAACTGTTAAACCTTCACGAAAATTAGCAGTAATAGGAGTCTCAATAATTTCCCCAGATGGTTTTGCCATGAGGCCCCTCATCCCACCAAGCTGTCTTATTTGATTTGCAGATCCCCTAGCCCCAGAGTCAGCCATAATAAAAATAGAGTTAAATGATGGGCCAATTAATTCTTTTCCATCAATTAAAAACTTTTGTTTTTCAATTTGGTTCATCATTTCTTTGGCAACCTTGTCGCCAGTCTGCGCCCAAATATCAACAACCTTATTATACCGTTCACCGTCAGTTATCAACCCTTCATCGTACTGATGTTGAATTTCTTCAACTTGCTTTTGAGCATCTAAAATCATTTTATTTTTATTTTCAGGTATGACCATATCATCAATGCAAATAGACATCCCTGCCGCAGTAGAATGTTTAAATCCAAGTTCCATGATTTTATCAGCTAAGATACATGTAGCTTTCGCTCCTGCTAATCGAAAAGTTTTATCAATCAACGCCGCAATGGTTTTTTTATTCATAACCGTATTAACTTCAAAAAATGGAACTTCATCGGGAACGATATCAGACAATATAGCTCTCCCTACTGATGCTTCTTCCAATTTTCCTTTAATTTTAACTTTACAAGACGCCTGTAAATCAACCATTCCTGTCTCGTAAGCATATTGAGCTTCTTTTACAGATGAGAAAAGTTTTCCAGTCCCTTTTGCCCCTGGACGAATCCTTGTTAACCAGTACAAACCCAAAACAACGTCCTGCGAGGGATTAATTATCGGTTTGCCATTGGCAGGACTTAAGATGTTGTTCGTTGACATCATTAAAACTCTCGCCTCAACTTGAGCCTCAACTGACAAAGGAACATGAACAGCCATTTGATCACCATCAAAATCAGCATTGAAGGCCGTACAAACCAAAGGATGTAATTGTATGGCCTTTCCCTCATGAAGAACTGGTTCAAACGCTTGAATACCTAATCTATGAAGAGTAGGCGCCCTGTTCAACATAACAGGATGTTCTTTCACAACATCAGACAAAATATCCCATACTTCTACAGTTTCTTGATCTACTAATTTCTTAGCCTGTTTTATCGTTGTTGCAAAACCCTTCTCTTCAAGTTTGTTATAAACAAAAGGCTTAAATAACTCCAAGGCCATTTTTTTCGGTAAACCACACTGATGCAATTTTAAATTAGGTCCAACTACAATAACAGACCTTCCAGAATAATCGACTCGCTTTCCTAGTAAATTTTGTCTAAATCGACCTTGCTTTCCTTTAAGCATATCACTTAAAGATCTAAGAGGGCGCTTATTGGGACCAGTAAAAGTTTTTCCCCTTCTTCCATTATCCAAGAGAGCATCTACTGCTTCTTGCAACATTCTTTTTTCATTTCTGATAATAATATCCGGCGCATTCAACTCCTGAAGTCTTCTTAGTCGATTATTTCTATTTATAACCCGTCTATAAAGATCATTCAGATCGGATGTAGCAAATCTTCCTCCATCAAGAGGAACCAAAGGTCTTAGATCAGGAGGCAACACTGGGAGAGCGTCAAGCATCATCCATTCAGGTTTATTTATAGAATTTTTGAAAGCCTCAACAACTTTTAATCTTTTCGAAATTTTCTTAATCTGGGCCTCTGATTTTGTATCTTTGACTTCCATTCTTAATTTCTTAGAAAGATATTCCGGATCAATCTTTCTCAATAAATCCCGAACAGCGTCACCGCCCATTCCAGATTTAAAATTTGGCCCAAAGTCATTCAATGCAGCCTGATAAGCCTCTTCTGACAAAACCTGACCCTCAATCAATGCTGTTTCCATTGGATCTATAACAACATAGGCTTCGCAATAAAGTACCTTCTCCACATCCTTTAACGACAAATTTAATAAATTACCAATTCTTGACGGAAGAGATCTCAAAAACCAAATATGCGCTACGGGCGTTGCAAGTTCAATGTGTCCAAGTCTTTCTCGACGTACTTTTGTTTGAGTAACCTCAACACCACATTTCTCACAAACTACCCCTCGGTACTTCATTCTTTTGTACTTGCCACAAAGACATTCGTAGTCCTTTATTGGTCCGAATATTTTAGCACAAAACAAACCATCTCTTTCTGGTTTAAAAGTACGGTAATTAATTGTTTCAGGTTTCTTTACCTCACCAAATGACCACTCACGGATCATCTCAGGAGAAGCCAAGGAAACTCTCACGGAATCGAATGATAATGGATCTTTTGGTTTGTCAAAAAAATTTAATAAATCTCTCAAATTAAACCTCGTTATTAATGCTTAGGTTCATTGTTAATATTATCTTCCATAGGCTCTTCTTCAGCTTTATCTGTCAAAATATCAGATTCCACCAGTTGAACATTTAAAGCTAAGGATTGAAGCTCTTTAACCAAAACATTAAATGACTCTGGCAAGCCAGGCTCAAGAATGTTTTCACCCTTTACAATGCTTTCATACATTCTAGTTCTTCCAGCAACATCATCAGATTTAACTGTCAAAAACTCCTGCAATGAATAAGCAGCACCATAAGCTTCAATAGCCCAAACCTCCATCTCTCCAAGTCTCTGGCCACCAAACTGGGCCTTACCCCCAAGAGGCTGCTGAGACACTAACGAGTATGGACCAATAGAACGAGCATGAATTTTCTCTTCAACTAAATGATGTAACTTAAGCATGTACATAATTCCTACAGTTACAGGATTATTGAAAGGCTCTCCGGTTCTACCATCAAAAAGAATTGTTTGAGCTCTATCTGGAAGTTCTGCTTTTTTAAGAAGCGATTTTATATCCGCCTCACTCGCTCCATCGAACACAGGAGTACCTACATGAATTCCATTCTTTAACGTTCCAACAATTTTTTTAAGAGATGCTTCATCTGATTTATCAATTTTTGTTGAAATCTCAGAGTCATTATAAATATCTTTAATTTCCTTCTTTGCTTTTTCAAAATTCCAGTTATCCACATATTTTGATAGCTGCTTACCCAAACTATGGGCTGCCCATCCTAAATGAACTTCTAAAATTTGTCCTATATTCATCCGCGAAGGAACACCCAATGGGTTTAATACCATATCAACAGGAGAACCATCTGCCAAATAGGGCATGTCCTCAACTGGTAACACCTTTGACACGACGCCCTTGTTTCCATGCCGCCCGGCAAATTTATCGCCCACTTGAAGCTTTCTCTTAATGGCCACATAAACTTTAACCATTTTAATAACACCAGGAGGCAATTCGTCACCTTTTCTGAGACGATCTATTTTTTCATTGAATACCATCTTCACTGCATCCAATTGATTTCTGGCCGAATCAACGATCTTGGTAACATGAAATTCTAACTCAGTTTCCAAGGGAATATAACTCAACAACTCAAACGGAATTGTTTCCAAATCAGCAACTGTAATATCTTGTCCTTTGCTCAGCAACTTTTGACTTCCATCTTCATTCAAAAGAACACCGGTAGTTTTTTTCCCAACAATAATTGATTTTAATTTTTCGATGGCATTATTTTTAATAACATTTATTTCAACAGATAAATCTTTCTCTAATTTTTTCTTTTTTTCCTCAATAATGGAACTCAATCGCTCGTCTCGCTCTGAACCCTCACGAGAGTAGACTTGAGCATCAATAACTGTTCCATAAACACCCGATGGAACTCTTAAAGAAGTATCTCTAACATCCCCAGCTTTTTCACCGAAAATAGCTCTTAATAATTTTTCTTCAGGAGACAATTGAGTCTCCCCTTTAGGCGTGACTTTCCCTACAAGAATATAGCCTGGCCTAACATCAGCACCAATTCTAATAATACCAGAAGAATCAAGATCTTTGAGAGCTTCCTCACCAACATTAGCAATATCTCTAGAAATCTCTTCCTTACCTAGCTTTGTATCTCGCGCAATACACTCAAACTCCTCAATGTGAATAGAAGTGTAAGTATCTTCGTGTAGCAACCTTTCAGAAATTAAAATTGAATCTTCGAAGTTATATCCCATCCATGGAGTGAACGCCACGAGGATATTTTGGCCTAGCGCCAATTCACCCAATTCAGTTGAAGGACCATCCGCGATGATATCACCTTTTCTAACAATATCACCCAATTTGACTATTGGTTTTTGATTAAAACACGTATTTTGATTTGTTCGTTGATATTTAATTAAATTGTAAATATCAACATTAGCGCCTAGCTCGCCACCCTTTGCAAATCTTCGCACTACAATTCTAGCGGCATCGATTTCTTCAACAATACCATCATTTGTAGCCACAACAGAGGTACCTGAATCTCTCGCGACAAGTCTTTCCACTCCGGTTCCTACCAGGGGCGCCCTAGATCTTAACAAAGGAACAGCTTGCCGTTGCATGTTTGAACCCATCAGAGCTCGATTTGCGTCATCATGCTCCAAAAAAGGGATTAAAGACGCCGCAATAGATACCAATTGAGAAGGAGAAACGTCAATTAAAGAAACTTTATCCTTATCTACAGATTCGTACTCGCCATCTCTTCTCACCGTCACTATTTGAGACTGAATAACTGAGGTACCTAAATTATCTTCAGTTGCCTGGGCCTTTAAGTGACCGGCCTCTTCAAGAGCAGACATGTAGGTAATTTCTGGAGAAATTTTACCAGCGTCTACTTTTCTGTACGGAGTTTCAATGAAACCATAGTTGTTAATTCTTGCATACGTAGCCAAGGATGCGATTAATCCTATATTTGGCCCCTCTGGAGTTTCAATTGGACATATTCTACCATAATGAGTAGGATGAACATCTCGAACTTCAAAACCAGCACGATCTCTTGTTAGACCTCCTGGCCCTAAGGCTGACAGTCTTCGCTTATGTGTGATTTCAGACAATGGGTTAGTTTGATCCATAAACTGCGATAACTGCGAAGAACCAAAAAATTCCTTAACTACAGCATTTACTGGCTTAGCATTAACCAAATCATGAGGCATCATGGTCTCAACGTCTTGCAAACTCATTCTCTCTCGAATAGCCCGTTCCATTCGAACCAAACCAATTCGATATTGATTTTCTAACAACTCACCAACTGATCTTACACGACGATTTCCCAAATGATCAATATCATCGACAACGCCTTTACCGTTTTTCAAGTCGATCATTGTCTTCACCGTACTCAAAATATCATTCTTAGTTAAAATTCTAAACGAGGGGGGACACTCCTCCATACTAATACCAAACTTATGATTAATTTTAATCCTACCAACCTCGGACAAATCATAGGTTTCTGGGTCAAAAAATAATTTTTGAAAATATGCTGCCGAAGCATCCAATGTAGGCGGCTCCCCTGGCCTTAACCTTTTATATATTTCAACAAGAGCCTCATCCTTATTATTGACCTTATCAACGAGCAAGGTGTTTCTTAAATAGGGCCCTACAGTCAAACCATCAAAAAATATTAAAAAGAATTTATCAATTCCTGCCTCTATTGCCTTTTTAATAAAACCACTATTAAGTTCAGAATTAGCATCGGCAATAATTTCGCCAGTTGACTCATCAATCAGTGGCTTAGCCAAAACCTTACCTTCTAAATCACTAGGACTAACCTCTAATTCAGTTAAATTTATTTCTTTAATTTTTTTCACGATGGCCCTGGTGATCCTTCTTCCAGATCTCACAATAGGCTCACCTGTCTTTGGATCTAAAATATCAGCCAAAGCTCTTTGACCAGACATTCGGTCAATTTCCAGTTTTCTAAATAATTTTCCACCAATAACAGACACTTCGTCTAAATCATAAAAATACTCAAGAAGTTGTTCAGTATTGTAGCCAAGAGCTTTCAACAATATGGTAACAGGAAACTTCCTTCTTCTATCAATTCTAACATGGATTAAATCTTTTTGGTCGAATTCCACATCCAACCAAGATCCTCTATATGGTATAACTCTAGCTGAATAAATTAGCTTTCCACTTGCATTATTTTTTCCGCCATCATGGTCAAAAAAGACACCCGGAGAACGATGCAATTGCGATACAACAACCCTTTCAGTTCCATTTATAATAAATGAACCATTTGAAGTCATAAGTGGTATTTCACCCAAATATACTTCCTGCTCTTTTACATCACGTATACTTTTAGCATCAGACTCTTCATCCACATCAAAAACTATCAACCGCAAAGTTACTTTTATCGGAGAAGCAAACGTCATCCCCCTCTGGCGACACTCGTCCACATCATATTTTGCTGGCTCCAAGGTATAGCTTACAAACTCCAAACTAGCCGTATTATTAAAATCACTAACAGGAAAAACTCCCTTAAATACTCCATTTAAACCAAGAATTCCACGCCTGTCAGGATCAACATTTTTTTGCAAAAATGCCTCATAAGAGCTCTTTTGAAGTTCTATCAAATTAGGTATGTCTATAAGTTGTTTGTTTTTTGCAAAAGATTTACGTATACGTACATTCGAGGCAGCAATAGGGGTTTGGTCCATTAATTCTCCCAATTTATAGAGCTAAAATAAAAATTCTAAATAAATCAACCACAACATCAAAGATGAGCAATCTATATGTCTATAGATTTAATGCGCATTTGGCTAATAAAAAAAATGGAGCTCTGCACATAGCATAGCCCCATTCATATATTACTTAACTAGTACTTTAGCACCAGCAGTTTCTAATTGTTTTTTAATTTTCTCAGCGTCGTCTTTAGTCGCTCCTTCTTTAACTGTTTTATTTCCTGCTTCCACTAAAGCTTTAGCTTCAGCAAGTCCCAATCCAGTTATTGCTCTCACTTCCTTAATAACATTGATTTTATTAGCGCCCGCATCTACCAAAACTACATCAAATGCAGTTTTTTCTTCAACGGGAGCAGCTGCTCCACCACCAGCTGCCGCAACGGCTACAGGTGCCGCCGCAGAAACGCCCCACTTGCCTTCTAATAACTTAACAAGCTCAGCAATCTCGAGGACTGTCTTTTGTGATAATTCTTCTACTAATTGTTCATTTGATAATGCCATTTTAATTCTCCTAGTTTATTTTTAATAATTAATTTAATTTATTTCAGATTTTGCTTTTAAAACTCTCGCAAGCGCCGTAGGCACTTCATTAAGAACTCTAACAACTTGAGTTGCAGGAGTATTTAACAATGCAAGAAATTGGGCCCGCAATTGATCTTTTCCAGGCAAAGTAGCTATAAAATTGATTGATTTCTCATCCAATTTACGACCATCCATAACTCCTGATTTCAATTGAAAAACTTCTATGTCCTTTGCAAACACAGACAGGGTTTTGGCCGCAGCAGCAACATCTCCATATGCAAAAACAAAAGCGTTAGTTCCCTTAAATGCGCTAGAAATTGCGTCACTCATTACAGGGAAATCTTTTAAAGCACGCTTAGCAAGAGTATTTCTTACTACTTTCATTTCAGACTCTACTGGGTGAAGTTTTTTTCGAAGATCAGTAACCTGATCCACCTTCATACCTTTAAAATCAACAATGAAAGCTGCTTTTGATTTGGCCAACTTTTCAGAAATGATTTTTACTTCACTTTCTTTATCAGCACGTGTAATCACAAACATCCTCCTTTCAATAGAATAAATGCGAACAGGCAGGACTGCTTGTCAATCTCGGTAGGCACTTTATGTATTAAACCTTTCGGAACCTACTGTCTCTGATCGCAATAATTTTAATATTAATTAATCTTCTTTATTTCCCATTGCCTCATTTGCATCAATCTTAACCCCAGGCCCCATTGTTGACGAAACTGCAACTGATTTAATGTATAGCCCTTTAGATGTAGAAGGTTTTGCCCTAAGAACAGCACCTAACAATGCCATAAAATTTTCTTTTAATTTTTCACTACCCATGGACTTCTTACCAACAGAAGCATGGATAATACCCGCCTTATCAACTCTAAAATCTAGTTTGCCTTTTTTTTCAGCAGTAACGGCCTCAGCCACATTCATAGTAACTGTTCCAATCTTTGGGTTTGGCATCAAGCCTCTAGGTCCCAATATTTTAGCGACCTTTGAAACTGTGGACATCATATCCGGAGTAGCTATAGCTTTATCAAAATCCAACCAACCGCCTTGAATCTTTTGAACCAAATCGTCAGCACCGACAAAGTCTGCTCCAGCATTTTTTGCATCAGCCTCCTTAGGGCCTTTTGCAAACACAATAACTCGAACCTTCTTACCCAAACCATTTGGCAAAGCAATGGCGCCTCTAACCTGCTGGTCCGACTGCTTAGGATCAACGCCCAGCCTAAATGCCGCATCTACAGATTCATCAAATTTGGCAGGAGCCGTTTCAACCACCAAGCCAAAAGCTTCGTCAATTGAATATTTTTTGTTTGCATCAACTTTTTCAGACATTTTTTTATATTTTTTTCCTGACATATAATCCTACTATTCCTGAATTTCCAGGCCCATGCTTTTAGCAGTCCCTATAACTTGCGACATACCAGACTCAACTTTTATACAATTTAAATCAGGTAATTTTGTTGTTGCTATTTGCTTAACATCACTGATTTTCACCTTGCCGACCTTATCTTTTTGCGGCTGTTTCGATCCAGATTGAATCTTAACTGCCTTTTTTAACAAAGATGACACTGGCGGAGTCTTAGTGATAAATGTAAAGGACCTATCCTGATAAACAGTGATTATTATAGGAATAATATCATCGCCCATTTTTTGAGTACGCGCGTTGAACTGTTTGCAAAACTCCATTATATTTACACCATGTTGTCCGAGCGCCGGTCCAACGGGAGGTGCCGGATTGGCCTTCCCTGCCGGAATCTGCAATTTGATCATTCCTGTAACTTTTTTTGCCATATTCCCACTCCTACAAAATGTATTCGAATCCACCTTCTATTCTAAAAAAGTGAAAATTCCAAATAGTATTTTATTTTTTTTTAATTTTCTTAAAATGATTAATTATAATAATGATGAAATTTATTTAGATTTTAATGAAAAAATACAAATTTGTGGTCTTTTTTAGTAAAATCTATTTAATTTTTATCTACCTGAACAAAATCTAACTCTACTGGTGTCGACCTACCAAAAATACTTACGGAAACCTTAACCTTTCCTTTATCTTCATTAATATCCTCAACAACCCCATTAAAATTACTGAAAGGACCGTCAACGACGACAACCGTATCGCCAACCGAATATCTTATTTTTGGTTTTGGCTTTTCAGAAACCCCAGCCATTTGCTGAGTTACCCTCATAACTTCATGCTCAGGAACTTCTGGAGGCTTTACTTTTCCACCAACAAAGCCAGATACTTTTGAAGAACTTTTTACCAGATGCCAAGTCTCTTCGTTTAAATACATCTGAATAAAAATATATCCAGGAAAAAATTTTCTTGATTTTGTTTGTTTTTGACCTTTTACCAACTCAACTACATTTTCAGCAGGTATTAAAATTTCACCGAAATATTTTTCCATCTTAGAAGATCTTATTTTTTCTTCGATAGCAGATTTAGCCGTTTGCTCACATCCAGTTTGAGTATTTGCTATGTACCATTTTTTTGGAAATTCTTGGTTCATCCGAACTCCTTAATTAATAATATGTTTGACTATAGCGTTGGAGACAAAATCAAACAACGTAATAATAACAGAAGAAATCATAACAAAAATAACAACAACAATAGTAAGCGCTGTCGTGTCTGCCTTTGTGGGGAATACAACCTTTGTGATTTCCAAAACCACTTCACTTCCCCACTCCAATGTTTTCTTATTAAATTGCAAATAGAAAAATATGACCAAACCAATCATGACCGGAAGACCATGTTTAAACAAATCATTTTCATTCAGCCTAGCAACAATAGCAAAAGCCCCAGAAAATGATTTAAGAATCAAATGAAGACTGAATCCAATCAAAAATGAAAACAAAGCGAAACTAATTGTCAGCAATTTACTATTTGTTTTATTCATAAAATCCCTTAATTCATTTAGATTATTTTAACATGGAAGAATCAACTGATTTTTAAAGAAATTATTTAAAATGGCAGGGCCGGAGGGATTCGAACCCGCGACCTAACGATTTGGAGTCGTTCGCTCTACCGCTGGAGCTACAGCCCTTTATATAAAGGCTACAAACTTCCATCTGTAGCCTTAATTAGTTTTAAAAAATTACTCAACTATTTCAGTAACAACTCCAGCACCAACAGTTCTTCCACCTTCACGGATAGCAAAACGAAGTTCCTTTTCCATTGCAATTGGAGCAATTAACTCAACATTAATTTCAACTCTGTCACCAGGCATAACCATTTCTGTTCCTTGTTTCAAAGTTACAACTCCTGTTACATCCGTAGTTCTGAAATAAAACTGAGGACGATAGCCATTAAAGAAGGGCGTGTGTCTTCCGCCTTCTTCTTTTGTAAGAATATAGGCTTCAGCTTTGAATTTTTTGTGAGGTTTTACAGAACCAGGTTTAGCCAAAACTTGCCCACGCTCAACATCTTCTTTTTTAGTTCCCCTTAGAAGAACTCCACAATTGTCTCCAGCCTGCCCCTCATCAAGAAGTTTACGGAACATTTCTATGCCTGTAACAGTTGTTTTTTGAGTAGGTCTAATTCCTATGATTTCAACTTCCTCATTTACCTTGATAATTCCACGCTCAACACGACCAGTAACCACAGTTCCTCGACCAGAAATTGAGAATACATCCTCAACTGGCATTAGAAATGTTTTATCAGTAGCACGAACAGGCTCAGGAATATAAGCATCACAAGCGTCCATCAATCGCTTAATAGATGGTTTTCCCAAATCAGAGTTATCACCCTCCAAAGCTAACTTAGCAGAACCTAGAATTATAGGAATTTTATCGCCAGGAAATTCGTACTTACTCAATAACTCACGCACTTCCATCTCGACAAGCTCTAGAAGATCCTTATCATCAACCATATCCACTTTATTCATAAATACAACTAACGCAGGAACCCCTACTTGCCTTGCAAGAAGAATGTGCTCCCTAGTTTGGGGCATCGGTCCATCTGCAGCAGAAACCACCAAAATAGCACCATCCATTTGAGCGGCGCCTGTTATCATATTTTTTACATAGTCAGCATGTCCAGGACAGTCAACGTGAGCATAGTGCCGTTTGTCTGTTTCATACTCTACGTGAGTTGTAGAAATAGTGATTCCACGCTCTTTTTCTTCAGGAGACTTATCGATTTGATCGTAAGACATAGCCTGAGATTTGCCCTCAGCCGCCAATGTAGTAGTAATGGCTGCAGTTAAAGTTGTTTTTCCATGATCGACGTGACCAATGGTTCCAATGTTAACATGAGGTTTATTACGGTTAAATTTCTCTTTAGACATTATTTCCTCCCGAAGAGATAAATTGTTATTTATATTTATTAACTAAAAATCCAATACTAATTCATTATATTCAAAATTCAACACCCATTTTAAAATAATGGCCATCAAATGGAGCCCGTGATCGGAGCCGAACCGACGACCTCACCCTTACCAAGGGTGTGCTCTACCACTGAGCTACACGGGCACATAACCCCACCCCTAAGAAAGATACAGCCTGACCGATCTCAAGATCAAACCGACCTCAAACTTAAAAATGGAGCGGGAGACGGGTCTCGAACCCGCAACCCTCTGCTTGGAAGGCAGATACTCTAGCCAATTGAGCTACTCCCGCGACTTTGCCCTTCATACTACCAAAATTCTGGGCAAGAATTTTGGTGGACAGGGAAGGATTCGAACCTTCGTAGACGTTAAGCCAGCAGATTTACAGTCTGCCCCCTTTAGCCACTCGGGCACCTGTCCAATGGAGCTGGTTATGGGACTTGAACCCGCAACCTGCTGATTACAAATCAGCTGCTCTACCAATTGAGCTAAACCAGCACATAAAACAGCACATCAAAATATACTTGAATTGTTATCTTGATAACCGAAACTTTTTACGAGCAAATAGTTTTAGAGTCAAAGAGAATTATAATTACTCAAGGACGACCTGATGCGTAATTGTGTTGTCTATAACCTTCGGAAAGCACCAATCCTGCAGCCACAGAGGCATTGTAGCTTGCCGAAGAAGAGACCTGAGGGATTGACACAAAATCATCACATAATTTTTCCGTGGATCCTCTTAATCCTTTGTCCTCAGCCCCTACGCACCAAATGACTTTTTTGGGAATCTCAAGTTCGAAAATGCAATTTTGAGCTTGATGACTCAATCCGAACACCCAATAACCCATTTCTTTAAATTTCTCTAGAGACGTCTTAAACTGTGTCTCAACTGAAATGGGAACATGCTCAACTCCTCCACAGGCAACTTTATGCACCGCTGGAGTTATATCGACAGCTCTATCTTCCGGAATAAAAATGCCCTGAACTCCCAAAAGCCATGAGGTTCTGCAAATAGCTCCTAAATTATGAGGGTCTTCAATCCCATCCAAGAACAACAATTGAGAGGGTGCGGTCAAGTTTGAATCTAACAACTTAGGTCTTCCCTCGACAAGGACCAAACACCCCTGATGATTTAAAAATAATTTATCCAAAACGCCTTTAGGTTTTTCTTCTACTTCTATGGCCAATGTCTTTACTTTTTTATAGATCTCATTTTGCAAATGAAGCCCTTGCCATCCCTGTTGAAAAATTACTTTTAATATGGATCGAGGATGTACTGAAAGCACTTCCAAAACAGCATGATTGCCAGAAACCCATCGCTGTTTTTTTAAATTTATATTTTGGATATTCGATTTTCCATTCACTGCCTTGGGGTGACTTTTGTTTTTAGGAGCAAAAGAAGAAATTTTTCTATTCTGCTTCACAGATAAAACCACCCTTTGTTAATTTTTCTTTCAAGGTAATAAATACATCCTCACAGCGTAAAGTACCCTGTTTTTGCTGAGCAATGATTTTATCAGAGCCTTGTTTTGTATACAAGACCTCGCAGCCTAAACCCTTTGGCTCTAGGACAAGAACTCTGATCTCTTTTTGCGTCTTGCAGATCATTTTCTGTTTGCTATTGGGGTCCTTAGTTATCAAGTCATTTCCCCCAAGGGCAACAGATATGGATAGAAAAATCTGAAAAATACCTATAAAAATGAACTTCATTTATTCTCCTATCTAATTTTTAGTTTCTTTTTATTTTCTTTTTATTTTTTTTGAGCTTTTGATAAAAGTTCTCCAAAGGTTCCTACCCCTTTTTTAGGACCTCCTAATGTCGCATGGGATTTCCATGAATCATCATACTCTTCAGACTGCAATCCAAAGGAAATTCGACGATCTTCTTTGTTAATTTGATCGATCTGAATAGCAATCACATCGCCCTTTTTTTTACCTTCGATTTGGGCGGCATCTGGAGAATCCTTCCACTTGGATCTTGGCAGTAACCCTTGTAGTCCTGGTGCTATAGAAATAAAATATCCAAATACTTCTTTCTTTTCTATAGTTCCATTTATTTTTTTTCCAATTGGAAAATCCGTATCGATTGAGTTCCAAGGATCCATCGATGTTCCGCCCTCTTTAATTGAAAGCGAAATTTTCATTCTCTCTGAATCTTCAATTTTCAAAATTTTTGCCTGAACTGTTTGACCTTGGGATAAAACGTCCCCTGGATTTTGCACTCTTCCCCAGGCGATCTCAGAAATATGAACCAAGCCCTCAATCCCTTTTTCTATTTCAACAAATGCCCCATATTTTTCTAACTTTGTGATCTTTCCAGTTACAATATCTCCAACATGATATTTTTGCAGGAAAGCGCCTTCGTTTTCAACTTTTTGCTGATCTAAAATCCTTCTCCTTGAAACAACAATATTCCGCCCTTTATTTTCATATTGAGTAATTAAAAATTCAAACTTTTGCCCAATATACTTTCCATGATCTAGATCAACTTTAAAATCCATCTGACTTATTGGACAAAATGCAATTTTGGAATTTATAAGAACGCGAAATCCACCCTTGACTTCTTCTGTTACTTTTCCTTCTATTGGCAGCTCCATATCAAATGCATCTTCTAAGGAGTCAACATCTTGGGCCACGGACTTAGCTAATTTATAGCGAAGCAAAATTTCATCTTGATTCTCCCTCACAACAACTACATCAACAAAATCACCTTTTTTAAATAATAATTCTTTGTCGCCATTTAGCAATTCTGCCTTTGGAAGAACCCCATCCCTTGTTGTACCCGTGGCAATAAAAACAGAGTCTTTATCAATAGAAATAATTTCTCCCCTTAACTCATCCCCTTTTTTAAGCTTCTTGTTTGTCATGGATAAACTATTTTCAAATAGACTCGCAAAATCATTCTTTTTAGTTTCAATTTCGTCACCAAAAATGTCTTTATTGTCACTCATACTTTTTCCTAACTTTTTTTATTTGCAAATTTCTTTCTTAAAAAAGCCAATAACTTCTTGTGGCTTTATTTTAGTTATTTTTTTTGTTTTTCTTTCAATAATTTCAAGTTCCCCAGCTTCAATCCCTTTAGCCCCTACATTTAAACGGTAAGGCATCCCAAGAAGATCTGCGTCTTTGAATTTAAATCCAGGCCGCTCGTCCCTGTCATCAATAAGTACATCAAGACCTAAACTTTTTAATTCATTGTAGAACTCTAAGGCCTTACTTTTGATTGTTTCATTTTTAACATCAAGAAGACAAATGTGAATCTGGAATGGCGCTATAGCTAATGGCCAAATGATTCCATCTGAGTCATGGGACTGTTCGATAATGGCTTGAATGGTACGACTTACACCAATCCCATAACATCCCATTTCGAAAGCTTGAGCTTTTCCTTGTTGGTCTAAATAATTTGCTTTCATTTTTTCTGAATATTTTTTTCCCAAATAAAACACATGCCCCACTTCGATTCCTCTATAAGAAATTAATCTTCCGGAACTTTCAGGGCACTTATCACCTTCTTTGGCCATTCTTAAATCGGCAATCTTATCCACAGAAAAATCTCTAGAGTGGTTCACATTTTTTAGATGAAATCCATCTTCATTGGCACCGACGATATAGTTCCTCAATCCATGAACACCCTGATCCATATAAATGGGAATTTTCAGCCCTACGGGGCCACAAGAGCCAGGATTAGCACCAGATACAGCGCGGACTTCAGCGTCAGATAACATCAATGGAGGATTAGCGAGACCTAAAAAATTTTTCAACTTGATTGGATTTAGCTCATCCTTGCCACGCAACAAAATCGCGATAGCTTCATTGTTTACCGAGAAAAAAAGTGTCTTGACCAATGCCGGCTCGTTGGTGCTGTCATCGGAGGCTTCACGGGAGGTCTCATTGGGGACCTCCACGCTTTTCTCCTCAGCCCTAAGAAATTTTATCAAGTCATCAATTGTCTTCACATTTGGAGTTGCAAATTTTTCTTTTGGTTTTAATTCAGCCATAGAAATTTGTGGAGAAAAATCAATTGCTGGACATACTTCAATATTGGCTGCAAATGAAGTTGTATCCGAGACCAACAGCGAATCTTCTCCGGCATCTGCCAAAAGTTGGAACTCATGAGTTTGAGATCCACCAATATTTCCCGCATCAGCCTGAACAATTCTATAAGAAGCACCAATTCTATCAAAAATGGCCTTATAAGCCTCGTACATATTTTCATATGATTTTAATGCCGCTGGTTGATCCAAATCAAAGCTGTAAGCGTCTTTCATGATAAACTCTCGACATCTCATCAAACCAAAACGGGGCCGGATTTCATCTCGATATTTTGTTTGGATTTGATATAAGGTTCTGGGCAAGTCCTTATACGACCTTAAATCATTTCTTACGTAATCTGTTACCGCTTCTTCATGGGTAGCACCAAGACAAAATGAATGTTCATTTCTGTTTTTAAATTTAAGTAACCCCGCACCCATTTCTTCCCAGCGATCGGTCTCGACCCAAAGCTCTTTTGGTTGAACCATGGGCATCAAAATTTCCTGACAATTTTTTTTATTTAATTCATCTCGGATTATATTTTCAAACTTACGAATGGCCCTTAAAGCTAAAGTTCCGTAGGAATAAATACCAGGAGCCAACTTTTTGATCATTCCTGATCTAATCATCAATTGGTGAGAAATAATCTCGGCATCACTTGGCGCTTCTTTAGCTGTGTATAAATGACTTTGCGACCATCTCATGAAACCACCCTCTTTTTCAATTATGTTACTTCGATACCATAGGATTTAATTTTACGATGTAAATAACTTCGTTCTAGTCCAATAACTTCCGCAGTTTTAGAGATATTCCCACCGTTTTCTCGAATTTTTTGAACCAGATATTCTTTTTCAAATTGCGCCCTGGCGTCTCTGAAATTGCTCATAGACACGGAATCTGTGTTGTTTGGATTTGCCTCTTCAAGTCCCGCAAATTTTAGATCATGAACATCTATATATTCGGACGGAGTTAAAATATAAAGTCTTTCTACAAAGTTTTTTAATTCCCTCACATTTCCAGGCCAAGAATATTCTTTCAACATGTGAATAGCTTTTTCCGAAAAAACTTTTTTAATTTCTCCACTTTCTCTAGAGAAACTATCACTAAAATAGGAAACCAGAGTTGGAATGTCTCCATTTTTTTCTCTAAGACTTGCAATATGAAAAGGGAGAATATTGATTCGATGATAAAAGTCTTCTCGAAATTTTCCTTGTTTAACTAGGCTTTCAAGATCTTGAGTCGTTGAAGCAATTATTCTTACATCGGCAATTGTTTCTAAATTGCCACCGTAACGAGTAAACTTTTTTTCTTGCATCAGCTTCAGCAATTTCATTTGCACAAATGCTGGCAAATCTTGTATCTCTTCAAGATATAGGGTTCCGCCCTGACAAAGCTCAACCTTGCCACGACGGTTTTTTTCAATACCAGGATAGGCATTTTTTTCAATGCCAAATAACTCGCCTTCTATCAACTCTTCAGCAGCTGAAGCACAATTAAATTCGATAAATGGCAGGCTGGCTCTGGAACTAAAATAATGAATATTTTGTGCTACTAAATTTTTTCCCGATCCATTTTCGCCAGTAATTAAACACCATGAATGGGTGGGAGCCAATCGAGAAATGAGTTGTTTAGTTTGCTTAACAGCGTCGGCATCTCCCATAATAGCAAGACTTTTTCTGAGTTTATTTAGAAGCGCTGTTTTTTCTTCCTTCTCATGTAAATAATTTTTCAAATTATTCAAAGTGATGATAATTTTATCAATAGACAAGGGCTTTTCAATAAAATCATAAGCTCCCAATTTAGTAGATTTCACCGCCGTCTCAATGGTCCCATGACCAGAAATCATAATGAACTCAGTACTGTGATATTTCTGCCTGGCTTCTGTTAAAATTTCAATCCCATCTCGTCCTGGCATCCATATATCCAGAAAACAAATTTGCGGCTGAAATTCTTCTATTTTTCTTAGACCTTCATCACCATCTTTGGCTGTTTCTAAAATATACCCTTCATCCTGTAGAGAGGCAGACAAAACCTCTCTAATCGGTTTTTCATCATCAATAATTAGAATCTTCATAGCAACCTTTTCAAAGCCTATCCTCCTTAACTGGAGAATTTGAGGATGAGTATTCCATGAGTTTATAACTGGCTCACCTCTGAAAGTCTATGAGATTTTACCTGAGGTCCATCTAAATATAATGATCCTATTTATATAACTCAAACCGATTCAATCTGAATTGGCATTTCGATAATCATCTTAGTTCCCTGGGGCAGATTCTGTGTGACTCGAATGTAGCCATTGTGGTCTTCGATGATTCGTTTAACAATAGCCAAACCAAGTCCTGAACCTGTTTCCTTTGTGCTATAATAGGGCTCAAAAACTCGAGCCATTTGCCCCAAGGGAATTCCAGATCCATTGTCAGCAACGAGAATTTTAACAATTTTTAAATCTTTATTAAAATGAGTTTCAATCCTGATTTCATTGTTTTGGTTTTTATTCAGTGCTGCTATAGAATTATCTACTAAATTCACTATCACTCTGTGCATTTGCTCTTGATCGAAACTAAAGCTGGGTAAGTTTTCAGAGTAGTCCTCTATAAATTTAATTTGCGGATGCGCTGATTTGAACATTTTCAGGGAGTCTTGAATCACGTCATTCATCGAACCCATTAGCGGTTTCCTTTGGGGAAGCCTTGCAAATTGAGAAAATTCATTAACAAGCTTCTTCATTTGATCGACTTGAGAAACGATCATGGAAGTGCATTCTTTAAATGCAGGATCTGAAATCTCAGATGCGAACTTGCGCTGTAATCTTTCTGCCGAAAGTTTGATGGGAGTTAGTGGATTTTTAATCTCGTGAGCAATTCTTCTTGCCACTTCCGTCCAAGCTTGTGCCCTCTGAGCATTCACTATAGGAGTCATATCATCAAACACAAGAACCTTACCAATTTCAAGCCCATCATCGTCCTTTAAAATTGATAAATTCATCATTAAGGGAATAATATTCCCATGCAAGTTAAATTGAAACTCTTTCTGAATGGACTCCATTTTAAACAAGGCCATATTTTTTAATAATTCAGAAAAAATTCTAAAATATTCTAAAGTTAGTAACTCCCTGACGGAGCTTCCAATATAACCCATAGGATCAATCTCAAGTAACTTTGCTGCATGCTGATTGATGGTAGTGATCTTACCAGACTTATCCACAGAAATTACCCCAGCTGAAACGTTTTTTAATACAACCTCAATATACTTTAATGTTCCTTGAAGGTTATCGTTGGCGGCTTTGGCCTCATTTTTAGATTTTTCGAGTTGGAATGTCATATGATTAAATCCTGAAATCAATTGTGACATTTCTTCACTTCCCGAAGGAACGGATAGCTGTGAGTAGACACCCCTTCCAACTTCATCAGTGGCTTTGCCAAGCTGAACCAGTGGAATTGATAATTGCTTTGCTAAATGAAACCCAAACCACGTTGCCGCTAATAAAATGACAAAAGTCATTAAAAATAGGATGATCAAATAAATTGATTTTAATGGGTACTCCAACGGATTAATATCCCTAAATTCATCATAAGCATTCGCAACATCATTCATTCTTGATATCAATGACAGAGGTATAAACGAAGATATCACAATAGCTCCTCGGTCTTCTCCCTCTTTAACAGGAACAATAACTCTTACTAAATTTCCGTCACCAAATTGATGAATTGTAGAGCTTTCAACTTGATTTTTAATGCCCTTTTGTAGAAACTCAAGCGAAACTTTGGGCAATTCATAGAGATTTAAATCTTCTATTGTGCTTGCTATTCTTTCGCCAAAAATACTTGGATAAAATTCCACAGCGTCGATTAAGTATTCTTTTTGAATGGCTTTAATTTTCATTTCAATTTTTTGAGCACTTTGTAAGTTACCAATGTGATTAATGATTTCATGAGCAAAATGATAATTTTTTTTCTTTTCATTAAAATAATAATAGTTTTGTACTTCTAACGAACTTTTTAAAACCCCAACCATCTTAACGCTAAACCATTTATCAAAGCTGGAATTAATGTAAAATACCGAAATAATGAAAATTAAAATTGTTGGAACCGAGCTAAACGCTACGAAAGCAGCAATCAATTTTGCTTTCAAACTGCTGCCAAATAAACGGCTTCGACGTTCAACAAAAACTTTCATGACATTACGAAATATAAGAAAAATCAACAGAAGTAATAAAATAATATTGAAGTTAACTAAACCGAAAAAAAAGATACTGTGGACAAATGGCAATTGCTGAGCCGTAGAAAAAAGTCTAATTTCAAACCAAGTTAAAAATACAAAAAATAACGACAAAAAGAAAACAATCAATATCTCTCGTTTTCTTTTTGCTAACTCCCTGGAAACAGTTCCAGCCAGATTATAATCTTCAAGCGCCATATTTTGATCTATTTATATAATTCACGACCCAGCCCTATCATTTCCATCACGACCTGCGCGGCTTCTTGCCCCTTATGACCATGACGGCCTCCTACCCTTTGCAAAGCTTGTTCTTCATTCTCTGTGGTCAATATACCAAAAGCAATGGGTTTATTATTTTTAGTCATGACTTGAGTAATACCTTGCGTGACCCCCATACATACATAATCATAATGGGAAGTCTCGCCCCTGATGACAGCACCCAGAGCCACAACGCCATCACAAGCCCTGTCAAAAAGCCATTGACACGTTAACGGGATCTCAAAGGCGCCAGGGACCCGAATGAGTTCGATGATCACATTTTCGCAAGAATCCAAATACTCAATGGCTCCTTCTTCTAATTTTGAAGTGATCTCCTCATTAAATTTAGATACAACAACTCCGATTTTAATTGCTTTCTCTTGTTTAAATAATTTGATGTTTTTCTTTTTGGGCTTTTTTTTTGCTGGCATTTTATATATCCTTATTTTGATTTTTTAAAATCGATGAGATCCTTGATAGATCCCATTTTCAATCCATAGAATTGAGAAAACTTCTTTAACTCTGGCACTCTTGCCATGGAACCATCCTCATTCATTATTTCACAAATCACCGCTGAGGGATTGAGTCCTGCAAGAATTGCTAAATCAACACTCCCCTCTGTGTGCCCGGGCCTCTCAAGAACCCCCCCTTTTTTGGCTCGGATCGGGAATACATGTCCAGGGATATGAACATCCGTACTCTTTGCTAGAGGGTTTGATGCCACTTTTATCGTCCAGGCACGATCACTTGCAGAAATCCCAGTAGTCACACCCGTGGCGGCCTCAATACTTAATGTAAATCCCGTTTTATTTGAGGAATGACTATGCTCTTCACTCTGCATGAGTGGCAATTTTAATCGATCAATCTGATCAGGATGCATGGCGAGGCAAACTAGTCCCCTGGCCTTGGTAATCATAAAATTAATAGCTCGAGCATTGACAAAATCAGCAGCAAGAACAAGATCTCCTTCATTCTCCCGATCCTCATCGTCAATCAAGACTATCATTTTACCCAATTTAATTTCTTCTATGAGCTCTGCTGTTGTTGCTAAACTCATAAATCCTTCTTTATGACTCTTTCATCCGAAGATAATTCGGTCTGAGCCTTAAATTGAGTTATACCCTTGATAAGATAATCGCATTCCAAATTAACCCATTCGCCTTCTTTAATATCTGACAGGTTGGTATTTTTAAGAGTTTCTGGAATTAAACAAACCGTGAAGGAATTTTCATCTAATTCATTTACCGTTAAACTTACACCTTGAACCGCCACTGAGCCTTTTTTCCAAATAAATTTTTTAGATTGTAAGGGTAGCGAAAACCGAAAAAATAAACTTTCTCCTAGTTGTTTTTTTTCGATGGCTTGAGCCAATGAATCTACATGTCCACTGACCAAGTGACCATGTATCCGATCTCCAAACCTTAATGATCTTTCAAGATTTACATTTTTTCCTATAAGATTTTCTTTTTTCCATTGTAGAATATTTAATGTTTCATAGCCAAGGGTAAATTGGAGAGTCTCTGCATCGAATGCTTCAAGAGTTAAACAAACACCATTCACGGCGATACTATCACCACTTTTAACATCTTGAAAGAAATGAGGTCTCTCTAACTGGATAAGGAGAGCCTGATTCAGCGAAATCACTTTTAAAATATTCTTTTTGGCTTCAATAATTCCTGAAAACATATCTAACGCATTGATAGTTTTCTTTTTTTCCAATAGCAAGAAAAATCAAAGTGCCTTCGTCACTGGGGGGGCTTTAAGTTTGTTCACCTTAACCAAGGCTCCCATTTTTCTTGGAATTCCTGTTTCATAGATAACCTTTCCTCGAGAAAGGTCTTCTCCGACATAGTCAATTTCGATGACCGCAACTTTTTCACCAGGAATCGTTCCTTGCAATCTTGAATTACAAGGGACAGGTACCTCTCCATTGTCACTGATCCAATACGCTTTTTCATTATAAATATCAAAAGTATCACCCACTTGAATATTATGATTGGTTCCAGCTAAAATAGTGATTCCTTCTTCATGATCAAATAGCACCCGCGTGGACCAAAGATTTGATTTATTGTCCACCTCGGACTTAACCAATTGATCGTTTATACCGGCTAAGGCTTTTTCTAAAGCATTATACGATACCTTTGCCAAAGGCGTTTGAAAAAAGAAGCTTGGTTCAAACAATAAGTTTTGAAAAGGCAAGAAAAAGTTGACTTCTGTTTTCGTTTGTTTGGAAGTTACATTAACTGCCGCCAGATTTGTTTTTACTAAAGGAGGAGTGGCATTCATGTTCATATCTAACTGAAAGTTTTGGATCTTAAATCCAATTTTAGGAATCCCTGCTGAAGAAACTGGGCCTAGCTGAGTAAACCCGATACCTAATCCAATGGAGCTCACCATTTCAAAGGAATTTACTGAACCTGAAATTTCAAGTTGAGGTAAATTCACAAAACAAGAAACATCATCAGAAAACACCACTTTAGGAGGATTTGTAGTTAATGAATTTTTCAGATATTCATAATCCAGCTTGGATAAATTCATTTTATTTAAATCCAAATTTTGCTTATCTGTTTGATTATCCGGAAGTATGCTGTCCCTAAAAATAGGGTCATATCTAAACCAAAATTTGTCACTTTTTTGCAAAACAGGATAAATTTGCTGATTTAAAACAAATTGAAAATCAAATCGCCCTCCTCCTGGTAAATCAATAAGTCTTGACGAGACCAATCCAACTTCCACAATTTTTTTCAATACTCTGGACTTAGGTTGATCCACATTTTTAATTTCTTGGCATTGTTGGTTTCCCATCAAAAGGCCGGCGCCCAATACGAAAGTGATTATTTTAATTATTCTCATTCTTCCCCCAAAGGTCTTGTTATTAAGACTTTCGGAAGATATTGAAATGACAATAGTCTAGATTTTACTTTTCTAAAGGCTAGGGGAAATACCTATATCTCTAATGCGAAAAAACCAGCTTATTTCCTTTACACTCGACTTTGATCTTATCTCCAGATTTATAGGTGCCGGCGATCATTTCTTTAGAAAGAGGATTTAAGACCTCGCTCTGAATCACGCGCTTCAGAGGCCTTGCTCCATAGATAGGATCGTACCCCATTTTGGCAATAAAATTCATAGCTGAGTCAGAAAACTCGAGGGCGATTTTTTTGTTTTTTAATCTTTCGACGACAATCTTCAATTGCACTTTGACGATTCCAGCAATTTGTTCTTGTTTTAATGAATTAAAAATAATGGTTTCATCAATTCGATTCAAAAACTCGGGTCTGAAATGAGCCCTTAAAGCCGAAGTTACTTCCTTTTCTTTTTCGCTCTCAGACATCTTTGGATCAATAATAGATTGCGAACCGATATTTGAAGTCATAATCATGACGGTATTTTTAAAATCAACTGTTCGACCCTGACCATCGGTTAACCTTCCATCATCTAAAACCTGCAACAAGATATTAAATACATCTTGATGGGCTTTTTCAATTTCATCAAAAAGAACGACACTATAGGGTTTACGACGAACAGCTTCTGTAAGCTGGCCACCCTCTTCATAGCCTACATACCCCGGAGGAGCTCCCACCAAACGAGATACTGCATGCTTTTCCATGTATTCGCTCATATCAATTCGCACAACCGATTGTTCACTATCAAACAAAAATTCAGCTAAAGCTTTGACTGTTTCTGTTTTTCCAACGCCTGTGGGTCCTAAAAAGATAAACGAACCAATAGGTCGATTTGGATCAGAAATCTCTGCCCTCGACCGACGAATGGCATCAGCCACGATGGTCAATGCGTGATCTTGACCAACAACTCTTTCTTGAAGTTTGGATTCCATTTTTAATAATTTTTGAGTTTCAGCTTCTAACATTTTAGCAACAGGAATACCCGTCCATCTCGCAACAATTTCAGCAATATCTTCGGGACCAACTTCTTCTTTCAACATTCTTGACTCTTTGGAGACAGTTTTAGCACTTGCCTTTTCTTCAAAAAGTTGAATTTTCTTTTCTAGCTCAGGCAATTTGCCATATTTAAGCTCGGCAGCCTTACCCAGATCTCCGCTCCGTTGGGCCTTTTCGATTTCAATTTTAGTTGTTTCAAAGTCTTGTTTGAGTTTTTTTAGTTGCTCGATACCACCTTTTTCAAACTCCCACTGCTCTCTTAACTTCTGATTACTTCCGCTTAATTCTTTAAGCTCATTCTCGATAATGGCCAAGCGGTCTCTGGCCCCGGCCTCAGTTTCTTTTTTAAGAGCTTCTTTCTCGATTTTTAGTTGCATTAACTTACGTTCGATCTCATCAATCTCTTCAGGAACGGATTTTATTTCGATACTCATTTTACTAGCTGCCTCGTCAATCAAATCGATGGCTTTGTCCGGTAAAAATCGAGAAGTGATATAACGATGGGACAACTTAACAGCCGAGACTATAGCTCCATCCGTGATCCTGACTCCGTGATGGACTTCATATTTTTCTTTCAGGCCTCTCAGTATGGTAATGGCATCTTCTACCGAAGGCTCATCAACCAACACTGTTTGAAACCTTCGCTCTAAGGCTGCATCTTTTTCGATGTACTGACGGTACTCATCAAGGGTCGTTGCTCCAATACATCTGAGCTCGCCCCGAGCCAGCGCTGGCTTTAAGAGCTGACCAGCGTCCATAGCTCCTTCCGATTTCCCAGCTCCCACAAGAGTGTGCAACTCATCAATAAAAAGAATGATCTTTCCTTCGCTCGATGTCACTTCTTTGATAACTGCCTTGAGCCGATCTTCAAACTCGCCACGGTACTTAGCTCCAGCAATCAAAGCTCCGAGGTCCAAGCTCATGAGTTTCTTCCCAATTAAATTTTCAGGTATATCTTTTTTAACTATTCGAAGTGCCAAACCCTCAGCGATGGCTGTTTTACCAACACCTGGTTCGCCAATCAAAACAGGGTTATTTTTCGTTCTTCGCGAAAGCACCTGCACCACTCTTCTAATTTCTTCATCTCTGCCAACAACGGGATCTAATTTGCCTTCACTGGCTAAAGCTGTTAAATCCCGAGCGTATTTTTTTAAAACTTCCATTTTGTTTTCTGGTTGATCATCAATCACTTTTTGATTCCCCCTGATTTCATTCAATGATTTTAAAAAACCATCTATTTTGATTTGGTGCCGCTTAAATATACTATTTAGATCCGAATCATTTAACTTAATCCCTGCCAAAAAAAAGTGTTCCGTTGAGATAAAACTATCCCCCATGGCTTTGCACTCAATCTCTGCATTTTGGAAAACTTTTTGGAGTCTTTGACTGGCGTAAGACTTTTGCTCAGCCCCAGTGACCTGGGGAAATTTATCAATCCTGTTTTGAAAATCATAGGCAACGGATTGAATATTAATCCCCATTTTTTCAAGAACTCTGGGGACAACACCCTCCGATTGAACTAACAACTCAGCCAACAAATGTTCAGGTTCCACCGTCGGGTTTTTTTTGTTTTCAGCCCTTAAAGCAGCTGCTTGCATCGCCTCTTGACTTTTTTGTGTCATTTTTTCGATTTCGCTGGCCATAAACACCTCTATCTCATGGTTCAACTTGAGTCCAAAATAATGACTGTCAAATAAATTTAAGCTGATCTACTAAATAAAAACTAATCCACCCAAACAAATTCAGGACAAACTCTTTGGACTGTCGCTTTTAAAACAGAATCTCCTTGCAAATAAATTTCCTCATTTTTGTAATCAAAAATTTTCTTATTGAGCACACTACATCTTTGCCCTTGCGGGTTCACAAAAAAACTAGACCTTTCTGGATTAGTGGTTGGAGCTTGACCAAGAGAAAACCCTGTGTCCAGATACACCCCTGTGTACTTCTTAATTTCAACACCACCATTGTTTTTTCTATTAATCTTAGGATCTGTTATTACTTTAAAATTTTCTTGATTAACCAAGTTCAATTTTTTTGTTTCAAATTGTAAGTTTAATCTGCTATTGAGTCTTACACTTAACAAATTTTTCTTTTGGCTAATTTCGTTTAAAAATACCTCTCTAGGAAGAAAATAAAACATTCTGGCACCTGTAAAGCTCGAATTTGGACCCTTTCCATAGGAATTAAATACCATCAATAGACCTTCTGTCGTAATTAAGTAACTACGATAGATAAGAGTCTTGTAGGCATCCATGTTATCAATAGAAATCCAGCATTCAGCGATTTCCTCTTGGTAACTTCTTCCAAACTGAAGATTATCAAAATGGGTTAATTTTTTAGGGCATTTGTCTGGATCCGAGTAGCCAAGGGACAAACTTGAAAAACCTAAAACCAATAGGGAAATAAATTTTAAAATGTTTTTACGGTATTTTTTATCCATAAATTAAGACTATTTTTATTCTCGTAAGGGTGTCACCTTTTTTCTAATGACTATAGATACCATTTTTTTTAAACTGTTTGACATAAGTGTTTGATAAATTCATGGCTGCAACACTACGGCATCAGCCTCGATCTCAACCAACATGCTTGGATCAATCAGAGCTTTGATCTCTACCATCGTGGTTGCTGGTGGATGATCCGCAAAGACCTTTCCGTCATCTGTAATAGACGTGGTGCCAGTAACGGCAATGGTGTTACCCATCCGTATGGCTCGACAGTAGCCGACTTTCTTTTCCCATGGCGCGCCGCTAAAGGTTCTTCCAATCGTCGGTTTAATTAGCTCAGTTTTTTCAAAGTCTGAATTGAAATTGTTATCCTGACTGGCCTCATTGGGATGTCTAACAGATTCCATGCTGAGCACCTCCATTTTGAAAGAAAACGGTCTCGCCCTTTGTGAGTTCAAAACAAAGGTTTACAGTTCTAGTTTTTGCAAATGTTCGATGAATCTTTTTTGCAGGTACAGTAAAAACGTCTCCCGGGAGAAGTTCGACAGATTTCTGATCTTGAAAATCGATTTGAAGACAACCCTCTAGGACGAGGAAAAGCTCATCGGAGTTTGGATGATGATGCCAGTCGAAAATTCCTTCAATGACGGCAAGGCGGAGACAACTATCATTTACTTGCGAAACGAGAACATTTTTATGCTTTTCTAAGATCGAATCGCTGATCTGCTTCAGAGAAATTGGAGCTGACATTAAATAACCCCCTCGATGAGCATTTCTTAAAACTCGGTAACAGATGGATTCGCCCAACTTGCCCACCGCCAAGATGTTTGTGCCACACTTCTGTCGGCAATTCAAAAAATATGACAATTTATTTTTAACAGGGTCAAATACATGAATTATGAGTAAAATAAAGTCTAATTTTTTGAAATTAATTGCGCTTTTTTATTTCATCGGTTTTGTTCTACATGTACTCGACGTGCAAAATATGAGAATGAATCTGAGCGAAATAAACTCCTTCTGGAAAATTTGGATTTGGTGTTTATTAGTTTTAAAGACAAATTTGGTGACCAGTCTGCTCTAGCTTATTTTCATTTAATTTGTTTGTCTATTTATGCCGCTTTGTTGGTTTCAGAAAGGGCTAACAAAGGAAACGAAAAAACCAGGAGAACAAAGGTAAACTGTCGCAGGATGACCTCCCTTTAATATGAAAATTATTGGTGTTCTTTAAGGACATGTCAAGGCTCCAAGGAACTCTCTCGCCCTCCTAGGGTAAACGCATCTAAAATTGAAAATTTAAGGATAGCGTTTCCAGAACTTTCTGAGTTTATTTGGACTGATGCATAGACTCAAATAACAAGAAGGGGACCGTCACATGTGTTCGGAAATTTGAAAAACTAACGTCGCACACACCTGGTCAACCTAAACAGATTCTTTTGGGCGAGATAACTGACGTTACCGTCAGAGAAACGAACAGCATAGACTCCGTCAGAACTATATTCTGTGGCAGACCAATAGTAAGATCCACTGGTATCAAAGTTGCGGATTATATTTTTGTTGGAATACAGTATATTTAATTCAGACAATGCGGGCAGATACCAGTCAGTTTTACCATCGATGTTTAGTGTTTCACAGTAGGCGGCTCCTTCATAGGGTGATCCCGTATCGGACAGACCATATAAGCCCGCAGAATTGGTTTTACCTGTGACGGCACTACCATAGCCAGTGACAGGCCTGTTTGTGGTTCCATTATTCCAACTGAGGCTGGCTCTTGCACCTATACAAATTGATCCATCCCAGGTTTGACCAGCATCGCAACGGGTTGTGAACATTTTGTTGTTACCATCCGGTGAAAGCCCCGCATAGATGGTGCCATCAGCACAGACAGTCCCGATGCTTGGTGAGCCCGTACAATCGCCTCCAGCGGTAGTGACGGTCCAAACAGTGGCTCCGGATCCAATGATTAGAGTGGCCTGAAAGCTAGCGCCCCCTACGTTGTCGGTAGTTAGTCTCGTCTGTAAGTACTGACCTGTGGTGACAGAACTTGAACTAGAAGTCCAAGCCTGAATCACTGTTGTGCAAGAAGCATCACTGCAAATTTGATACTGCGGAGATCCCTGACCAGTGATAGTGACAGGCACCGAGCAGTTTATGCCGGTCACTTGCTGAATATCGGAGATATAGAGGGTTGATGTTGTTGCATTGGCCTCATTAGTGAAAGAAATCGTATCAGGAGTTGGGTCATTGCAAGCAGCGGCCTGAATGAGATTCCACCCGGTGCCATTACAGAATTCAAGCACGCTCGTGACATTGTTGTAACGGATAGATCCTTTTGTTGAGGAGCTACATGATTCCCCACCATCACCGACTTTGATTGTTCCACTGACATCCATTCTAACAACAGGGGCCGCTGTGCCGACACCGACTTTGCCCCCGAGATCTGCAACTATAACGTTTGCGCGAGTGGACGCCCAGCTGCCCAGACCTCCATTGAGATAGACATTTCCACCCGATGCCCCACCGCCGGTTGGACCGCCAGACAATCGCACATCCCCGCCAGGGCCAGTGGTTGCATCCCCAGCCGACAAGACAACAGAGCCCCCAGGCTCTCCATTTTTACCAGTGCCCCCAAAAAGAGTTGCGGAGCCTGCTTGACCAATATTGTAGGCTCCATCCAAATTAAGAGATGCTCCGGTACTATAAGGTCCGGTCGTCCAACTCGACCCTGCGGCAATATTTACATTTCCGCCAAAAATTCCCATGCCAGCCGCCAAAGATATATCGCCACCTCGAGCTGGATAAACTGCGCTCGTATTTCTGCCGCCGATCACTTTCAGTGCATAACCTAGGGGCCCGGCGCTGACATCTCCGTTAGTTTGGGTAATATCCAGCGTGGCCCCGGGGGTGGCCGTTCCCACACCCATTTTGCCGGTTGTATAGTAAATATCCGATCCAGTCGTGGTCCACTGAGACCCAGCCCCCGTGCTATCGGTACCACACCCTGCAAAGCCAGAGGCATCAAACTTGATGATTTGTCCGATGGTGCAATTCAATGAACTTATCGCAGTGCCTGTGCCATTCGAAACCAATACACTGTTGTTCCCATAACTCGTGAGTCCGGTTCCACCTCGAGCCACAGGCAATGTTCCTGTCGTGATTTTTCCAGCATCCAAGCTAGGGATATCTGATGAACTTAAAGTTCCAAAACTGAGTTGACCAGATCCGTTGGTTTTCATCAAAGTACCGGAAGCTCCATCTGTGGAGGGTAGTATGAAATTCAAATTTCCAGCACCTAGTGCCGGCGCTGCCAGTTGAACATAATTAGCGCCGTTGTAGGCTCGCAGATTCGTCGCACTCACTGTGGCTCCTTGAACTGTGCCCGTGGTCACAAGATTTCCAGAGGAATTGATGGCGGTGCTTCCGGCCAAGGTGCCTGCATTGATAGCGCTGCCGCTGACTTTTCCCGCAGTGGAAAGTGTCGGGATATCTGCTTCCACTAAGGCGGCTCCTGTTGTCACTCTGCCCTTTGTATCTGTCGTTACTTTCGCATAAGTCCCTGGAGTTCCCACATTGGGTAAACCTGCCACTACCTGTGCGTCCACATAGGTTTTGTTGACAAGATCATTGGCTCCCGAAGGAACTCCATTCCACTGGGGAGCTGCCGTGAAATTAGCCGATCCCGATTTCACATACTGAGTGGTGGTTCCACCAATCAAAGCTAGAAGCTCGGTCCATGAAGCACTATTGAGTTCTGTTCCTGTTGTCGATACCCCATCAGCAATCTTTATAAGTTGCTCTTTCTTGTAACCACCCACTTGCATGCTTTCAATGGCCATAGGAACAAAGTTAATTGCCATCGGAGCCACGGGTTCCCACTGGCCTATGGGAAAGGTTCCATCATTAAAGAAAACCTGAATCTTCCGACTGTCCGTCGTATTAGGAGAATAAGTAATTCCCGCGGTGCAGCTGCTCCCTGCAAAGGTAAAAGAATTTCGATTCGCAAAGATTTGATCCAAAGTGTATCCCGAAGAGTCCAATCTAGACCCCGTGCCATCATTAATTGTTACTGCGTAGGCTCCACTTGTCATAGAGAGATCTTTGTTTTGGACTTCCTCATACATCAAACAATTTTCATTTCCTGGAGTTCTAATCTGCAATCGAAACTGAACATTTGTTCCCACAACGGGATTACCATTGGGATCTATGAGCCTGCCATGATAGGTAATCCCAGCCCCCGTTGCATGGGCTTTTTGAATTCCGATAAATATCACAAAGATGGATGATATTAGAATATAACACCAAGAATTCAAACCAAATGAAACCTTTAATAGTTTGTAATCAGGTTCTACGTCCATACAGAGTCTTCTTCGACTGATTCAGACTAAACAAAAGTATCTATTTGAGAAATCAACAATTTGGACTAAGAAATCACCAACAATGACAACAGGATAAACTTTTACATTTTTATGTTGAACTTATTACGTGTCTCAACCTAAAACGGCAGATCGATTTAACTTTCTTTCTTTATGTTTCTTGGATCATTCAGAACTTTTACATTTGTGTTAGAGGTATATACTTTATCTGCTTGCGAGTATCAAAAGCTCTCGATAGAATCAACTTGGCAATTGCCCTCGAGTCTTCGATCAGGGATCCTCCGCCTATGACGGAGCGGTGAGGAAAAGAGTGAGAAATGAAATGAATCGATTATTATATGCTCTTTTTTTTCAATGTGCTCAGTTCTTTTTGATACATCCCGCTTTTTCCCAGATGGTGCCATCTCAACCTCTTTCAGTTGATGTTATCGAAAAACAGGTCCAAGTGACTTTGCGTGAAATTTTTCGACAATCGATGGCAACTTGGATTGCGACCAATGAATGTCCGACTGATCTATTCGACCTTGATTACAGGATTCCAAAATCGATTGAAGGACTATTTGAAGTTGATATTGACGATAAAATGCCCTCCTGCAGAGTGGAATTTAGGGGTGTTCATTCACCTGTTACAGGGAAAGTATATGCGATTGAAGGCCAGGGAACAATTTCTGGAATGGAACAATTCAAAATCCTCAATGAAGGTTCGGGAACGGTCCAACCCAGAAATGAATCTGCACCTTCACCAGCCAAAGCAGATCCCAAGCTCGCTTTAGCCAAGCTCGTCTTTAGAGAAGTTCAAAAACAACCTTTAGTGAGTGGTGCTTTTAATCAGTCGCAGACCAGTATGGAGTCGTACGTGCCCTTCAACTCCAAAAAACCTTTTATTCCCTATGATAAAGAAAGAGCTCAATTATTTGGTCTTCGATATTATTTTCAGGTTGAACCTTTAAATCAGAGTTCAAAGAAAACTCTATTTCTCTTCGAAAAAAATGGAAAGCCTAAAGGGTCGATCCAAAATTTGGATAAAACAACAAAGTTTGCAAGTTCAGAAGACTTTTTTGTTTGGCAAACGAAGGTGGGTTCGGATCGTACGAAAATCTGCCAGTTACATCTTAATGAGTTGATTCATAAGTGTGTTGAAGCAATGGGGCCACCAAGCTCATTTCTGAGTCTATCACCATCAGGAAGAACTGTGGTTTTTGAAAGCAAAGGGAATCTAGTTCTGGCCGATTTCTTGGAAAAAGAGGTCATCCGAACTTCCATTGCGCATTTTGTAAGAGTGAAGTGGAAGGATGAGACTCATTTTCGCGTTTCTGCGAGAAACTATAGTATTGCAGAAGTAAGAGCTCTTCGGGATCAGAACCTTGCTAATGAAAGAAATTGCATTAGATTTATTGCTGAACTCAAGAAGAAGTATTTGAAAGGATCCTATGCTTTTAAAAGAGAGTTTAAAGTCAGAAAAATATTTGAAGGAGATCTAGATCAAACATACTCGAAACTTAAAAATGAAATAGATATTTTTCCAATTTTACTATATACAGAAAATCCCTTGAGGGACTTTACGGAAATGAGTTTGCCCTTGACTTCGAACTGTGAGCACCTCAGAGATGCCAATGAAAATATTCAACTCGAGTTTGCGGCTGGATCGGAAGAATTTTTAATGGCAGAGGCTTTGAAGTTATCAAAGAACAATTCTTGCCAAAAGACCTCAGACTGCGGAAGAAACATCATTTTTTTTGGCAAAAGAGCCTTTTTCCTCAATCGGAAAAATGAAGAACAACTTTTTTCCCGCTTATCTAAAGTCGGATACAGTAAGGATCGACTTTCTTATTGGACTCACCCTGAGCGCCTCGAAAATCTCTATTGCAGGGATCATCAGTGTGTTGATTCTTCCCATTTTAAATATCCCAACGGCATGTTGCCTGGTCCTGAAACTCATTTGTGGCAGCAGTCAACTGTGAATTTCCGTGAGCGCCCTGTGGCATCTCAAAATCTCGACCCAAAGAAACATATTTCCCTTTTTAGGGTCATTTTTAAGTCAGATGCAAGGGTGAAAGATGTCAATTCTGTCTTAACCAACAATAAGCTGAAGATTTTCAAATCAAAACGCGAACATAGTAAAATATTTCTTATCGTTGATCAAAATATGAATGCTGAATATATTCAGCAAGTCTTGTTAAATCTCGAAAAGAATCCTTTGATTGTTGCTGCAAATAGAGTTCGAATACCCTTGGATTTTAGAACCTGTGTAAACACCGGAGGAATTTCAGATGGCCAAGACTGCCGATGGCCTGTCGCAGATTGGGCATCGATCTTGCCAGATAGAAAAAACGAATGTGAGCGCGTTGGAGGAAGGTATGTGGTGTTTGGAAGTACCTGCGTTGATAATTGTTTCGATCAAGTTTTTCCGTCTGCTTGCGGGGCCGCTATGACTGGTGGATGTGATTGCGGGCCGGAACGTTGTTGGCATAGAGGAACATGCATTAACAATCCTAAAATAGGAGATGAAGACTTTGAAAGTGACAATAGTCTTGTGGATTAGCGGGGCTCTATAAAAAGGAATTATTTTTCGCAATGGTGAAAATCTGAAATAAAAATTTATAACTTTGCCAGCAGTTCTCAATAGCTATTTTGTTTTTCATTTGAAGGCTTCATAGCAATTTATCGAGGTCGAAGTTAAGTTGATTAACAAAAAGATTTCTTACTGAGTTTAAAGAATGGAAGAAAGAAGCTTTGAAATTCAAAAAAATTTCAATCGAAAGTCTTTCCGCCATTTAAGTATTTGTTTGTTGATCGAGCCTTTACATCCTGGTTCAATTAAATCATGAAATATTATTTTGGAACTATTTTGATTCTTTTTCAAAGTCTATCAAGCGCCCAAATCAGCTGGGAGTGGGTAAAGTCTTCAAAAGGAAAAAGTACTAATTCGGTAATTAGAGAACTAAAGAAGTTAAATTTTTTGAAAGCAGAGTTGCCTACCTTTAGGGAAGATTTCGGCTTTGAAAAAAGACATAAGAAAAGTAGTTTGTCTGATGCCCTATTAACCGTTTTAGGAGGCCCACCTGATGAGAGTATTTCTCCCAATGAAAATTCAATCGTTTTGACCGCTTGTAGGCAACACAGTTGTGATGAAAAAGGATTTTATTTTGCAGATTCCAAAGGGAAGACTTCTGTGATGGCAATAATACATTTTATTTACGAGGGGAAATTTGATAAAGCACCACAACTTTTCCTAGCCTCTAAAAATTTTAAATGTGGTGAATACCCAGATCTCGTTAAATCACAGATCAAATTTTGGCTCGAGTCTAAAAAATTGAATCCAGAAAAAATTTATATATCAGAATGCAATAATTAAAAACCAATAAATTTGAATAAATTAATCTCAAAAAGAAACTACTGGCTCAGTCGATCAATGGCAGGAATTTCATCATCAACAATAAAGGTTCTAGCCAAAGGCCGCTCCTTTCAATGGAATATGGATGCACGCTGTTGTTTCATTTTTATCATTTCTTGAAAAAATAAATTTGGATTCAGCTCCATACTTCAGCTTTACTCGGGATTCGCAATTCGAAAGGCCTGAGCCTGTCCCCTTTGTGGATTTCTCAAATTGAATGCCAATTCCATTATCCATCACGCTGATTACAAAATGAGAATCAGTTTTTCTTACATCAATTGAAACAACTCCTCCGTCGCGTTTAGGGTAGATACCATGCTTCACTGCATTTTCGACAAGGGGCTGTATAAGTAAAACGGGGATTTTCATTTTTTTTGGATCGATGGTCTCAGCAACGAGAATCTTGTAGTCAACTCTTGGGCCGAAGCGCTTTTGTTCAATATCTAAATAGGATCGGCAGAGCCAGAGTTCATTCTCAAGAGAGTGCACCTCATCCTTAGCCGACTTCAATATCCCGCGATAGAGTTCGGATAGCTGGACAACCATTTCTTCGGCAGACTTTGGATCCGTCGTGATCGTCGATGCGATAGTGTTGAGTGAGTTAAAAAGAAGATGTGGATTCATTTGAGCTGTCAAAGCAGAAATCTGTGCTTTGAGATTTTCATTTTCGAGGGTGCGAAATTTTAGTTCGGCAGCTTTCTTTGCCTGCTTTGATTCCCGTACGACCTCAAAAAGTGAGAATAGGCCAGAAACCATTATTCCAAAAATCACACCGGAGCTATAGTCTTGAAAGCTAGGTGGGTCCCAGGTGTGACCAATGGCTGTGCCAAACGCTCCTGCGAAGATAAATCCAAAATAGAGACCAGGAAGAAGAAAAGGATAAGCTAAAAAAACTCCCCATAGGAAACTAACTTTTTTGGTTTCTTGGCCACGCCATCGTCGATAGCTATTGTAAAGATCGCTAGTCAGCCAAGAACCAAAAAAACAAGAGGTTGCCACTGTTGTAGAAATGATCATTGAAATTGAAAATCTACGGGCCAAATTGTCGATGCTTCCGAAACCAAAAATAAACAAGACGGTCACGATGGGACACCAAATGAAAACGACCCTAAGATAGTTATTGAGGCGATCTTTGAAACTGCAGATCTTTGAAAATACAAAAAATCTTTTGAGTCGTTCCATTATTTTTTCCCCTTAGAAAGAAGGTGCTCCTTGGTTTATTTTTTATGTAACTTCTCGCGAAAGAACCGAACTGCCGATTAAGCCTACTGAACGAACGAAAGATTAAATTCTTAATAAGATTTAATATTCAGATCGCCAGAGCCAGTTTTCATTGAAACTTTAAATGAAGCCTCAGGGGTATCACCCAGCTCATTGCTGAGTTTGCCACTACCAGCTTTAAAATTTGTTTTAATCTTTGCTCCTTTGGGAAACAAAATTGAAGTCCGACCGCTTCCTGTTTTTAAATCAAGTTCACCATTTAGAGAAACTGCAGCATAGGTCAGATCCATGTCCCCGCTACCAGTTTTAAGCTCTCCACCACCAATCAAGCCTCTAAGTGAGATTTTTCCACTTCCTGAAAAGCCGCTAATTTTTCTAAATGTTCCATCAGCTAAGATATCACCGCTGCCGATTTTAAATGCCAAATCACCATGAATGCCCTTAACTGTAACATTACCTGATCCCAAGGCTATGTCCAGATCCACATTCTTAGGTACTTTTACTTGAAAATCAACATTGCACTCTTCAGTTGAGAAAAAGCTACTTGTCTTTTCAAGTTTTATAACTAATTTATTTGCAGACCGCTCCACCGTCATTTTACATTTATCACCAAATTTATTTTTAGTAGCAACAACATAGGCCTTTGAACCATCTGTTTCGGTAATAAAAACTTTTCCAGAAGTATTCTCAACTGAAACGCCAGTTAAGTCCTTTACTTCAAACTCTTTGGACTCGGAAGTAGCAAAAGCAGAACACCCAATTAAAAAAATTAGAATCAAAACAACTTTATTCATTTATCTACCTCTTTTGACTATTTTGAAAAAGATTAATCTTATTTCGTACTCCTCATAAACGACGATTAAAAAAATATCAATCACTTAAGCGTCTTTATTTGTAATATGTTCTACGCAACATTAAAATATTTTCAAGTACGAAAGAAAGTTGTGGATATCGAAACCGTGGAAATATACTGTTATTGGATTATGGGATGGAAGGCATTTGCAGTATCCGTATTTATCATTTCAATTTCGAATACGAACACTAGCTTTGCCATTTCTCCTGAATTTAATCCTTGGATTCAAAAAAATGGAATTTACTTTGATCATCTTGAGGACCTTTCAACTTCAACAGCCCTTAATTCAATTGATAAAATGATAGTAACGAAGAGACTTTTGTTTTTAGGCGAGCCCGATCATTACATAACAGAAAAACTTCAATATCAATATCAGCTCATTAAAAGATATGTCTCAAAAGGTTATCACACCCAAGCTATAGAAATGGGCCGAAGTGATGCCCGTCGTATCAATAAATACTTAATGACGGGTAATGAAGAAATTCTCAAATCCGTAGCACTATTCGGAAACTTGTCAGAAGTCATCACACAAAGAGACCTCCCAAAAGGTTTGCTTGGGACCGCTCAGAGCGATGAGATAAAAAAAGGCAAGCTTCAATGGATCGAGGGCAATAAGGCTTTTTGGCGAAAAATTCGTCAGTTGAATAGCACGCGGACGGCGACTCAGCCACCCCTGCAAGTTTTCGGAATTTGGATGCTATATGGTGGCGGCTCACGAGGTCCCGGCCCCGAATGTCCACAAATGGAATGCTCCATCGATTTAAACAATGAATCTCTTAACGCAAAATTTCTAAAAGCCAGTCCAGATAAGCCAGTTTTAGTGCCAATGCTTGGAGGGCTTCCATTGGAATTAAAAACACCACATGACTTTCAGTTCAATGGAGTAAATATTAATAGTACTATTTTCGCTGAGCAGGCTAATGGAGTTCTTTTCGTGCCCAAAGTAACTCCAACCAAACCATTTTGAGCCGTTAAATTAATATAAAGAAGTAGGTTTACTTAATGAAAACACCCAAACGATTAACCCCCTCCATAAAAAAAGATCATGTCAATCCTAGCGATTATTTAAAATTCGATCACCGATGGTCTTGTGAAGATTGTTCCCACTTTAAAAGAAAAGATGAACTTTCTGACGAAGCTTGCACTATAGGATATATTATTTCACACCATCTCAAGGCACAGCAAATACATGACTACGAGCTAAGCGGAAAAATAGCCTTTTGTCGTTTTCATGAAATTGATTGATCTGGTATCATTCCTCCCAAATCTTGGGATCTTTAGTAAGATTTAATTTTCATGTCGCCAGAACCTTCAATTTAAATTGACTTTAATATAAAGTATTACTTTAAGTTTTTCACTGTAGAGATTTGAAAAGTTAAGCAATAACCGTCACTAACTATTAAAAACTAAATAAAACCAAATGGTTAGTATTGATAATACTGTTTTTTTTGATTCTTTATATATTGTATGGTACAATATGACTGATGAAAGATGTCATTATTGAGTTTGATAAATATTTAGAAAGCCAAAATCTCAATTTTGCAGCTGTTATTATTGGTGGAGCTGCGCTTAATATTCTGGATATCAGTTCTCGCAAAACAAGAGACGTGGATTGTCTTGATCCTGAAATTCCAGAAAAAATTAAAATCGCATCTAAGGAGTTCGCGACGAAAAGGCTAGATTTCGCACTTGATATCAGTTGGTTGAATAACGGCCCCCAATCCCTAAAAACAGATCTTCCTAAAGGCTGGAGGAACCGAGTACAGCCTCTGTATCATGGCCGAGCTCTTTTTCTACAAGTTTTAGGGAGAGACGATCTGCTTAAATCCAAACTATTTGCATATTGTGACCGAACAACGCCGGACTTTGAGGATCTTCGAAATTTAAAACCTACAGTTGATGAACTGAAAACTGCCATCAATTGGGTCAAAGAACGAGATTCCAACCCAAAGTGGCCTAGCCATGTGGAGACTGCCTTCGCGATCTTAGGAAAGGCTTTGGGTTATGAGTAATCTATCTCTTGACCAAAAGCTGATTTACATTGGTGTTCAGCTAGCTGGCGTTCAAAAAATAAAAGATCCACAATGGGTCGATATTGAAAATACTTTGCATGATGCCACTTTAGAAATTCCTCATGATAGTAGCCTATTTTCATTGCTATGCAGTTGGGTATCTGTTCATGGAGACTACGTCATTATTGAAAAATTGATGAAGCTTCAAAAAAAGAAAAATTCCCCATGGCTTGTTGCTGTAGCGATTTGTGCATTTAATATGGGCTTTCATCAATGGAAGAGACTGATAAAAAAACAAAAAGGTCCTCTGGCTTTAGTCAATACTGAACTGGCATTAAGTTCGATGATTTTAAAAGGAGAAGAACCTAATTTTAAAAAAAATGGATTTTTAATACCAAACGGAACTATCAGGATACGTGCTTCAGACTCACAAACACCTGAACGACTGGTTAGAAAAAATCCACAGTATCGTAATCGTCTTATTTTTGGCGCTTCGTGGAGAGCTGATATTATAACTGCGATTGATGTAGGAATTAAAACTCCTTATCAGATAGCGAAAATTTTGGGCTGCTCCTATGAACCAGCCCATCGAATTCTCAAAGAATATACTCTCGCTGTTACATAAACTCATCTACACATATCCTCCACCTCAAATTATTTACTTAACACGAGCTCGTTGGAGAACTCGCCTATATATATTTTTCCTCTACGTGGATTTTTTTTCCTCGTTCTAAAGACCGAATTTGATTTCTGATTGCTTTTTCTTACCTTATGTCCTGTCAAGAATATGTCACTGCTCCCGAACTGTTATTTGTAAGCAACGATTTAAGATGTGAAGCAATAACTGGGATTCAGGAAGAACCGAAAAGTGAAGTCACACTTTTCAACCTTAAAGAAAGGAGGCCTTCAAGGAAGATACTAAAGAACAATAGAATGTTCAAATAATTTTCAAAAATAGTAATAGGCCAAAATATTTATTAATTCGCAAGGAATGCGGCCTCAAAAGATTGAGGAGAAAATTAACAACAAGGAGGTATATGAAAGAATTTAATTTAACGGAGGATTAATTTATGGGTATGAGAGTAACAACGAACTTGGCGGCTATCAATGCACAAAGAAATTTAGTGGGTAGCCAACGATCAATAGGAAAATCCATGGGGCAACTAGCCTCTGGTAGTCGAATCAACATAGCTGCAGACGATGCTGCTGGTTTGGCTATCAGCGAAGGATTAAAGGCGAGTATCAGATCTACATCGCAAGCACAAAGAAATGCGAATGATGGTATTTCAATGGTTCAAACTGCTGAAGGTGGTTTAAACGAAATTGGTAACGTCATTGTTAGATTAAGAGAACTAGGCATCCAGTCAGCGTCTGACACTGTTGGCTCAGTAGAGAGAGGATTTCTAAATAAAGAGGTAGATCAGTTGAAATCGGAAGTCCAAAGGATTGCTTCAGTGACTACTTGGGGTAAAACTAAACTTCTTGATGGATCCACACCAACTTTCGATTTTCAAGTTGGTATTTTTAACAATGCTGAAGAAGACAGAATCTCATTTAATGCATCAGAAAATGTAGCTACTTTAGATGCCTTGGGATTAAGTGGATTAGACTATACGTCCAAAGAAGGAGCTCAAAGTGCATTGATGTCTTTAGATTCTGCCCAGGAACTTGTAAATGGCTACAGAGCCAATTTGGGAGCCTTACAGAATAGATTGACATCGACTGTTGACAATTTAGGAGTTGCTCATGAAAACATGAGTGCTGCTAATAGTCGAATCAGAGATACCGATGTTGCTCAAGCTTCATCAGAGATGGTTAGAAATAACATTCTCTTACAAGCAGGTACAGCAACTCTTTCTCAAGCAAATCAAACTAATCAATTAGCTCTTAAACTAATTGGCTAAAGTCCCGCTATTATCACATCGTTAGGGGTTAACTTAAATGTTAACCCCTTTTTTTGTTTTTAAACTGAATAATCTGATCAAACTGATTAAACTAAAAGAGCCTGTCCCCAAAAGGTCAGATACAAGGCGTGATTCCGTCAAAAAATTCGTGGAGACTTACTTTATGTAAGTTGGAACGAATTTTTTGACGGTCCAACGAAGTAGATGACCTTTTAGGGACAGGCTCTAAAAACACTTCCCTAGACTAAGGTACATTTTATATAAAAAGCCTAAAGTCTTAATCCTTAGGGCCGATGACTAGCTGTGAGTCCAGCAAATGAGCTCATTAGACTTAGACCCAAGGGGGAAATTATGAAATTAAATTCAACTTTTTCACATAAAAAAATAGCGCTTCTCACTCTCACTTTATGTTGTTTAACCAATTGCTCACCTGAAAGTTTTAACTCTAAAACGGCATCTTCCACTAATGAAGACAGTCAGGAAGCAAATCATAATACTGACAATGGAACCATAGCCGTTCCTGACAAAAAAACTTCTGCTGACCGAAAAAAAGAAATTTTAGAAATCTTAAAAAAAACAAACCTTAGCGGGTTTATAGCTAATGGACCTGCTAAAAACATAACAACTCCCGCATTGGACTTTAATAAAGAAAGAGGCGAATTCTCGATAGGAATTCCGATGTCAAATTTTTCTAACTTAGTAAACTTTGAAATGGAGATTAAAAACTACCCTGGAATGAGAATTATCTCGGACAATTCTGCAGACAATCCGCTTATCAAACTCATTATCCCCGTCAAATATGTGCTGCAAAATGTCAGTGAAGTTCCTGCGAAACTTCCAAATGGTAACAGAATACCCTTCTTTCCCTCTGGAGAACCGCCATCAAAAGGTTTTTTACTAACTCCTGACAAAGAAGAAAAGCTCTATCTTTACCTAAGCGCCGAAGCGATTGGCTTTTATGCCGAGACTAAATTTGATCCCGTTATCAACTTTGGTTCCATACAGATCAATGAGCTGGTGTTTAGTATAAAAAATAAAGAAAATACTAAAATCATGGGCTACTTAACTTTTCTAGGGAAAAAGAATGTAACGAATGGTGGATTCTTTATGTCTTATCGATTGGATCCACAGCTAAGTAAACTCCTCGAAGAGTACTATCTTTACTAAGTAATTTCTTGCCCTTAAAATTTTCCTCGTATAGCATAATCTCGTAAACCCTATTATGAATATACTTTAAGGAGTTTTAATGGCCAAATCAACGAAACCTGCAACTAAGAAAAAAGCGACTGCTAAAGCAGCTACCAAAGCAGCTGCAAAGCCTGTTGCTAAAACCGCAACTAAGAAAAAAGCGACTGCTAAAGTAACTACTAAAGCAGCAGCGAAGCCTGTTGCTAAAACTGCAACTAAGAAAAAAGCGACTGCTAAAGCAACTACCAAAGCAGCTGCTAAGCCTGCTGCCAAAACTGCAACTAAGAAAAAAGCGACTGCTAAAGCAACTACCAAAGCAGCTGCTAAGCCTGCTGCCAAAACCGCAGCTAAGAAAAAAGCGACTGCTAAAGCAACTACCAAAGCAGCAACTAAGCCTACTGCTAAATCTAAAAATGGTAAACTAGCTGCAGCTGTTGCGGCTGTTGCTGTTGCCGGAGCTGGGCTTTCCGCTTTGAGCGAAGAAGCTTCAAAATCTTTAGAGGAACTTTCTTCTGAATTTGATGACGATGGAGATGTCGATACTCTTGTTGGTTTAGACGATGAATCCTCATCTTCTGAAGAAGATGACGACAATTGGGACGAAAAAGATGAAAGCACCACTGAAGATCAATTTGAAGATATTGACGACTCAGATGATGAAGAGGACGACGAAGAAGACGATGGAGAAGAAGGTTATTTCTAAATAAAAATAGGGGTTATATAGACCCCTATTTTCCGTTATTTGGACTTTAGATTTTTTTATTTATTTTGTTGGCTTTGAGTGTACTGCAAATTTGTCAAATTCACCATACTCATGAAGTTTATTATAAAGAGTCTTAATAGTGATTCCTAAATTATTAGCCGCTTGGGTTTTGTTTCCACTGAAATGGGCCAATCCTTTTAGAATATATTTTTTTTCAATTTCATATAGGGGAATTGTTGGGTCATATTCCAAAAAATCGATTTGAACATCTGGATTTTTAATATTTTCAGGTAAATCTCCCACTTCAATTTGGTGCCCATCGGAAAGAATTTGTAGCCGTTCACAAACATTTTGTAATTCCCTGATATTTCCTGGCCACTCGTATTTCATCATATTTTGAATAGCCTCAGAACTCATTGTTTTAAGTTTGCCATATTGAGATTGGGAAGAATGGCTCATAAAATGCTGAATAAGAACTGGAATATCTTCCTTTCTTCTTCTTAAAGGAGGAGCATTAACGATGATTGTATTTATACGATAAAATAAATCTTCTCTAAAATTTCCTTTTTGTACTTCTTGGTCTAATTCACGGTTTGTTGCAGAAATTAATCGAATATCAACTTTGATAGGATCTTTTCCACCAACTCTAAATATCTCACCCTCTTGAATAAATCTTAAAAGTTTCGCTTGTATTCCAGGGGATAACTCACCGATTTCATCTAAAAATAAAGTTCCATGGTTAGCTACTTCTGCTAATCCTGTTTTTTTGGTGTAAGCTCCAGTAAAAGAGCCTTTTTCATGACCGAATAATTCACTTTCAAGTAAAGTCTCGCGAAGAGCTCCGCAGTTAATGGCAACAAAGGGTTTATTTTTGCGAAGTGACCTTTCATGAACAGCCCTTGCAAGTAATTCCTTGCCTGTTCCTGATTCTCCAAGAACTAAAACATTGGCATTTGAAGGGGCCACTCGATCAATCATCTTCATGAGATTTGACATGGCATCTGATTGATAGATTATAGATCGATTAATTTCAGGAACTTTAACTTGCTCTGTTGGCTTTCCCCAAAGAATCTGATTTTGAGTTTGACTCGTCGGCAGGACCTGAGAAGAGATTATCGAGTTTTCGTTCATATTTACCACCTTTCTATGCTAATTGTGCTGCTAAATGTGCTAGTGTTTGAATTGATGACTTACAAAAAATGTCACCTTGTGTATACGCAGCGCAACATACATCGTCCTTGTAGAATCTGCAAGAAAAATTTGCATGGTACTAAATTAATTTTATGAATTGCCTAAAAATGAAGCCTTTTTATCCACAACATGAAATAGATAACTATTTAAAATTACTTGAAAATGTAAACTTTTCATCCGTAAACACCCTCAGAGCTTACAAAAATGACCTGTTTGAGTTTTTTAATGTAAAATCTGAAGACTCCACTTTAAAACCATTCCAATTTATATCTGTTGATCAATTAAAAGCATTTATCTTTAGCAGGCTTTCCATCTGGAAGGATAAAAAACTTTCAACTAGAAATAGAAAAATTGGGGCCTTAAAAAGTTTCTTTAACTATCTCTTTAAAGAAAAAAAAATAGAGGAAAATCTTGGAACATTGATTCCCTCTCCCAAAGTGCCAAAAAAAATCCCTCATTTTATCTCTTTTGATGAAGTTTTAAGCTGTCTTAGCTTTTTATCCAATGAAATTCAGGCCACTCATGAGGATCAGAAAAGAAAATTAAATAGCAGTCAGACTCTTTTTTTTCTTGTTCTTTACGGAGGAGGCCTAAGAGTCTCTGAGGCCTGTCAGTTAAAATGGAATAACATATCATTTGAAAAAAGATCCCTTCGAATCCTTGGAAAAGGGCAGAAAGAAAGGATCATTGTTATTCCCAAAATCGTTAGCCTATCCCTAAAGAGCTTTTCTGAGAAATATTTTTCATCTTCTGAATTCGTTTTCGGAGATCGGGAGTTATCCCCACGAACTGGATATGAGTGGATTCGAAGTATTGGGAAAAAGGCCGGACTAACAAAAAGCCTTAACCCCCACGCTCTCAGGCATAGTTATGCGACTCATTTATTAAGTAGTGGTGCCAACTTGAGAGTTATCCAAACTCTTTTAGGCCATGAAAGTTTAGCCGCAACAGAAAAATACACCCATTTAAGCTTAAACCATCTCTATCACGTTATGGAAAACCATCATCCTCTTGGAAAAAAAATCAAACCTCTTTAAGAGCTCTCATCCAAATTAGCATGGAGCAAATAGTGTTTTATCTTATTTTCGATCTGAGAAACAAAATTCTTATCGTGCAAAATTTTTGTCCTCAAGATCTCATGGTCACTCAATTTGGTTTGTAAGTAACCAAACATCCAGGGTTCTGGATCCAAAACCCCTTGTTCCGTTAACAATTTAATATAAAATTGCAATTTTAATATGGGTAGATCCAAATCTAGATTTATATTTTCCTTACAAAGATTCTTCAATGTATGGCCTACCAAATTATAAAGTGTTGCAGAATTTTGATCCCCCTCCTGACAAATTTTATAAATACAATCTACAGTCTGAAGGGCGAATTCTAGAAGGTCATAATTTTTCCTTAAAGAATTGAAATCATTTACAAGCTGTGCTTCTTCTAAAATATTTAATTGATGGCGATCCTCTTTATTAAGATAAGTTAACTTAACATAGTGAGTGGGCTCCAGGACTCCTCCTCCAAATCTTTTTTTACTTTTGAGAGCGTTCCTAGCTAAAAAAGATTTTTTTTCTCCCAGAGAAGAAAGAGCCGTTAATATCAAGTCGGCCTCAGAATATTTAACTTTTTTTAATATGATAAAAAATCCGGTGTGTAACAAAAACTAAAACACCCAGGAAGAAGAGGATTTGATCTCTTCAATACATGTTTTAATTTGCTCTGCACTTGGAAAATCAGACAATTCCTTGAAAGAAAACAATATTAAATGATTTAAATCTGTCTTTAAATATTCTGAAGATAATCCTTTATGGAACATCTTAACGGAACCAAAGCTGCAGACGCTCAAAGAAAAAACGTTATTAAACCCCAGCTCTTTTAATCGATAAGCTAGCTCATCGGAATGAACTTCAGAGAATTTGAGTAAGGATCTATCCCAGATTCTTTGATCAGAATGAATCATATTATTTTCAACGAAAGAGTTTTCAAAATGTAGAATTTCTTTCTTAAAAGTCTGCCTATGGTGAAAGTTTTTGAACTTATTCTTCAGAAAAAGGTCATTAAAAAATAAATCATTTTTAAACCCAAAATTCTGAAAATAACCCACAATAGAGTTTACCTTTAACTTTTCACCAAGGTAAACCAAGGTTAAATCTTCATCCTGCCAACAGATACGCGAGCTCAGTGGATAGAAACTTTTACTTCGATTTAATACATTTTGATGGCTCACAGAGATCGAAAATATTTTTTTGTGGCTCAAAATATTTTCCAAATTCTCAAAATCGTAAAGTTCTCCTGTTAAAGGGTTATCTTCAGCATAAAAAAAGAATAGAGTGTCTTTTTTTAATTGATCAACAAACTTCAGAAGATCGATCGCCTCTTTCTGAAATTCTTCTAGAGTGTAAGTCTGAATATGGTAACCCTCTCGAACAAAATAAGAATACACACTATCAAACAATGGGGATAATCCCTTGATCCAAGCAATACTTCGTTTATGGGAAAACAACTGTGATAACCCAATAACTAAATCATAGGTCGCCAGGTAAGGATTGACGTACGCACGCACGGATTGATCAGATTTTAATTCATTTTTTAATTTATTATTTAATAAATCCCATTTTTCCGGTTGTGGAAACACTTCTAGCATATTCAAGATATTAGACCTGAATTCGCTCTATTTATCCATAAAAAAAGTTGTTCCTACTCCAACAAAGGTCTATCCTGTCGATGTCGATTAAAATTTAATTTTTTAAGGAGGCTCTATGACAAAGATTCTAATTCTTTTATTGACCGTTTTTTCTGTACATTCTGCTCATGCACTTGTTGAGGCTCGACTTAGTTACGGCTTACTTGGAAGTAATCCAAATTTAGCCAGTATTTATGATCCCGCTGGAACCACAGCCGTACCTTCCATTGTCCCCAATATGGGTCTTGGAATTGACGCTATCTTTATCGTTCCTATCATAGGTCTAGGAGGCGGTTTAAGATATGAAAATTTAGGATTCACAGCAAGCTCAAACGGCCTAGAGTATAAATCTCAAATTACCCGCACTTCTTTAGTTGTTAATTTCAGACTGATCAATACTCTTATCTATCTTGGACCCATAGCCACTATTGGACTTTCTCATTCTAATAACATTAAATGGACGGACTCAAATACAAGCCTCTCTGCAGATTTAACCCCAGACTCTGCAAGTTCCTATTCTGTAGGGTTAGAAGCTGGAGTGAAGTTATTGAGCTTTGTCATTGGAGCTGAGGCTGGTTATCAAAATCTAAAATGGAATACATTAAAAGATTCAAAAGGCCTCATCACTTCGAATCCTGATTTGGATATGAGCGGCACTTACGCTAAAATCATGTTTGGTTTTGGTATCTAAATTTTATATTCCTTCTTTGTGGCGTTCTTCATCGTCAACGTGGGATTGAATTCCGCCTTTAAGAGTTGGTCGATAGGCTAAATGATTAATATCGTAGGTGAAATTCTTTCCATTAAGCGCTGGGGTTTGCCACTCTGGACCTAGGCGTATGGCATCAACAGGGCAAGCTTCTTCACAATAGCCACAAAATACACATCTTAAAATATCAATTTCATAGCTGATTGGGAATTTTTCAACTTTAGGATCTGGATTTTCACTGGCTGTAATTTTAATACATTCAGCGGGACAATTTGTTGCACATAACATGCAGGCCGTGCACCGAATATGACCATCTTTTTTCACAGTTAAAATATGATTCCCCTTAAACCGAGAACTGTATTCATACTTTTCTTCCGGATAATTTACTGTAGGCATGTTTTTTCGAGAGATCAGATTTTTCAGTAAATGCCTGATAGTAATTCCCAAGCCTCCTAGAATTCCAGGAAGATACCACTTTTCTTGAGTTGCAGACTTCTGAACTATGCTCATAGTGTTCCTCGCTTGAATACAAATTCGTTTTTCTTTCTATTTTCTAAAAGAACCTGATCTTTTCTTCTTTGCGATTCAACAAAATCTGGCTTTTCTTGTGAATAGGGCATCATCAAATTTTTCCCAGCAAACAAAATAGCTACTTCCGTCAAGGTTAAACATTCATGTAAAATGGTGGTCGCTTTTTTAAATTTTTGCTCTAAACCTGCATGATTAATAAATGTTCCCTCTTTTTCAACAAAGGACTTCAGAGGAATAACAAAAAGATTATTTTTTAAACTCAATAAAGCTTCAATTTTTGCAGACCCCAGCCAGATTAAATTTTCTGCCTTTTCATACAGTTTTAATTTGGCATCCATATCGTTAAAAACAGAGGCATTTTCTGGTCCTGCAACGATTAGATTTTTTATCGCCTTAGAGGAGATCCCCTTTTCGAGATCAACCCATTCTGTCTTTATCTGGTATTTTTCAAAAATTTTCTCTAAGCCCTTGGTATTTGGATTCTTATCTCCACGAATCAACAAGCCATCAAAATCATTCCTTTGCTCAAGGCAATTATCCCAATGAAAAAACTTTTTAATACCAAATTCTTTACTCAAAGTTCCTATAAAAGAGTCATACTCTTCTGAAGTGTACTGACCCGTAAGAACCACTGCCGTCTGATCCTTTCCACGCTTAACAACTTCGTGGAGCTCTTTAGCCAGTGCTCCAGGCAGCATCTCTTGTTGTCCAGATGAATCTTTCTTTAGAGCTTTCTGAAAACGAAATTCTTTATTTGCAAATTGATAGATTTGACGTCCATCATCGCACATCCAATGGCCATTCACCTTTTCATTGTAAACAGGTTTAACTCGAAACATACCTTCTTTATTGAAATAAACCTTCACATTGCATCCAGTGGAACAGCCATTACATACGGTCTCAGAATCTTTTAGGTACCACACCCGTTGCTTAAATCTAAAATCTTTAGAGGTCAGAGCGCCTACCGGACAAATATCCACGGTGTTTAAAGAGTATTTGTTATCAAGTATTTTTCCTTCTACACAGCCAATTTCTGAACGATCGCCCCGGTTGTAAATACCTAACTCATTCGTCTTTGACACTTCTTCAGTAAAGCGAACACAACGAGAGCACAAAATGCACCTTTCCGAATCCAAAACCACTGTAGGACCTAAATCAACCACCTTGTGCTTTTTTACTTTTCTTTCTGCCATTTCGGGATCGTATTTTCCAAATTCCATGTATTGTTCTTGCAAACCGCACTCACCAGCTTGATCGCAGACTGGGCAATCCAAAGGATGATTGATCAAATGAAAATCTAGAACCCATTTCACGCCATCCTTGATTTTTTCTGACTTGGTCGAAACTTTCATCCCCTCGGCAACGGCCGTATTGCAAGCTATCTGAGGTCTTGGATTTCCTTCGATATCACAAATACAAAGACGACAGACACCTGCGACACTCAATCCAGGATGATAACAATAATGAGCAATAGGCTCACCGGCTTTATGAAAAGCCTCCATAATAGTTTGACCGTCTTTGACTTCGACTTCTTTTCCGTTAATGGTGCATTTGGGCATAGAAGTTTCCTCTCACTTTGGAACGTCCTTCACGAACATAAAATTCAAATTCTTCTCTAAACTTTGATACAAAACTCAATACGGGTAAGGCCGCAGCATCGGATAAAGCACAAATGGTTCGACCTTTCATGTTATCAGCCACTTTGATTAATAAATCGATGTCTTGCAATCGTCCTCGTCCTTCTAAAATAGAATGAACAATTTTATTCAACCATCCTGTTCCCTCTCTGCAGGGAGTGCACTGGCCACAGGATTCATGATGATAAAAATGCATTAGAACTCCTAACATATCCACCATACATTGAGAATCATCAATCACGATAACGGCTCCAGACCCCAGCATGGTACCCATTCCTGCCAAGCACTCGTAATCTAAAGTGGCTTTTGCGACCTCTTCGGCGGTTAAGACAGGCGCCGAAGATCCTCCAGGGATAACGGCTTTGAGCTTTCTGCCAACCTTCATTCCACTTCCTTCTTTCATAATTAAATCCATCAATGAATACCCCAAAGGGACTTCATAATTTCCGGGAGTTTTCACATTACCACTTAAAGAAAATAATTTCGTTCCTGGAGCTTTTTCGGTACCGAACTTTCTGTAGCCTTGGGCTCCATCACGAATAATATATTTCACAGCAGCTAAAGTTTCCACATTGTTTACAACCGTTGGCTTTCTGAGATAGCCTTGTATCGCTGGAAACGGAGGCTTTAACTTGGGTTGTCCCTTTAGTCCTTCTAAAGAGGAAATCAACCCCGTTTCTTCTCCACAAATATAAGCTCCAGCTCCACGATAGACATCTAAATCGTGGTCAAATCCTGAACCTAATATGTTTTTTCCAAGATACCCTGCCTTATAGGCTTCTTGGACTGCCTGCTCGAGAACCTTAATAGGAAAGTCATACTCCCCACGCACATAAATATAACTTTTCTTAGAATTGACGGCAAAAGCCGATATGATCATCCCCTCAATCAATTGATGGGGAGCTCTTTCCATCATCAGTCTGTCTTTAAAAGTTCCTGGTTCCCCTTCGTCGGCATTACAAATCAAATATCTAGGTTCATTATTTTTAGGTAAAAAACTCCACTTCATACCCGTGGAGAACCCCGCGCCACCGCGGCCTCGTAAACCACTGGCTTTGACTTCATCAACAATTTGTTGAGGTTGCATTTTCAAGGCTTTTTCCAGCTGGACATAGCCACCATTTTTTTTATAACCCTCAAGATATCGAAATTCATCCAGATGATAAAATTCAGTTAAATATTTCACTTCCATTATTTTATCCCTCTCAAAATATTCATTGCAGACTCTGGCGTTAGTTTTTCAAAATATTTTTCATTCACTTGCATCATCGGAGCCGTTCCACAAGATCCAAGACATTCCACTTTGGAAACAGAAAATCTTCCATCCTTTGTCACTTCATCATACTTCACGCCTAATTGATGACAAATATGATCCGCCAGTTCACGCCCTCCCTCTAGGGAACAAGAAATATTTGTACAGACTTGAACATGATACTTTCCGACAGATTTTTGATTAAACATGGTATAGAACTTGAAAACTTCATTGATACGGCTCGAAGGGAGTTCCATAACTTCTGCTAAATAATGAATAATTTCCGTAGTGATAAATCCTTTATTTTCTTTTTGTGCCACATAAAGAGCTGGAATAATCGCCGACTCTTTGGTCTCATATCGTTTCAATTCCTTTTGAACTTCAGCTAATCCTTCTTCAGATAATTTGAAAGCCTCTTTAACAATTTCATGAGCTTCATTAACTTCATTTACTTCTGACATTTTATCTCCTCTGACTCTTTCTTTGGCTTGAGCTTACCTATCAAGCTCGCCGGCAATGACATTCATACTTGCCACCGTGGCAATGGCATCTGCCAACATGGATCCCTTCACTACCGTTGGAAAAGACTGATAAATGGCAAAGCAAGGAGGTCTCACTTTTAACCGATAAGGATTCGCAGAACCATCACTGACTAAATAAAATCCCAATTCTCCATTAGCTGCTTCTGTGGCATCGTAAACCTCCCCAACTGGAGGTCGCAGGCCTTTAATCACCAACATGAAGTGATTCATTAATCCTTCAATATTTCCATAAACATCTTTTTTTTCTGGAAGGACAAGACTCTTATCCCGAAGAGTAAAATCACCACCAGGAACATTCTTACACACCTGTTCAATAATTCGAATACTCTGCCTCATCTCTTCAATACGAACTAAATAACGATCAAAAATATCACCATTAGTCCCAATGGGCACATCAAAATTTAATCCATCATAACCATAATAAGGGGTCGCTTTTCTTAAATCTAAGTTCACACCACTGGCTCTGAGCAATGGTCCTGTGTAACCCCAATTGATCGCATCAGCCGCTGATACCGGACTGATCCCTTGAGTTCTTTTAATAAAAATTTTATTATCGATCATGAGCCGTGAGATCTCATCAACCCCAGCACTCATTTCTTTACAAAAGGCCATCACATCATCGAACCAGCCCTCGGGTGCATCTTGAGCCATTCCTCCCACTCGGGTCATAGAGACCGTCAGACGAGCCCCACAAAGTTTTTCAAATAAAGTATAAACTTTCTCGCGATAGGAAAACAAATGAAAGAAAGCGGTTAAAGCTCCTAAATCCACGCCCCCCGTTCCTACAGCAATAATGTGATCAATAATTCTTGAAAGCTCACAAAGAATGACCCTCATGGCTTGGGCTTTGGCTGGAATTTCAACGCCTAAAAGTCTTTCAACAGCTTTGCAATAACCCACATTATTCATTGGCGCCGAACAATAATTTAGCCTATCGGTATAGGGAATGACTTGATTATAGGGATGAGTCTCTGCCATTTTCTCAAAGCAGCGATGAAGGTAACCAATTTCGCAATTGGCTCTGACAACGGTTTCGCCATCTAACTCAACCATAACCCTTAATGTCCCATGCATTGCGGGATGAGAGGGACCAATATTTAAGGGGACAAGATTTTCATTTAAAACATCCCCACGGCTGCTTCCCTCATTGTTAAAGAAAATGGGCAAGGTTTCAGTACAGTGCTGTTGATGATCAGCTTCATAATCTTTTCTTAAAGGGTGTCCCACAAACTGATGGTGGGTCAAAATTTTTCTTAAATTGGGGTGCTTATCAAAACGAATCCCAAACATATCATAAGCTTCTCTTTCAAACCAGTCAGCACCTTTCCAAATAGACGTAGCTGTTTCAACAGCTTCGCCTTCTGCAACTTGAGTTTTTAATCGCAACCTTGAAGAATCTTTTGAGGAAAACAAATGATAGACAACTTCAAATCTTTTCTCACGATTTGGAAAGTCAACACCACATATATCCATTAAAAAATCAAAGCGATGAACTGATTTCAAATGAATTAAAACGGCAATTAATTCTTCCTTTGGAACCTCAATGACATCATCGCCAACAGAGTTGGAAAATTTAAAATTTTGATTTTGAGCCTGGGCTTGAAAGTGTTTTTCTAATTCTTGTTTTAATTCATCAATTTTAGTCATTTTATTTTCCATCTACAATTCGAGGTTGATCCAAAGAACTTGCGGGAAGATCCAGAGATTTTCCAGTATACGGGTTTTTCCAATGATCTCTCCATGGACGCGGTTGATTGGTGGCAATCATCCTTTGCAACAACATAATTCCATCCAATACAGCTTCGGGAGCGGGAGGACACCCAGGAACATAAACATCCACAGGTATGACTTTATCACAACCTTGAAGCACATGATAAGCTCGGTAAAAACCGCCAGAGCTCGCACAAGCCCCCATGGAAAGAACATACTTTGGCTCCAGCATTTGTTCATAAATTCTAACCAGAACCGGCGCCATTTTCTCGGTAATAGTTCCAGCAACAAGAAGCAAATCTGCTTGACGAGGGGAAAATCGAACCACCTCTGCGCCAAACCGTGCAAGATCGTAACGTGGCCCCATCACACTCATCAGCTCTATCCCACAACACGCCGTTCCGTAGGGCAAAGGCCATAGTGCATTCTTGCGACCCCAAGCTACGAGAGAATCCAGTTTTGATGTAAAGGCAAATGACCGCGATAAATCCTCAACACTTTTCTGACTCATTTGAAAACCTCTTTTTTTTCTGAATACTTAATGGTTACTTTAATTTTATAATGATGACAACTCTAATATTTTCTTGTCTTCACATCTAAAACTTTGCTCTAATCTTAGACAATCATTCCAAGATCAATTCTTGGGGAAAAAAGGAGTTTTCATGGCTATTTTAAAAATCTACCCTTTAGCTTTACTGATTTTTTCACTTTTATTTTCGACTCTGTCTCAAGGGAGCGAATCTGATATAGAGGAATCAGCCTTTTTAATTAAATACAAAACTCCAGAACTTCAACTCAGAGCGATCAAAAAAATGGAGAATGCTAAAACATTTTTATCAAACTCGACTCAAAAAGTGGAAGCTTTAACTCCTGAATGGGTTAAAATTTCTGGAAATCCGCAAAATATGAACCGCATTCTGCAAATGCAGAAAAAAGAAATTGAATACATCCAACCTGATTTTAAAATTAATTTAATCGAAGATTACCAACTCAACAATCCTAAGGAGCGAGCTGATTACTTAACCTACCTTCAACAGAATCAACAAATCATGGCTAGCTCCAAGTACTCTGATAATCCTAAAATCAGTGAAGCTCTTCCTCAAAAAACCAACCCCGATCCCATGCTAGCTAGCCAATGGGGAATGCTCGACATGGGTGGCCCCCAAGTTTGGAAGCAAATCCAAACAACTCAAATGAATCAACAAACTCCTATTATTGTGGCCGTGATAGATACAGGGGTGGATTACACCCATCCAGATCTGAACCCCAACATGTGGAGAAATCCCGGAGAAACAGGACTAGATGCTTCTGGGAAAAATAAATCAACTAATAAAATTGACGATGATGGAAATGGTTATATCGATGATGTTGTTGGCTATGATTTTTTAAGTAATGACGCTTTTCCTTATGACCTTGCCGTGCCCGCTTGGCAATTGCTTCTCGGTGGTGGAAATCCTGGCCATGGAACTCATTGCGCGGGAAACATTGCCGCTAGAGGAAACAATGGTCTTGGCATTTCGGGAGTTGCCCCCAATGCTCAGATTATGGCTTTGCGTTTTATCGGCAATCGTGGAGGCACAACTTCCGCTGCCATCAAAGCCATTAAATATGCCGTTGATAATGGCGCCAAAATCTTGAATAATTCTTGGGGTTCTGAAGGAGAAAATCCCGGGGAAGACACCGAAAACAGAGCCTTAAAAGAAATAATTGCCTACGCGGAGGCCAAAGGCGTTTTATTTATTGCTGCCGCAGGAAATGGCCATGCCGGAAAAGGTTATGATAATGATACAGATTCTCGACCTGGCTATCCCGCAAGTTACAAATACAGTAATATTATCAGCGTTGCTGCCATTGATAGCGAAAATAATCTAGGTGGTTTTTCAAACTGGGGAAAAGAAACGGTTCACATTGCCGCTCCCGGAGTCAAAATTTTAAGCACGATTGTTGGCGGAAGTTATGCGGATAAGGTGATTCCTTTTTTAGCTAATTGGGAGGGAACCAGCATGGCAGCTCCCCATGTTTCTGGAGCTGCCGCCCTCTATTGGTCGATGCATCCTGAAAAAACTGCTAGTGAAGTTAAAGAAGCCATTTTAGCTTCAGCCGTAAAAATACCTTCCTTGGAAAATAAGATTAAAAGCGAAGGAAAATTAAATCTTATCAACTTAATGAAATAGATTTCTTTCGTGATTAAAATCTAACCAATGGATCCTTATACCAGCAGCTGGGTCTTGCGCTTCGAAATTGATTTCGTTGTAACAGACAAGCCCCAGCTCTTGGGTCTCGCAGGCTAAAAGGAATATCTTCAGAAACATTACAGAGCGCTCCCGCATAAAGAGTATCTAACCGACATTGAGCTTCTGGATGACCTTGGAAAGTTTCATTCACTTTAATTTTATTTGTTCTTGAAAAATCTATTTGTCTCCAATCACTACTAAAAGAAGCCAAAACCCTTGCTAGCGATAATCCTGCCATGGAAGATCTCATGCAAACGGCTGCACGTAAAAGATTATTCGGAAAAGCATTCTGACAAGAAGTACGTACCTCGAGGGGAATATTGGCCACTTGAATCCAGCCCTCATTATTAGGCACTTTAGAAAGGATCGTTTTGGCACATTTTGCTGTAGAAAAATAATCCGATTGGCCTTCCGTTGAAAGATTGCTACCCGAGTATAAAGGGGCTCCACCAAGGTGATGGCCAATTTCATGGCATGCAACTAAAAGCAAACCTTCGGCTGTCATTAATGGGTGTCTCGCTAGGCCTCCGTACATTTCAACAACTCTTGTTCTTACTGTCACGTTGGGAGCTGTATATAATAAACTCGAACACTTTTCTTTCATCGCCTTGGTGTTTTCATCAGAGGCCGAGTTATTTAATAATTGAGCTGGATCACAAATAAAGGCCACGGCGTTAACGGTGTCGTCAGTCCATAAATTTCTAATATGAAATCGTCCCTGCCCCATTTGTCTAAAAATAGGATCATACACTTCTTCTACCGCGTGAATAACTTGGTTAAACGTTTTTTCTGACATTTGTCCAAATGATCTAATTGGAAATCTGAGTTTATTCGGAGGAATAAAATGACAATTCTCCTTTTCTTGAGTGGAAGATTTCTCAGAATTCTTGGATAAGTTTTTATCTGAAGTCATCACAGTGGTGTTTGCAAAACTAATGGGAATTAACCAAAAAATAAAAATGCATAGGAATTGTCTAAATATAAGTTGGACATTTTTGCCTAGTCGATTTTTGAAATTAGAAAAACATTTTTGGTTCACTTTTCCCCCACGTTGCAAAGTTGCAAAATTGCAAATTAACTTGCTGGAAACTAGATTCAGACAAGGCTGGAGGCAAGGCAAAAGATTTTTAGGGAGCCATAAGGAGAATTAATAACTCTAGTTTAGGGTTCATCTCAAGGTGAAAACAGGTGTTACGCGTTTTAATCCCTACCTAAGGAAACAAGAAATGGATTTTCTTTTTGCAACAAAATAAAATCTGATTTTGAGCTCAAACTTTTCCAATTATTTTCAATAAATATCTGACCCAGCGCTCCACCAAGGGAGTTTCCTGGGCCCAAAAGAATCACCTGATCAGGGCAAAATTCCTTCAAACAATAAGTGATCGCTTTGCTAAAATCATAGGGTTCAAGAACCTGATGCTCTAGAGTGTATTGATATAACTCTGTTAAGTCAGTTGAATACGGCATCCACAGGTGCCCACGGCCATCAACAAGGGGTAATTTAGGCGTATCCAACAAACTGAGGGGAAGCTCTTGAAAGGCTTGTTGCGACGTCATTTTTAGTAATGGCGTATGAAAAGCAGCATGATTCAAGAGCTGAAACGGGTAATTTTCGTATTTGGGTAAGGTTTTTAATAAGTGATTCAATGCCTTTTGGTTCCCACCGATGACTAAATACCCTCCCAAAAAAATGGAAATGTAAGCTTCACAGCCAGAGATCAAATTGACTTCCATGAGGGAGTTTAGAACTAATATTTTTTTTTCTTCAATTATTTTCCAATCGGAATCCATGATGGGATAAATGATTTGTCCCCCGATGACCTCATCTTTCATCATTGAACCCATGGTATTGATAACTTTGAAGGCTTCCTTAATTCCAAAAGATCCTGCCACCGCCATGGCAATATACCACCCCATTGAATTTCCAGTAACGGCTACGATCTCGTAATTTTCTTTGTCCAAATTTAAAAAATCAGCAAAGGCACAAGCGTAAATAAGTGTTGATGCATGTTCGCCTTTAGTATGCAACTGAGGGTTAAACAAAGGGGCCTTATCCAATTCTGAAATGGTTATTTCATTCAAATGCTGCTTTTCCGAATCTAACTGAGAAATAAAATCTGGAAATTTTGAATCATATTTTTTTAAATAGCCCAGGGTTTCTTTGGTATAAGACCCCCGTCCAGGGCAGACAACCACGACTCTTTTCTTCATTCTGACTTCACTTCTTTGATTTCTAAATTATTTTGTAAACTCATTTCCAAACATTTTTTAATAATTTCATCTCGAGATGGCAATCCGGCGGCGGCGGCCACACCTAGGGTGATGAAACAATCATGTGCAGCTATCACTTGAATTTGTGGACTCAAAGGAAGGGAATTAAATCCCTCGACTAATAATGAAACCAAACCTTCACTTAAAGATCCCGTTTGTCGGCACTCATCGACGATTAAAATATTTTTAAATTCTTTTGCGACCGAAAATATTTTTTCCTTATTTAAGGGCGCTACCCATCTTAAATCCAAAACATGAACTTTTAGTTGATGTTTTTCATCCAAGATTTTTTGGGCCTGCAAAGAGAAATAAACCCCATTTCCGTAAGTGATGATAAGAATATCTTCCGCAAGAGGGCTTTGTTTGCTATGGAGAGCAAAGTCCCCAATCTCAATCTCGTCTTCTGGATCAGGATAGGCGAAGCACCAGCCCTTATCTCCCTCTTGATGCAAATCTTTTGTCATATAAAGAGCAATAGGTTCTATAAAAACAACGACTCGCCCTTTTTCATAAGCTTCTCGAACGCATCTTCTTAGCATTTTCGCTCCATCTAAACCATTTGAAGGCACAGCTAGAATCAATCCGGGAATATCCCTAAACACAGCTAAAGAATTATCATTGTGAAAATGGCCACCGAAACCCTTTTGATAGGGCAATCCTGCGATGCGAACAACCATAGGATTTGTAAACTGACCTTTCGAAAAAAAAGCCAAGGTCGCGGCCTCCCCACGAATTTGGTCTTCGGCGTTGTGAACATAAGCTAAAAATTGAATCTCAGGAATAGGCAAAAGACCATTTTGAGCAAAACCCAAAGCTGTTCCAAGTATCGACTGTTCGTCTAACAAAGAATTAAATACTTTTTTGGCGCCAAATTTTAAATAGAGACCATCCGTCACATTATAAACACCGCCTTTTTGCGCCACATCTTCACCAAAGACACAAGCTCCTGGATATTGAGCCAATAGATCGATCAAGGTGTAATTTAATAATTTGGCTAAATGCTGAGGCGTTTTCAATCTCGCAAACTCGTTACCAAAAAATTTTTCTCTTTGTTTTATCGATGGTTTTTCAGGGGCCACACGAGGATGATCGCAAGCGATCAGCGAGGACCTAATCTCTTCTGGCTTTAAAAGCTTTGGCCTTGTGATGACATACTGACCAACGCTATCAATTCTGGCTCTTAAATCTTCGTACATTTCAATTATTTGATTCATAGAAAGAATATTATTTTCAATTAAGATCCGAGCGCTGTGGAGTAAGGGATCTTGAAACTCGATGGCTTCAATATGCTCCAGGGTGTGATAGTTAAATTCAACATCGGAGCCGGCATGGCCTAACATACGAATCACTTCTATATGAAAAAATACGGGCCTTCTGGTTTGACGAACATAGGCCTCAACTTCTTTAGTTTTTATAACCAAGTCCAATAAGTTTAATCCGTCTGCTTTAAAATACTTTATTCCTGGCCTATTTGAAAAATTACTTTCTATCCAATTTTTAGGAGTGTGAACTGAAATCCCAATCCCATTATCCTCGCAAATGAAAATCAAAGGTAAGGGAATATTTTGATAGGCAATCCAAGATGCGGTATTGATAGCCCCCACGGCGGTTGAGTGGTTAGCCGATGCATCCCCAAACTCACAAAGAACAAGGCCATCCGAGGGAATCATACTAGGTAAGTTTAATTCTTTGGCTCTCGAAATAGATAAAGCAGCCCCTACTGCCTTTGGCAAGTGAGACGCAATGGTGCTTGTTTGCGGTGGAATATTTAAGGCTTTGCTTCCAAATACTTTGTGACGACCTCCAGAAATGGGATCCTCGCTTGAAGCGACAAAGCTTAACATGGCATCATAGATGGCGGAAACCCCAGGAACTTGTTTAGATCTTTGCACCATGAAGGCCCCGCATCGATAATGCAAAAATGCCATATCCGAGTGTTTAAAGTACTTACCAAAAACAGCATTGCCCTCATGCCCAGAACTCCCAATGGTGTAAAAACACAGATTTGAATTTTTAAGAATTCTTGCTCTTAAGTCTAAATGACGGCTGATAATTTGACTTTCGAAAAGATCAACAAGTTCTGTGGGTTTAATAAGTTTTATAAGTTTTTCATCATAAAAAATTTCCTGCTTTGATTTGGGAAACTGTAAATGACTTACAAACTTAATAAAATTTTGATCAACAACTTCGGCTCTATTATACATAAGGCTCAAAATGGATTCTGTACCTTAAATTCGCCAGTCACTTTTAATGGGAACTCTTCATAACTGCTATTATCTGCAGCATATCTTTTTTCTATAGCGATCAGTTCCCATTTTCCCTTGGCAGTAAACTTTATGGAATCCTTTTTAATTGAAACTCCGCCACACTTTATAGGACAAGAAGTATACCCCTTGGCTTTAAGTTCAGACGTTGAAGTAATTGTATCAGCGGAATTGGCTCCCAAATGATGATCCCAAGAGGATACCAAAACGTTTTTGTCTTTATCATATTCACGTTTCCAAAAAAGAATATTTAAAGAACTGGAGGATAAGGTGCATTCATATTTACCAATTTGAGCGGACTCCACGGTTAACTTTAGAACCTCCACTCGTACCTCTGAAGTCTTGCTTCCTTGCCAAACAATCACGGGAGTTGGAACTTCAAAGTAATTTGTAACCGAACCTGCAACCAAAGTCCCTTTGGCTTCTTCTTCACAAGAACGCGTGGATGAAGGAATAATATTATTAACTCCCGATGAAATCTCTACCTTCAGATTATCACTAGCATCCTCACCAGAACCGGAACAGCTCAGCAATATTGAAAATACCAGGAGGCTAAACATTTTTATTCTTAGCATCGTCATTTTTAACTTTGTCATTTTAACCTCCTTGTCTGTGGCTAATTCTATGTGGCTAATTCCATGCGTTTAATTCCGTGTGCTTGATGCTAAGTAGTTACCTCTATGAGGTTGCACCAATGATTCAATATGGTTAGTTCTTATTAAAATCACTGTTTAACCGCCTCTATGTCATTATACGTTAAAATCTTTGGAGTTAAAAACACTAAAAGCTCGGTATTAATCCTGGATGAGCTTTTCTGCCTAAATAAATACCCCAAAATAGGGATATCTTTTAAGCCAGAAATACCCACTTCACCTTCGGCTGTATCATTTTGAAATATTCCACCAATAACCGACGTTTGTCCATTTTTTACTAACACATTGGTTTCCACATTTCTTTCATATTTGGGAGCCGATGCCGGTAACGAAGGATTTGAGGCAATACCTGGATAGGATCGCAATACTTTGATATTCATTTTGACGGAACCGTCATTTGTTACCTGAGGAGTCACTTCTAAAGTTAAGGCTGTAGACATTGTCGCCCCCTCTATCAATTTTCCTGTATTATCAACAACAGCATTTTTAACATCATTTTTTGCAGAAATAGTTGCTTTATTATTATTAATACTCACAACCCGCGGCGAAGACAAAACTTTGACCTTATCTTCTTTTTCCAAAAGAGCTAAGGTTGCAGCTAAACTTCCCAACACATCTAGAACACCAATATTAAGTCCAAATCCATATTCAGAAGTACTACTTGCTTTCCCTAAAGAGAAATTTGGAGTCATCTCTACTTTTCCTTTTACTAAACTTACGGCCTGTCCTGAGAACCCCCAATTCACGCCAATCTGATTTTGAAAGTTTTCATTAGCTTCAACAATTTTACCTTCAATCAGAACTTGAGCCGGAGGGGTATCTAAATTTCTTATCATGATGCCTATTTTTTTAAGCACATCTTCTGTATCAATCACAATCATCGAATTGGTGCGCGAATCAAAGGAAATACTTCCACGATCCTTAGTTAAAAAGATTTTCATTTTGTCTTGCAAGTCACTTCCCTCTGCAAAACTGATAGGGAAAATCTGTACCTTTGTCGGATCGATCTGTTTTCGATCATTGTATTCTTTTACCTTGTCATTGAGTTCTTTTGACAAAACATCTAAAGTTGCGATTCTCAAAATATTACCAATTTTCGCATAGCCCAGTTTTTTAATTTTCATAATGACTGTTAAACATTGATCCCAAGCCACTCGATTCAGACTTATTGATATTTTAGAAACTGGAACTTCTTCCGTAATTAAATTAATATTAGCAGAGGAAGCCAATAGGTTTATAACTTCTTTAGTCTCCATATCATCAAAATTACAATCAATAATTTCTCCATAGAATTTAGTGTTTTTCTCTAAAAACTCTGAAATACTTTCTTGTCCTGTCAAAACGCTAGAGGAATTTAACTTACTTGTACTCTGCGAATCATTTTTTGAAGAAAACTCTTGAGAGGAAGATTGTTTCATTTCCTCCAACTTATCTGTATTTACCACTTGATCTGTTTTCTCAGTGGCTTCGTTAGTCGCCACAACCAAAGAATTTCCCTCCAACTGAATAAATGGATCACTCGCCCCAGCTCTCAATTGCAAAACCACTCTCGTAATTTGAGTTCCAGGATTTTTATAAGTATCCACAGAAGCTATTCCACCTTTGAATTCTTTCATATTTAGAGGGCGTAAAACTTTTGCCAAAACTTCAGAGTTGGGAATTTCAATAATCAGTTGATTGAGCTCAGGTTTTTTTCTGGTCGTGTAGGTAAAGGGACCTGAAGCTTCCAAAACCAATGAACCGCCAGTATCATTACCTTTGAATTGTATCCCTTTAATTGTGACTGGTTTATTTACGGGTGCTGGTTCACTGACAACCACCGGAGCCGCTGTTTCCTGTGGAGGAAGTTCCTGCTGCTGAGGTTGTGGTTGTGGTTCTGCAGGCGGTTGTTCTGCGAGGGGCTGGTCTTGCATCGGCTGTTCGGACGGTGCTGGCTCAGGCTGAGGAGCCTCGTTCAGAGAAAACTCGTCCTTAGCTGGCTCTTGCGGTGGCGGATTCTCTGCTGTCGGAGGCGGAGGGTTCTCTGGAGTATTTTCACTAAACTCATCTACTGGATCTGAACCTTCAGAAGGTTTCTCGACAGCGGGATCCGCATTTGTATCACTAGCCGCTACCTCTGAACTGGCACCCTTATCCGAGGCTAAGTCTTCATCGGAACCTGTTGGTTGAGAAGAACAGGATACCACAAAATATCCTAAGGCGAGTACAAATATTATTTTTCTTTTCAAATTCATATAAATCTCCCTAGGAGTTAATGCTTTTCACTTCTAATTCTGTTCATTTTTTTTAAACTTTAGGACAACTTTTTCTAAAATTTTTTGCCCATCGAAATTTCTAAATTGCTCTATCAGCACGGAGTTACTTGTAATATCAACTATTTTACCTTCATTTCGACCAATTTGATCATTCTTTTTCATATAATAAGTTTTACCTTCCTTAACTTTGATGGCCGCCACGGGGTTGTCTTTATTATAAACTATTCCTAAAAGAATCACATCAACAGGTACCAAAATGGTTTTAATATTTCTAATTTTTAGCAAAGCCAGATCTATTTCCTCTTTTTTGGGATCTTGTTTGGACTGCAAGATAAGACTTGGATCACGGTATCTTTTAAATGGATCTCGGCCTTCATTTTCGTTATATTCAAAATCATTTTTTGATTCATTTATAGGTGCGGTAACCTGGTTTTCCTCCAAGGGAACAGCAGTAACTGGGGCCGTAGCTGGAGTCGTAGGCGGGGACGTAGCCGCTGCATTAGGATTTGGATTTACTTCGGTCTTACCCTCTTCGGCAAAAGCCTGATTAAATAAAAATAAAAAAAGAAATAATTTGATCACTTATTATCCTTATTTTTTTCAACTTTATTCTCTAAGGACCGGTATCCATTAATTGTCAGATCCACGTGTAACAAATTTTTATCTGAGCTGGGTATTCGTGAAATTCTATACTTAGAAATCGTGGTAATGGTTTCAAAATTTCCAGCTTGAATAAAAAATATTCCTAGCTGGGAGTAACTCGCTTTAAATTCAATATCCAAAGGGAGTTTCTCAACAATATCAATTTTTTCAGTGGCTAAGGGCTTTTTTGATGAAATTTGAATTTGTGGCTTTCTCGAAAAGCCTTCAATATAAGAAATCACATCAGAGGTGGTGATATTATTGGGCAATCTTTTCTGAATTTCATCCAAATTTTGACTTAATTTGGTCACAAGTTGCTGCACCAAAATAGCTTTCTCTTCTGTTTTTTTGGTGTCTTGAGCTTTAGATTCCTCTTGATTCTTCTGTTGTTGTAGCGTTGTTAATTGTTGTTCAAGTTGAGCCATCGTGTCTTTAAATGAACCAATATAATAAAGACCACTAAGAACAAAAGCGGCAAGCATAATTTTTGAATACTCAAAACCAACTATTTTGATAAAAAAATTAATCATATCTCATTTACCCATTGAGATAATCATCTCAAAGCTTTCCAGTTTTTGACCTTCAAAATCTACGGTTTTTTGCTCAATTATTTCGCAAGAGTTAAACAATATATTTTGTTTAACTTCTGTTCTTAGTTTCTGCACATCAGAAGCATTAACCGATAACCCTTTTATTCTAATTTCACCTTTAACAGATACTTCAGTTTTTGATGGATCATAATTATAAGTAAATTCATCAATCCAAAGTTTTTCAGGCAAAGACTTTTGAAAAAATTTATGAATTTCAATTTCATGTCCCCTAATGGAGTTTAAAAAATTGATTTTCTTAATTTTTTCTCTGATGATGTCACCTTCCTTTTCAAATTGTTTGATATCATTAACAAACTTTTCTTTCGCTTTGTTAAACAATATGAGTTCATCAATTTGTTTTTGCAAAGGAGGCAATTGAGCTTTCATTTCATCTTGATAGTAAAAATTATCAAAAATATAAAAAGAAATTGGAAAAAACAAGAGGGTAAAAATTCTCAAAAGTGCCTGGTTTTTCAATTCAGATTTGGTAATCACCAAATCTTGATTTAAGGCAATCGTTGTCATCTGAGGATTTACTTGCGATTTAAGTTTAGAGGTTAAGAGGTTTACTTTAATCATTGTCACCAACTTGCCTCAACCCTAAGCCCATTGCGACTGCTGAAAATTGGGCAAGTTGCTTAACAAATTGTGGAGAAAATTTCTTAGAACTCGTGCTCACTTTTTTAAATGGATTTAAGTGCTCAAAAATAGCCCCAGTGCTTTTATGCAATGATTCAATAAGTCCAAAAGTGGCAGAGGCTCCTCCCGTGTAAAAAAATCTATCAATGGTAATACCATTGGTTGAAACATTAAGTAAATCCAAGGAGTTTTTGATTTCTTCAACAATAGAATCTGTTGTCATCTGCATAAACATTGTTACTTCTTCGGGAACTTCTTTTTTTGATGAGGCCGATATTTTGAGGGTTTCTGCTTCAATTAATGAAATTCCCAAGTTTTTCGAAATTTCATTTGTGTAGTTGATGCCTCCTGCTAAAATGTCCCTGCAAAAAACAACTTCCCCTTTAGACATAACAATAAAATTAATAACGGAAGCTCCAAAGCTTAGTATACCCACATTCAAATCATTTTTCTTACCATAGTTGAATTCAAAGATATTGGCTAAAGCAAAACCGGTCACATCCACTATTGACGTTTTTAGATTGGCATTTTCAATTACCGACAAGTACTGAGAAACAATTTCATTTTGAGCCGCAACTAACAGAACATCCATCGTGGCATCTTGAGTCTGCTTGTTTAAAACCACATGGGTTAAAGAAATATTTTGAATATCAAACGGAATATATTGCTCAGCCTCAAATTTAATTTGCTCTTTTAAAAGCTTATCTTCCATTTTTGGCATCTTAATTTTTCTGACAATAACTGACGTGCCACTGAGCCCCACCGAAGCATTTTTTCGTTTTGTTTTCATTTCAGAAATCAAATTAGATATCGCTGATCCTAAAGCGTGAGCATCTTTGATTTCTTCTGGAGCCATCGAATTTACAGGAGTAGGTAAAAAACCAAAATTTTGCAATGTCGCAGAGCTACCCTTCAAATCTAATTCTGCAATTTTTATCGAATTAGTACCTATATCAAGTCCTAAAACTTTTTTTGAAGTAAAAAACATTTGATTTCTTCCTTAGATTTCATTTTGAATTGTACTCAGTGAAGAGTCAAATGCACGACAGGCTCAAAATCCAGGTAAAAATAAATTAAAATACCATTCGCCAATTTTTTGGCCATAGAAAATAAATAACACCGCACCTAAGACCAGATAGGGGCCAAAGGGAATCGCGGTTTTGAATCCATCCTTTGATTTAAACGCGACTAATAGACCGACGACAGAGCCGGTAATTGCTGAACACATGATAACAAAAGGTATCGCCTTCCAACCAACTAAGGCCCCAATCCAGGCTAGAAGTTTTATGTCCCCTCCACCCATTCCTTCTTTTCCAGAAATCAAATAATAAATATAGGCCAACATCCACAATATACCTCCCCCAAATAGAACTCCTAGAACAGCGTCCAAGAAAGCTCTCTCTGGATTTAAAAGAGCTCCAAGGAGACCAATAACTATTCCGGAAAGGGTGAACTCATCAGGTAAAATCATGTGATCAAAATCAATAAATGTACAAACCACTGATGCAAATAAAAATAGGATAACTTCGATCAGATAATAATGAAAACCAATCTGAATGTAGGCTAGAGAAAATAAAATTCCAGTTAATAACTCCACTAAAGGATATCTATAAGAAATTGCAGCCTTGCATTTCCGGCATTTTCCTCTTAGAAGGCACCAAGAAATTACAGGAATATTATCATACCATTTAATCTGAGTTCTACATTGATAACAGTAAGATCTTGGACGAATGGGACTTTCTTCACGGGGTATCCTAAATATCAAAACATTTGCAAAACTTCCAAAAATCAAGCCGTAAAAAAAAAATATAAATATCAGAGCCTCTGAAGAAATACCCAAACTATCTAACATAGTTTTATTAAACACTATTTTTTTTTTAAGACAAGACTATTTTTTTTTGATAGAATTGATTGAGAATTAAAAAAAATAGAGGCGTTTTCCTATGAAAATAAATTTTAATTTAAAGTTTCTTTTAATTTTGTCCTTCTTTTGTCTTGGTCTTCAGTGTTCAAGCTCAAATAAAAACATAAATAGCAATCCTCTCGTTTCAGCCAAGTCCAGAGAGCCCAGCTCTCTGCTTGAAAAAAATGATGTTAAAATTGTCGCCGACTCAGCAAAAGAAAGAATAAATAGACTGCTTAAATTTATATTGATTTCAGAAAAGAATTTTTCCGCAGTCTCCAGGGGAGACTGCAAGGCCTTTGTTTCCCAAAATGATTCTTATTGCACTTCAAAAAATTGTTTGGCTATTTTGAAAAACCAAAGCGCTCTCTGCGAAAGTAATGACTGCAAAGCGCTTACTGAAGGCAATCCCATTTTTTGCGAGTCAAAAAATTGCTCTGCTATCATTAAAGATTCAATGTCTGAATGCGATTCAAATAACATGGATTGTCTATCTCTTTTCAATTCCGCCTATTGCACAAGTCCTGATTGCGAATCCTACATCAAGGAATTCGCAGGCAGATGTCAAAACTTTTTTTGTCATGCTATTAGCAAAGAAAACATTATGGAATGTGATAAATAAGGGCTCTAAACAATGTCTTTCTTATTAAACTTTTTAATTGCCAGAATTAAAAACAGAATAATCCAAATGGAAAAATAGCCAATCATGAAAAATAGCTCTTTAACCTCAACAGATTGCTTTAGGTAATAAAAATTTTTCCAATTCATTCTATAAAATTGAGGACTCACTAACTCTAGGATTTTATAAAATTCAGTTATTTTTGGATCCTTCATTAGTTTTACAAAAAATTCTACATTATTTATCCAATGCCCATACAAATAAAAACTTAATCCAAACAATAAACTTAAAATGGGTCTAATAAAAATACTCAAAAGAAATACTAAAGAACAAACCACGGTTGTTTTCATAAAAATGTTTATTAAAATAAATAGGGAGTTTAAAATATATTTCTGTTCCCAAAAAATGATATTTAATAAAGTCATTAAAAATACGTTATTTAATAACATGAGAAAGGACAAACCTAAAAACTTACCAATTAAGAAATGAGCTCTCCTTAATGGTTTTGAAAGAAGTAACAAACAAGTTTGTTTATCAAACTCTTTATTCAACATATAAGAACCAGAAAACAAAGCTAAGCCCAAAGTGGAAATTTCCATCGTCGACATTCCTAAATCCGCTAAAATTCTTTGATATTCAAAAATTGTCATATTACTTAGTGCTAAACTTAAAAAAATAAATAAAATTGAAATAAATACCATGACCAAGAATAGTTTTTCTCTGATCAACTCCTGAAAAGTAACACTGGCAATCAATAACGTACTTCTCATTTTATTGTTTCCTTTTTTCTAGATCTAAAAGCTTCTTCTAATGATGGATACTCGCTCATAAAGATTTTTAGTTCATCATTATAAATAATTTCTCCTTGATGAATTACTACAAGAAAATCGCAAAGTTCTTCCATATCTTGCAACAAGTGACTACTGAAAAAAAGGGTAATACCTTTCTTTTTTTCTTCTTTTAAAATATCTTTTACCATTAACCGACCGTCAGGATCCAGTCCAGACATAGGCTCATCGAGAATCAGCAATTCTGGTTCATGAATAAGGGCTTGAGCCAAACCAATTCGTTGCAACATTCCTTTTGAAAAGCTTCTTAAATATTTATCTTTTGCATCACTCAGGCCTACCTTCTGCAGGACCCTACTGATCTTTTCAATGATCAAAGAACGAGGACTGGTGACATCTGGAGTGCTCAATTTATAATGAAATTCCAAAAATTCTTTAGCAGTTAAAAACTCGTAAAGATAAGGTCTTTCTGGAAGATAACCAATTTTGCTTCGCATTTTAGAATTTAAAGGGTGATTAAAAAATAATATCTCGCCAGAGTTTTTAAAAATAAATTCTAACAAACATTTAATCGTGGTTGTTTTACCTGAACCATTATTTCCAACAAACCCAGTAGTTTTATTTTTTGGAATCTTAAAAGACACGTTATTAAGAATTAACTTATCCTTTTTAAAGAAGGATGTTTTAAACTTTTTAGTTAAACTATCAACTTTTATTGCGTACTCATCCATTAAATTTCTACCTTTATCGAATCTCAATGTCTAAATTTTTTATTACTTCTCTCACTGGATCATACTGTTTACTTGTTGCCGGCATGAGTTCTTTTTCTCCTAAGATTTCAGAGAACCTTTTCTTATCTTTATTTTTTTCAAACAAGTCTACAATATTAACCATGACTGAATGAACCACGTTGGGGTACTTATCATAAAAATCTTGGCGAACTGTAAAAGGATCTGTAGGAATAGGGTCACTGACCCAAATCACTTTAAAATAATTTTTTTTGCTTGAAAATTTAGTCCATGCTCCCGAACTACCTTTGGCATTATCGCTGAAAACCGCAATCGCATCTACTTTTCCATCTTCTAATAACTTAACTGACTGGGAATGGTTTCCAGAATAAATAATTTGTTTAAAATCAGAATCAAGAAAATTCATTTTTTTTAGATAAGCTTTCGGATAAAGAAACCCTGAAGTCGATTTTGCATCCACAAACGCAATTATTTTTCCTTTGAGATCAATCAGTCTTTTGATCTTACTTTTTGAATTGGTCACCAATCCAGAATAGTAGAAAGGCTCAGAATATATTTTTTTAAGCAATACCTTTGCCTTGGCCATTTTTTCTGCATACACAAAAGATAAGGCAGTTAAAAAAGCAAAATCTATTTTTTTATCTTTCATTGCTTCTATCAACGTACTGTAGTCCTTAGAAATATAAATATTAGTTTTAATTCCTATCATATTTTGAAGTTCAGAAGCTAATTCAATGCTTTCTTTTTTTATAACTTCAGGATTTCCTCCAGGGATAACGCCAATCGTGATTTCATCCGGAGTGTCAATTGCTGACGTCCTGGCCAAGGGAGGTGCTAGCAGAAGGCTCAGAAAAAGCAAAACTTTAAATAAAAGAGTTTTTGAATTTATTAATTTCATTTAAATTTATATTCCAGATTTAACTCACACTCTATTTAACTCAGAGATTGATTGAAAAGCCTTAAAGCTGTTCTTTTCAAAAAGGCTCTTAATTCACTTACAAACATTGAACCTCAAAAGATCCTTCAATTTTCTTTTTCAGAGCTAATAAAAAGGCTTCTGCGGCATCACTCTCTGTTATACATGGAATACTATAATCAATACAGGCCCGTCGTATATCAAAACTCGCTTCTATAGACTTACGTCCAGTTGTGGTGTTAATAACCAAATCCACATTGCCTTGCCTTATATGATCCACACAATGCGGTCGGCCTTCATGGACTTTCTTTAAAGCTAAGCATTTTAATCCATGATCTTGAAAGTATTTAGCGGTCCCCGTCGTTGCAGACAGCACGAAACCCATACTCGCAATTTCTTTAGCTAGGACCAACATTTCACTTTTATCTTTTTCTCTGAGCGAGAAAAAAGCCTCACCTTGAGATGGCAAATTCACATGACTTGAAATAAAAGCCTTCATCAAGGCTTCCGAATAGTCTTTTCCTCTCCCCATGGTTTCACCCGTTGACTTCATTTCAGGACCGAGGATGGAATCGGATTCAGAGAATTTTTTAAATGGAAAAACAACGCCTTTAACGCTGACGGTATTTAAATTTCTCCAGTTCCATTTTTCAAATTCAATTTCAGATTTTTTCTTTCCCAAAGTTGCCATAACCCCTAAATCAACCAGAGGAATATGCGTGGCTTTGGCAATAAAGGGAACAGATCTAGAACTTCTTGGGTTTGCCTCCAAAATATAAATTTCATCGTTTTTAACTGCCAATTGTAAATTTAAATGACCAATCACATTTAAACGATTGGCTAATTTTTTAGAAACATCTTCAATTTTCAAACAGGTCTCATCTTTTAATCGCTGAGGGGGAATCACTCCCATACTATCGCCGGAATGCACTCCCGCAGCCTCAATGTGTTCAACAATTCCTCCAATGACAATCCAATCGTCTCCTCTAATAAGATCTACATCGACTTCTAGAGCTCCTTCTAAGAACTGATCCATCAAACACGGTTGCTTATCAGAAATAAAATCGTGCTGCCGTTCAAAATAAGATCTTAACTCATCCACTGACTCTAAAACTTCCATTCTTCTGCCACCAAGAACAAAACTAGGCCTACAAATCATCGGAAAACCCACATGTTTTTCCAATTCTAAAGCTTGATTTAAAATTCCAGCCATACCTGACTTTGGAATTTTGATGCCAATTTCTTTGCAAATAGAACTAAACAAACCCCTATCTTCGGCTAAATCAATGGTATTATTAGAAGAACCTAAAAGCTTAAATCCTAATTTTTCCAAAGGCCTAGCTAAATTTATCGGTGTTTGCCCACCTAGCTGAGCTACAAAACCAAACGGATTGGTGGCACTCATGATTTCAGATAAAGACTCAACGGTAAGTGGCTCAAAAAATAATAAATTAGACGTATCATAATCAGTCGAAACAGTCTCTGGATTTGAATTAACCATGATAACGGGCATTTTATTTTTTTGGAAAGCCTTCACCCCGCGAACGCAGCTATAATCAAACTCTATCCCTTGACCAATTCTGTTTGGTCCACTGCCAATCACAACTACTGGATCTTTCAACACTGGCAATTCTGAAAAGTCAGACCAATAGGTTGAATACATATAAGGAGTTGAAGAAAAAAATTCACCAGAACAAGTGTCCACACGATTGAATTTTGGTTTTAAATTTAAGACCTTCCTGCATGATAACAATTCCGACTCTTTAGCTCCAACCAGTTTCGCAATTCTCGCATCTGAAAATCCCTTTTGTTTCGCCTGTTTCAATAAATTATAAAAATTTTGCCATCTGTGCTCGCTGTGCTTTTCAGCAAGAGATTGAGATAAATCTTCTGCTAACGGGCTGGACGCACTAGACTTACTGAAATCTAAAACCTCCGAAATTGTTTTCAAAAATAACTCTCTATGGGATTTCAAAGTTTTTTCAAATAAAATAATTCTTTCAAGATGCTCTAAAAACCAGGGATTTATTTGTGTTAAATTTTGAATCTCAGAAATTGATTTCCCATCTCTGAAGGCTTGGAAAATGGCAAAAATTCTCTTAGAGTTGGGATAGGAAAGCTGTTCTGATGTATAAACGACTTCTGGAATCCCTTCGGGGTGAAATTCCAAAGACAAGAGTGCTTTCATTAACGACTCTTCAAAAGTTCTTCCAATTCCCATGACTTCACCCACACTTTTCATTTGGGTCGTCAATGCATCCTTTGTTCCGGCAAATTTTTCGAAAGCAAACCTAGGAATCTTGGTCACTACATAGTCAAGAGCGGGTTCATAACAAGATGGTGTTGATTTGGTAATATCATTTTTGATTTCATCTAAAGAATACCCGATGGCTAAAAGTGCAGCTAACTTTGCGATTGGAAATCCTGTGGCCTTACTTGCTAAAGCGGAAGACCGACTCACCCTTGGATTCATTTCTATAACAACACGTTGTCCCGTCGTAGGATCTACGGCAAATTGAATATTTGCTCCTCCCGTTTGGATACCCACTTCTTGAATTATTTTATAAGCCTCATCGCGCATTTCTTGATATTGGCGATCGGATAGAGTCATCTGTGGAGCCACGGTAATGCTATCACCTGTATGGACACCACAAGGGTCAAAGTTCTCAATGTGGCAAACCACCACAAAGGTTCCCTTATGGTCTCTCATCACTTCAAGCTCATATTCCTTCCAACCCAAAATACTTTCATCAACCAAAACTTCACTCGTTGGACTTTCATGAAGAGCTCTCACCAACATACTTTTATACTCTTCGGGTGAGTAGGCAATGCCGCCACCGCCACCACCCAGCGTGTAATTTGGTCGTAAAATTAAAGGGTAACCCAACTCATCGGCCACGGTAAGGCCAAATTCAAAATTTCGTACCAAAAAACTCTTTGGATATTTAGCCCCAACTTTGTCTAAAATATTTCTAAAAAGCTCTCTATCTTCTGCTGCTTTGATAACCTCCGGTGTCGCACCAAGAAGTTCCACATTATATTTTTTCAGAATTCCTTTTTCATGCAAATCTAAAGCTAAATTTAAAGCCGTCTGTCCGCCTAATGTGGGAATCACGGCCTGCGGTCTTTCTTTTATCAAAATCTTTTCAATATACTCGGCCTTTAGGGGTTCAATGTACACGCTCGTAGCTAGCTCTGGGTCCGTCATAATCGTTGCAGGATTTGAGTTAACCAAAACCACTTCTAAATTTTCACTCATAAGAGCTTTACATGCCTGAGTACCTGAATAGTCAAACTCACAGGCTTGACCGATGACAATGGGACCGCTTCCAATAATCAATACTTTTTTTAAATCTTTTCTTTTTGGCATAGTTTACTTTCTTGTCTGAAAAATGAATTAAACATAAAAATACTAATTAAATATTAATTTTAGATTCGTTTTGATATATCAATTCTGGCTTTACATGTTTATATTGTTCATATTTATAACGCATTTTCATCAAACGAAACATCAACGCCTCTGGATCTAAATCAGAATTTTTCCTGTACTTTTTAATTTCAGCTAAAATAATATTTTTTACTGTTGAGGGATGAAAGCAAAAACCCTTAAGAAATACATAATAACCATTAATCTCGATGAGTCTGGTTTCAAAAAGCTCGTCCTCATTAAAACCAAAAATCACATGAGAGTTCTTTACAACCATTTTTTGGTTTTTTACTAAATCCTTAATGTAAACATCTGAATTTTTAATCTTAACAAACTCAAACAAGGAATGAATATTTTTTTTCAATATATCGATCATTGCAATTTCTTCCTCGGTAAACCTAAGCTCTCTCACCAGAAAACAAGACTCCAGCGGCGTTTGACCAAAATTACTTAGCTTTCTGGAAAAAAAGTACCAATCATAAAATTGATTCATTCTTAATTCAAAATGTTTTGAAAAGTCCTGATCTAAAGATGTCTGATCAAAAAATTCTTTTTGTGCTATTTTCAGCTCGTCAAAAAAAAGAGGTCCCGCAAAGTGGTTTAAAATTTTTTCAATAAGTTTTTCGTGACTCATCATAATTGATCCTTGGCCTTTTGAGAACCTTGCAAAAACATTTTTTCAAAGAAAAACTTAAATAAATTCATGGCCTCATGAGGACCAGGGCAGGCCTCTGGATGATACTGAATTCCCAAAAAATTTCGATCCTGAGAGTAAAAACCAGCCACGGTATTATCATTAAGATTTATTTGTGTTACTTGAACATTTTTCGGAAGGGACTCTTTATCAACTGCATAACCATGATTTTGGCTGGATACATAGATTTGGTTCAATAATTTGTCATCAATGGGATGATTACTCCCTCTATGGCCAAACTTTAATTTGTAAGTTCTAGCTCCAATTGCCAAAGCGAGTATTTGATGTCCCATACAAATTCCAAATACTGGAATCTTACCAAGAAATCTTTTAACAACATCAACGACGATTTGAACTTCAGCGGGGTCCCCAGGGCCATTTGTTAACATCAATGCATCTGGCATGTATGCTTGCAGGTTTTCGTAAGAAGTACGGCTATTAAAAATAGCCACTTCCTTAGAGTAACGACAAAGTAATTTGATTATATTTTCCTTAACTCCGAAATCTAAAACTGCCAATTTGGGCCCAAAAGGAATCTCTCCTCTTCTCAATTCAGTTTCTTTTCTGGACACTTCAAAAACCCAATCCTTAGGATTCATTTTCTTTTGTGAAATTAATACATGTGCTTTCTTTAGAGCCTGCTCTTTTGAATTAGCAACAACAATAGCTCCCCAAGGAGTTCCCTTTTCTCTGAGGCGAAGGGTGATAAATCGAGTGTCCAATCCTGACAATACAGGAACGTGATGTTCCTGTAATTGCTTTCTCCAAGAATGATCCCTCACCGAGTCTTGAACATCCAAAGCAACGAAACCTTCAATCCAAATTCGTCTTGATTCCCAAACCTCTTTACTAATTCCATAATTTCCTTGCTGAGGCGCTGTGAGCACAACAATCTGAGAGAAGTAGGAAGGATCCGTAGCAATTTCCTCGTATCCAAAGTGAGAGGTATTAAATACCACCTCCCCGGCTCGCTCAAAAGAATAAAATTCCTTTTCACTTTTTTCTTCCGGAAAAGACAATTCTCCTTGAAAAACCTCATTGGATTCAAGAACCAGATAACCTTTCATAGAGTTTCCTTTAAAAAGTGATAAATTAAGGCCATACGAATCAAAACACCATATTGCACTTGTTTTAAAATAATATTTCTAGAATCGATTAAAATTTCTTCAGCGAGCTCAATACCATAATTTACAGGACCAGGATGCAGGATCAAGCCGTCTTTTTTCCAACCCTTCAGACTTTTATTATTAATTTGAAATTGGGTACTGATATTATTTAAAGAATATTTTTCCGTATGTCTCTCAATTTGCATTCTTAACGAGTACACACTGCTCGCCCAATCTAAACCATCCTTCAAATTATCAAAGTAGACTTGAGAACTGTTTTCTGGAATCATTTCTTTGGGGGCACAAAAAGCTATTTTGTAACCCAAAATCTTTGCTAATTCTAGATGTGAAGACACGACTCGCGAATGGCGAATATCCCCTACAAATAAAATTTTCTCATTTTCAATATTTCGGTTAGAATCTTTAATTGTTAAAATATCCAACAACGCCTGGGTCGGATGCCCCTTGGTGCCCCATCCTGCATTTATTATTGGTGGAGAGACCTCATTGATCATTTGGTTTAAGTTTACATTATCATTAGCTCTTATCACCAGTAAATCTGGTTTCATTGCTGCGATATTTTTTATCGTATCTTCAGGCGTTTCATCTTTTTCTAAACTGGTACCAACTTTACCATTTAATAATGAAACCTTGGCCCCCAATCTAAGAGCTGCCATTTCAAAACTGATTCTTGTACGCGTGCTTGGTTCAAAAAAAATAAGGGAAATAACTTTATTCTCTAACTTGGGCTTAGCTTCTTTAGTTTTAAAAAAAATAGCATCAGTAAAAAGATTTTCTACTTGTTCTGCTGTGAAGTTCCTAACTGACAAAAAAGACATTAAAACAAAAACTAACTTGAGACCAGAAATAATGTCAATGTCTAAGTCAGTTTGTTATTGCATGGGTCCTAAGAATATCCGAGACTCTAAATGACACCAAAACTTTTCCACTTAAAAATTTTGCTGGTACCATTCCAAAGGTTCTAGAGTCTTCCAGTTGATCTCTATTATCATTTAAAACAAAAAAATGCCCCTCGGGAACCTGAGTTTTATTAAAGTTTGCCGTTGGCGAATGAAGCCTCAAAGAAAAAATTTCCCAAACTGTTTCTCTAAATTTCTCTTCAAAAACTGTTTCTAATTTATTTTTTACCCTTACATCTAAGGGAGCGCCATTTATCCACACTCTTCCAGCCTTGATTTCAACAAAATCACCAGCAGCGGCTATCACTCTTTTTACAAATTTTTTCTCTTCATTACCTGGCAAGGCAAATAAAACCAAGTCGCCAGTTTGCACTTTTTGTTCAAAATAAACACTCCCTCCCGGCGTCAATCTTAAACCATAGGCTAACTTATTTACCAAAACATAATGGTGAGGCAGAATCCCCGGAATCATACTCTCTGAGGGAAAATAATAAAAAGATAAAATGGTCCATCTAACTATGATAGCAATAAATAAACCCAGAAATAATACATTATAATAATCTGACCACTTTTGAAGTTTCATAAATTTTTTTCTACTTTTTTAAAAAACCTACCCCACCTTATTTTCATAGGATCACATAAAAAATCTACATCTGATAGGGTCTCATCACAACTTAACCAAATGAGCCAAGCTTTACCTACAAGATTATTTTTAGGCACAAAACCCCAAACTCGCGAATCGCTAGAAAAATCTCGATTATCGCCCATAACAAAATACTTATTTTCAGGAACATTTATTATTTGTTCTTCACTATCTGCGACTTGAGAAAATACATATCTGACTATATGTTTATGCCCATTAATTGACTCAACAAAAAGGGTTTGATCCTTATCTTTTGATAATTCTAAATAGGTTGCTGGAGTGTTATTTAATATAACCCTACCGCTATGGATTTTAACTTGATCTCCAGGCCTACCAATAACTCTTTTAATATAAAATAAGTTAGGATTTCGAGGGTATTTAAAAACGACAACATCACCTGTTTTTGGATCATTCCACGATGAGACCCAAATGTCTGAAAAAGGCAATTTTAATCCAAAGACAGATTTAAAAACTAAGATATGATCATGTTTTAATAAATTAGGGACCATGCTTTCTGAAGGAATAACGAAAGGCTCAACGACTGCCCATCTCATCGTTAAAAATAGTAGTAGTGGCGAAAAAAAAGTTACCAGTGCCTGTTTCCAACTTCCTTTTAAAGAAATAGCACTTAAGTTATTAGACATATTTTAACTATTAATTAACTTGATGGTAAAATCTTTTCCATCGAATGGTTGTTGGATCACATAGAAAATTAAGACCTGGAAGAGTTTCCTCACAGCTTAACCAAACAAACATAGCTTTACCTAATATATTTTCTTTTGGTAAAAATCCCCAGTATCTCGAATCTCTAGAGTTATCCCTATTATCACCCATCATAAAAAGACTATTCTGAGGAACGGTGTAAGGACCAAACTTGGCATCAAAAACTCTATTTTTTTGTAAAATAATACTATGATTTTTGTCTCCCAAAACCTCTGTAAAATGAGCAAACTGATCCCTAGAGCCCAAGCCGACATGGCCTCGTTCAAAATCCTCTGTTCGTAGCCAATTCCAGTCCTCTTGAGAAAGGGGAACATTTTTATCTACTATTTTATCATTCAAATAAAGAGTTCCATTATCATACTCAATTTTATCTCCAGGAATCCCAACCACTCTCTTGATATAAAAGGTGCTCATGTCTTCAGGATATTTAAAGACGATAACATCACCCCGTTTAACATCTCCAAATTCGATCAACCATTTCTCGCTGAAGGGCATTCTGATTCCATACACGAATTTATTTACAAAGATATGATCATGAATAAGTAAAGAAGGGAGCATGCTGCCAGAGGGAATCACATAGGCCTCAAAAAAACCCCATCTAATAAAAAGAGCGACTCCAATGGCAGCAACAATGGAACCCCAGCCATCTGTCCAAAAATGTTTGGTTGCCACATTCCAAAAAGAATCATTAGTCGATGTATTTTTATTATTTTCATTACTCATTTTTTTGCTCCCAGGGACGTCAAAAAGTTCTACCCCTCCTAATTTAAGATACTCTGAATTGAGAATCAATAAACCAGTTTTTTTGAATAGTTTTAACTGCTTGCGTAGAAAGAAGAATGGGTCTTAAAGATTATTTCAAAAAAGACATTTCAAACACGAACTTAGTCTTCCACCTTTAAGATTGCTAGAAAGGCTTCTTGGGGAACTTCTACCGAGCCAATTTGTTTCATTCTTTTCTTACCTTCTTTTTGCCGCTCGAGAAGTTTGCGCTTCCTTGAAATATCTCCACCATAACATTTCGCTGTCACATCTTTTCTTAAAGCCCCAAGAGTTTCCCTGGCGACAATTTTTGAACTGATTGCTGCCTGAATAGCAACTTGATACTGCTGCCTAGGAATAAGCTCTTTCATTTTTTCAACTAAAGATCTTCCTCTGGCCTGAGCCTTTGATCGATGAACAATTAATGAAAGGGCATCTATTGGCTCTCCATTAATCAACACATCCATTTTTACGAGATCCGACTCCTCAAAATCTAACAGCTCATATTCTAACGACGCATAACCCTTTGAAATGGATTTAAGACGATCATAAAAATCCATCACCATTTCATTCATGGGAAGCTTATATTCAATAATCACTTTCGTTTCAGTCACATAATCCATTTTGATCTGATGTCCGCGCTTATCTTCACAAAGTCTTAAAATACTTCCAATATATTCGGTCGGAGTGTGAATGGTTAACTTTACATAGGGCTCTTCCATCTTGACAATTTTAGCCTCATCGGGAATTTGCGAAGGATTGTCCAACTCTTTCACTGAGCCGTCTGTTGAATGAATCTTATAGACCACCGTGGGGGCTGTAGTTATTAAATTTAACTTAAATTCTCGTTCCAATCTTTCCTGAACAATTTCCATGTGCAAAAGCCCAAGAAATCCACACCGAAATCCAAAACCTAGGGCAGCTGACTTTTCAACTTCATAGCTTAAGCTGGAATCGTTTAAAACCAATTTTTCCAAGGCATCCTTAAGGTTCTCGTAATCAGTGGCATCGATAGGAAAGATTCCAGCAAAAACCATAGGCTTAATTCTTTGAAATCCTGGCAAAGGTTCCTTTGCTGGCATTTTGTAGGAAGTCACCGTATCGCCAACTTTGACATCACGAATATCTTTAATTCCACAAATTAAAAATCCTACCTCACCCGCATCCAGCTGATCGACAGAAAGTGGAAAGGGAGCATATTTACCCAGTTTTAATACTTCATAATTTCTATCGGTTGCCATGAATTTTATACGATCGCCTTTTTTGACAATCCCATCAATTGACCTAACTAAAATAACGACGCCCTGATAGGAATCGAACCAAGAATCAAAAATCAATGCTCTTAAGGGTAAGGACCTATCCGCTTTGGGCGGAGGGACTTTTTCAACAATAGCTTCTAATATTTCTGTGATACCCACACGTTCCTTTGCAGAAGCATGGATGATACCAGAGCAATCCAGACCAACCGTATCCTCAATTTGTTTCTTGACTCCCTCGGGGTCTGCCGATGGCAAATCTATTTTATTTAAAACTGGAATAATTTCTAAGTTATTTTGCATTGCCAAATAAACATTGGCCAATGTTTGCGCCTCCACTCCCTGGGCCGCATCAACCACTAAAATAGCTCCTTCACAAGCGGCAAGGGATCTTGAAACTTCGTAACTAAAATCAACATGCCCCGGAGTGTCTATAAGATTGATTTGATATTGATTTCCATTTTTGGAAGTAAAAGGCAAACACACCGTCTGCGCCTTTATCGTGATACCGCGTTCACGCTCCAAATCCATATTATCTAAGAATTGAGCCTTCTCTTCACGTTGAGATAAGGACCCCGTCGCATTTAACAGGGCATCTGCAAGGGTTGATTTTCCATGGTCAATATGTGCGATAATCGAAAAATTTCGAATGTACTTAGGATCCAATGGCCACCCCTACCTAGGTCTTTAAAATGATTTTAGTTTATCAATCTTATCCAATTTTTCCCAAGTAAAGGTTTCTTCATTTCTCCCAAAATGACCATAGGCCGCCGTTGGGGAATAAATGGGTCTTAACAGATCAAAATTTTTAAGAATATGAGCCGGTTTTAAATTCCAACACTCCTTAACAATTTTTTCAAGTTTTTCAGGACCTAAAATACTTGTGCCATAATCATTCACAGTGATACTGACTGGCTCTGCCACTCCAATAGCATAAGCGACTTGCACCAAGCATTTCGTTGCCAATTGTGCAGCAACAATATTTTTTGCAATATGTCTTGCCGCATAGGCCGCAGATCTATCCACTTTCGATGGATCCTTTCCAGAAAAAGCTCCGCCTCCGTGAGCTCCATGCCCACCATAGGTATCAACTATAATTTTTCTACCAGTAAGTCCCGCATCTCCCATAGGACCACCGGTAACAAACCTACCCGTGGGATTTATATGGAACTGAGTATTTTTGTCTAGCCAGTGAGAAGGTATTACTTTTTTAATTAGCTCTTCCCTAATAAACTCTTTAATTTGAGATTGAGAAACATCCTCGGAATGCTGAGTTGAAATAACAACGGTATCAATCCTTTTTGCCACTCCATTTTCATACTGAACAGTCACTTGCGATTTTGCATCAGGCCTTAACCAATTCACCTTATTTGCTTTTCTCAATAAAGCTAACTCTTTTACAAGCTTGTGGGAGATTGAAATTGAAAGTGGCATAAATTCAGGAGTCTCATTCACAGCATAACCAAACATTAAACCCTGATCCCCAGCCCCTTGCTCATCACTACCCGTTTCCTTCACGCCCTGACCAATATCAGGACTCTGTTGTCCAACAGAAACCACAACTCCACAAGTTTTATAATCAAAACCCTTATCCGTGTGATCATAACCAATCTTTTTTATCGTGTTTCTAGCAATCTCAGAAATATTAATTTTTGCCGTTGTTGTGATTTCTCCCGCGACCACAACCAAACCGGTAGTTAAAAGAGTCTCACAAGCAACTCGTCCTTTAGGATCTTGCTTAAGAATCTCATCCAAAACAGCATCAGAAATTTGATCAGCCATTTTATCAGGATGTCCTTCAGAGACGGACTCACTTGTAAACAAATAATTTTTCACAGTAATACCTCTTTTGCTTAAGAGGTATTACCTAACATCGACCCAAAATGGGGTCAAGCTGCTTTTCTGTATTTTACTTTGATCTCAAATCTTGAGTTCAACTTCTCAAGCTTACCCCATTTTGACAATTTAGCTTTTTTGTGATTTTTATTAATTTTGTTGATTTTAAGTATTTGTTTTTGAATTTTTTTAATGACCAAATCTACCGCTGAATAAACATCAAAATGCACTGCCTCGGCTTTAAAAAATTTAAGTCGGCTCGGAATCGTCATTTGTACCATAAAATGATTATTCGATTTACTAAAAAACACTGATCCTGGATCTTCCTTTAATAAATAAAATGAAATTTTATCAAACTCTTCTTGAGTGTAATTTTCAAGACTTTTAGAGTAATCAAGTTGTTTAAAATTGAACGACAGCTTCATCGTAATCCTCCCACCTTTTAGTTGCTATAGCATTAGAATCATCTGTGAAGTTATCGGGGATGAGAAGCTAACTCATAAGACATTTTTTAAAATTATTTTTTAATGGTATCTATAAATTTAATAGGATTTCAAAATGATTTGTTTTTTATGTAATCTTTCCAAAAATGAAACAAATTAACACGCGCTTTTTCCAGGTTTTCTTTCCATTGAACTTTGACTTGAGAATCAGAAATATCCGTTATGTATTTAATTGAAACAAAAGGAATATTTTTCAATGTACAGGTTTTTGCCAACGCGTAAGCCTCCATATCGAGACAATCCCATGGGGGTTCGCTCTGCTTTATCATAGAAAGATTGCAAGAATAATCTTCCGAAAGCATATCTATTGAATCTCCCGTGCCACACTTACCCACTGGCAATTCAGTACAAGGTTTGATTTTGATTGGGATCGATCTAAAGGACGTATCACGTTCATAAAACTCAGTGATTTCAACAAGAGTTCCCACTTTAATTTTTCGACTTCCAGCCGTTCCCAGATTGACGATCAACAAATTCGTTTTATTTTGCACTTGATTCAAGTAATTCATAACAGCGATAGTTGCATTCACTTTACCCATTCCCATTACTGTGAGAGGGCATTTTTCATCGAAGAATCTTGCATCTATTTCCTGTTTCAGGGCGAAAAATATATGGAAATTATGATGACTCACGCCTCTAGTACTCTATCAATGAATAAATTTTCTGATGATTAAACTCAATATTATTTAAGAATGTTAGATTTATCAAAACAGCCACATCCAGCACTTGATAACCAGCTTTCTCAGCTAATGAAACTGCCGCCAACAAGGTACCACCAGTTGCTAAAACATCATCCAAAATAACTATTCTTCCTTTGCCGGGGTTTAACTCCAGGCTTGCTTGACCATACTCTAAGGAATATTTTTCATACACAACCGGTGGAGGCAACTTGCCAGCTTTCCGAATAGGAATAAATCCTTTGTTTGTTTTTGCCGCTAATAACATGGCCAAAATAAATCCCCTTGATTCAATTCCAGCTATATAATCAACTTCATTAAAATTTATTTTTTCAATTAACTTTTTAGCAACAAAATCTAAAGCTTCAGAACTTTTCAACAAAGGTGAAATATCTCGAAATAAAACATCTTTTATAGGAAAATCCGGCACAGAGTGTATATATTTTTTCAAATCCATGGCACTTAATACCCAACTTTGGTCTGGATGACAAGGTTTCTTAGACTAAATTTTTTATTTCTATTAAGTCTTTCATCTAATCACCGAAGTTATTTTCGAGGTTCAAATGTCGAAATATTATTTATTTAATAAAACCAATGAGGAAAAGTTTGAACAACTCAACAAAAAACAACTTGTTGAAATTGTCCAAAAAAAATCTCAACCTAGTGATTTTTATTACTGGACCCAAGGGTTACCTAGCTGGAAGCTTGTTTCTGAGTCTCCAGAAGTTCTTGAATGGCTATCTTTCACGTGGAATGAAACCCAAGAGATTCCTCCTCTGCCTAGCCCTTATTCTCATGTTTCTTATAAATCCCAAAAAGTAATAATAGAAACACCTGACTCTGTCGTCGAATTTTCAGACCCAGTTAATGATGAAAAAAATAAAGAACCAGGCATTCTCACTTTTTCAGGAACGGTTATTGATTTTGAAGAGGCTGATAAATCAGATATATTGGATCAAACTCACACCAACATCTCTAATGATCCAAATCGGTTTGAAAATACAATGAAGTTTTCTCATGAAAACACTCCGAAGCTTGAAGAAACGCAAAGTATCTCTCGCATCATACCTGGTTCCTTTGATAAAACGATAACGACCATCCAGTTACCCGCATCAACACCCAGCACGACAGTTACAAATGAATCCCCAGCGAATCCTACACATATAGCCTTTCACGAAATAGAAAAAAATACTTCCAATGGACATTTTCATGGAAATACAAATCCAATTAACGCCGCACCTAAAAAAGAAAAAAAGCACACCCGACGATACCCTCGGATTCGAGGTCGATTAAGAACGATTATTACAAATAAAGCTAAAGCATTTATGACTTACACAAGAGATATCTCTCTTGGAGGAATTCAAACCGAAAATTCAATTCCCCAAGATATTTTAAATGCAGAGATTGAGGTTTATATTTCCGATCCTGGAGGCAAAAAAAGCATTCTATTCAGATGTCATCCCGTTGGAGATTTAAATCAACCCAACAGATTTTCATTCTCAAAGGCTGATGAAAAAAATTTACTTAAATTAGATCAATGGTTAAGGGATCTAGAGAAAAATCAGGTAGCCTAGAATTCACGCACCAAGAAATTGCAGGTTTTCTTCGTTGAGCCTGTTTTGACAGGTGTTTTAAATTTTTATTTTTTCGGTTGAAATACAAATGGATAAATTACCAATGTCGAGTTACCACTCGCGGCTTTAGGAAAGACAATTTTTTTGATAACTTCTAAAACACAGGAATCAAAGATTCCATATTTGGTATCAGAGCTCTGAATTGAGGCTGTATCTACAGGACCTTCACCATTCACTTTCCACCGCAAAACAAGACGTCCACCTAAATCTTTTTTATACGTTAAGTACTGTTCATGACAGTTTCGCAGTGACCTCCTGTTATCTGAAATCGCCTGCCTCACCTGTTCTTTAGTCAATCCCCCTTGAATTTCCATCGATTTAACTTCGATAGAAACAGATCCTCCCAAGCTTTCAATGGAATCCGAACCCTCTTTTTTATTTCCACCAAATAATCCAGAACCAATTCCTCCTGTCGCCTTGGATGAAACCATACCTGAAATATTAGTTCCCTTGGACATGTTATCCATTTTTAAAGTTGTCGCCGCTGCAGATAATCCAGCCCCCTCATCCGCACTTGCTTCTGTTTTTCCAGAAGTTAAATTGACGTTTCCAGACGGAGAGCCTTTAAGTTTAACTCTTCCCTCTGAACCAACTGCAGCATCGGTTGGAGTCACACTTGAAACTAACAATTTAGCATCCACACCAGAGCCAGTTTTTTTCCCACCACTGAGTTTACCTAACAATCCAACTGAGTTGACGTTTTTTATTGGAGCTTTTTGATTTAGACCTTGGGATGGTTCATCATTCTTAGATAAATTTTTTATCGTAGCTCTGGCACCCTGAATTTTAGGAGGTGTCTTTTTTGCTGGGTTAAAATCTTCGTTTTTTGGTTTGGTCTGAGGCTTATCCATTTTTGGTTTATCTTTTTCTGAATCTACCTTGACCTGATCCTTAGGGAGCTCGACAGGAGGGGGTTGAACAGTCTCCGGGCTAACCTCTTTGTCAATAACGGGAAGAGGAGGCTCTTCTTTAAGTACTGGCTGTAGATCTAAAATTTGAACAGTTGCCACTCTTTTGGGAATTGGAATATCCATCGTAACTGGTTTTTTTATCGACTGCATCAGAAGCCCAAACAAAAACATGGAGAAAATAACAAATATCAAGGTTAAAATAACTGGATCTTTTTTCCAAGCTCTAGGAGGTGGCGAGACTTGAACTTTTGGAACCCACCTTAAGTAATAAGCATTTTCTATTGAGGACAGTAAATAAAAATCCTCTATATCAATTTGACAAACTGAATTTTCTTTTGAAAAATAATCTATAAGGCGCTCGGAGCGATTATAAATATCAACTAAATTTTTTTCTCCTAGATTCTCAAATGAAAGTATGTTGGGCCGTGATGAATTGTATGTGAACTCCAAATTTGCCAGGGAGTTGATTTTAATCCCTCGGGCTAAAACATCTTTAGAGAAGTGGTTGATTGAAGTCACCAGATCATTACTACGACTATAGGTAACCAATTCTAATACAGACTCAGCATCATTTCTAACAAATGTTGCCCCATTATTATCGTATTCTAGAGAACGTGAAATAACACCTTTTGCCAAGGCTGTTTTTGCCAACTTTTCTTCAACAAAAGAAAATTGAAATTCTCCAATTTCAATTTCACTCTCAATCAAAACATGTGCTTCGCCATGATAATCTTTATTTACCTCTTCAGACTCAGATCCAGAAATATCAATGATTGTCCAAAATCCAGAATAAGGATCAAAACTGCCTTCCCCTGTCCATTCCATTAGAAAGTGCAGAGGTTTGATGTGTTCAATTTTTCGGATAACAAGATCGCACACAGGAGACCTACCGATCAGAAGACTTCTTCTGTCCGGGCTCACTCTGCCAATTTCTTTATTGTTTTTCTTTAAAACTAAAACTTTCATTGGTTACTTCATTTTAAAAAATTTATTTCTACTTTTTCTATCTACTTCTAAATAATCATTAAAATCATCTCTATTATAAATTAAAGAATCAAACTTTACATTATCAATAGATATTTGCAAAAATAAATCTGGCCTTCTTCTCTCTCCCTCGATCACTTCGCCCTCAAAATCTAGAATGGCTCCCACGTTGTCTTTTGCCTTGTTCGGCGTTGAACTTGTCTTCGAAGTACTTGAATTGGAAGTGCTCGACTTTCCAGACTCGACTACGGGAAATTTAGCTTCTTCCGTTGGTAAAGTTAGCGAATCCGTATTTTCCTGCTCCTGAGAAAAGACAAACACTGAGGATAAAATGACAAACACCATTACTTTCATTTTTTTAAAGATCTCCATTTACTTATTTGCGCTGTTTGATTTGCTGCCATCAACTCTTCAAAATAATACTTTCGCAAAGCCTCATTTGGTTTCATTTTTAATATAACCCACGTTTTGTAATTATAATACTCTTCCAATTCTATCTTCTTAGAATACAGTAGATTATCTAGGTACATCATAACAGCTTTCGCCGATGTCTTGGAAATTATTTTGTTCAGTTTTTCCCTAGTATCACTATGAGACACATTCCAATCTTCAATGCTAATTTCAGGCAAAACCGAAGCCAGATCATCATCGCTTTGCTTTTTCAGAATGTTTTCAATTTCCAATTTTGCCGCAGCAAACTCTTGACCTTGCTTTTCATAGTCCTTGGCCATCTCAACTAAACCTGATTTGTATTCAGAAAGCTGTGCTTCATCCAACCCCTGTGGTGGCGGAGAATTTTTAATAGATTGAGCCATCCCTAACTCGACCTTGGACATTTTATCAAAAATTCTCATTTTTTGAACTTGAGTGGCCGTTTTCAAAGATTTAAGTACGCGCGCCCTTAAGAATTTTATATTATCCACATTGTTGACAACATAGGACTCATAGGTTTTCGGTTTCATCTTTGAGTTTGGAAAAATAACGTTTTTGATATTTTCTTCTATTTTCAATTCAGTATCTTTAAGGTATTTCTCGGGAACTATATTCTTAATAGCACTGATTTCATTTTGTTCAAATTTCACATTTATAGTTCCCGCTTTTAACAACAACGATACTAAATAGATTTTTTTCTGCTCTTCGGAAAGATTTTTATTAAGTTTTAGAATGGAGAGCACCTCTGTTGGATTCAAGTAATTCATAAGAGCCAGCAGGTAGTTTTTCTTCTCTTCGCTCAGATTGCTAAAAAACACCAAATCCGTTGATGTCAATTGGGTATTAAAGGCAATTTTATTAATGACGATTTTTGCATTCAGGTCCTTATCTTCACCGTACGTCCAAAACAAGGATGAAGGCACAAAGTCACCCTCACTTAATGTTTTATCAAAATAGAAGGATTTGATTGAGGTGAATGTTTTTCTTGATTGCATTTGGGGTGTCAATTTTTTCCATTCATCAATAAATTTTTGAAAGAAATTGAGCTCGATTAATTTTTTAAAATAGTCAACATAGACGACCATTGCCTTTTCTTCACTTGGTTTTGTTTTTAGGTAGGCCTGAATATCGTTTTCATATTTTTCGAAATCTCCTTTAGTTGCATTAATCATAGCTGATTTAAGACTTGCCTCTCGTCTGATGTCTGTTATTTCAACTGAACTGAATTGATTATATACTGGATCATTCAAAACCATTTCATATCTTTGCATTTCATATAAACAAATGAGAATTTTTTGTACACTTTCGGCATTTTTTTCGACCTTAAAAAGGTTCTCTGCATAGGGCAATGCCTCTGCATAATTTTTACTATCTAAGTAAATGCCGAATAGTCTTTTCTGGCTTTTTAGTGAAATTGGATCCGATGGAAACTGCTCAGCAAATGATTTCAGTCTCTTCACAAAAGCTTGCTGGTGCTTGATCCTATCCTTTTCAAAAGCAGCATCATATAAGGCCAGAAGTTCAATTTGTACCTTTTTAAGATACTCAATAGAAGGAATGTTTTTCATGCCTGTTTTAAAAAGTGATTCCAGCTCAAATAAGCATGTTGAGTTCTTCAAATCAACACAGGTATCTATCCATAGGTTGTACAATATATTTTTTTTCTTGGACAACGGAAACCATTCAATGTGTCTTTGAATGTGTTTTACAGCTTCATTACCTAGCTCCAGTTTCGACACACTTTCTTCGGCCTTTAATCTTCCGGTGTAAGCATCAATATGAACTCTGATATTAAATTCGGAATCGTCTTCTAATTGATTTGCATCTAATTTAAAAAATCTTGATCTAGATTCGATATCTAAAATTTTCAATTTTTTTGCAACATTATCCAAAGCAACAACCATTCCTTTAGTAGGAATATCTTTCTTTTCGAAACTGACTTTTAAAACTAAAATCTTTAATTGTTTATAGGGATCTTTTTCAATACCTAACACTTCTTTAAAGAGATCATCCCTGGATTTATCTTTAGAATTCTGTAAATAAAAGAGAAGACAGTAATAGTATAAATGCCCCTTAACGACATTCGATTTTGTAAATGAATTTACTTTGTTAATAAGATGCAATTCATCATTATTTTGTGTCAAAATAAACGCCAAATCTTTATAAGCATCTTCTGTTGTACCCTTATCTAAATCTTGAACGATGACCTTGATAAATTGCATCTCAGCTTTTTCTGAATCTTTTTTATTTAAATAGGACCAGGCGACTTTATAGTCAGAAAGAGCTTTCTGGGTTTTGCTCATTCTATTGTAAAAAAGTTGATAATATTTTATGGCATCATCATATTTTTCTTCATCAAAGTAATACTCTCCAATAAATATAGACATGACTTCAGCTTGTGTATTTTTTGGATTTAATTCGATGGATTTAATAAAATTAGCTATTGTTTCTTTAAGATCATCTAACTCAAAACTGACCAAACCTTTAATGTTATATAAAGTCGATAGCGATCTTTTATTATTTTCAATATTTTTGAGCAGAAAATTAATAACTTTGATGGCTTCATCTAAATGTTTTTTTTCTTGATCGTTTATCTTTTCCCCAGCAACTCTTTTAATCCCATATTTTTTAGCAATCGAAACATGTAAGTAACTTAACCTTAAATATAAATTAATTTTTTTATTTCGATCTTTTTCATTTTTTAATATCAGCTGCAATGCCTTAACTTGTTTTTCTAGCTTAGAAGGATCATCCTCAATTAACATTTCTACTTTAAGTTTTTCTTTATTATTTGCAGGAGGCGCTTTTCTTGTTTCCAATGTTTTTTTATTATCTTGATCTATTCGCACCAGACCAGAGCTATCTAATTTTCCCTGAGCCTTCTTCTCTTCAGAAAAAATTAAAAATGGAATCATGATAATGACGATGCACAATTTCTTCTTCATTCTATGTCTTCAATCTTATTTTTCTGTATTGCTTGCATTTTCTTTACATTCTGATGGACCAATATATATGTGGCTGCCAATCTCGTCTAACCATTCTTCAGCATCCCCGGAAGGCCATAGCTCGTATCCTTTTTTTTCCAATACCTTTGCTTCTGGCAACGTACTTATTGGTTTCAGAAAATCCTGTTCGTTACTTAGAGCCAAGGAAGCATAACCATAAACTCGCTCAAGTTGGTTTTGCAAAACCTCTTTATGAACTTTAAATCTCTCCTTTAGAGATTCATGAATTTTTTTAATTTCATTTTGTCTTTCGACTCTAGAAGCATACTTCAATAGCTCCATTTTAGAGTTTTTAGAAACCTCTATGAGCTGAGCTAAAGACATATAATACAGGTCTGATTTAGCCCATTCAATCGCATCGAATTTCCCACTTTTAAGACTGGCTAAATAATTCTTTAATGCCTCAACCGTGTAAACCAAATCTTTTTTCCGACATAGGCGCTTAAAAATATAGACTTTAATCAAATAACTTTCCGGATGTAAATATTCCGAAAAATAACCAGACTGCTGTGAAGCGATCGCACCTAGAGCTAGGTCATACTTTCCTGCACGAAAGGCTGTCCACATTTTTTCAAATAAAACCTGCCGAATTTGAGGATAAACGGGGGATATCCAGCTGTAAACTTCCAAAGCCTCATTAAATCTTTTTTGAGCGTAGAGCGTTCTGCCCATTTGATGAATAATATTTAAGTACAGCTGTTGGTTCCCTTTAGGAACTCTGCCCTTATTCGAAGTTTTAAAATACTTCGCGGCCCGCTGATACATATCAAAACTCTTTTCATATTGCTGATTGAGTGTGTATTCATCTGCTTTTTCTAAAAACAAAAAAATCTTATCCGATTCTTTTTGTAGGTTAGAAGATCTTAAAGAAATTTGTCTATCCCAAGCGGTTTTCGCGTCAAAACCCACTTTTGGTCTTCTAATCAGGATCTTTCTTATTTCAAACCACTCTTGAATACTCAAGGACTTTTTGAAATTTTTGCGAATAACAATTCTAATACCTAAATCATCAGATTTTTTTTCCATTTCACGAAGCACACTCACCAAAGATTCTGCAAAACTCACCGTCTTAGACATCATCACCATTGATGTTAAAATGAAAAACATTCTTGAGATATTTTCTATTCGAAAAATTCTCATTTAGATTCACCTTCTGCGATAAACTGAATTGACTGAAATCCTATTTTCCTTAGAAATTTGACTGCGATAAAAATATTCTTATAACTATTTTCACGTGATGTCAGAAAGTTTACATTGATTGATTGAGCTCTTATCTTTTCATCTTTATTCCTAATGTAGGCTTCCACTTTTAACTTTAATTCTTCAATTTTTTCTTCCGTCATATTATTTATTTGAGAAAGATTCAAATTCTCATTTAAAAAACTTATATTTACTTCTTTGTCAGTAAGAACCACCTCAGGAAATGTTTCTAATCCTTCCTTGCTAAGACTTATTGGAGGATGCATTTGGCTCGGAAAAATAATCGAAACATCTGCAACGATTGTTGATTTCAATAAAAAAATGATGATTAAGAAAAAGATGTCTATCATCGGAGCCAATTGCAACCTGAGAGGATGCCTTTTCTGAGTTTCTAAAGATTCAAGATCCATTTGACTCCTCATTAAAGTGAGTCACATCATCAGGTGACATCAGGACAATATCCTGTATATTCTTTCGTATTCCATCCATGATAGTGATTAGTTCTTGATAGGTGCTACCTTCTGCCAATCCCAATTGAATTGTTTTTTCTTTTGGAAATTTTTTGACAAATTCCTCGATAAGTACAGTCATCGCTATTTCAAGGTCTTTGGAATATCTTTCAGACTTAAACCGACTAATTGTTTTCTTAATTTTCCCAGGAGCGCTTCCCGTCCATTTCAAAATGACTTCTAAATTTGAATTTACGATGTTCACAAATATTTTTGGCGTCAAAGGATTACCATCAGCAACATTTTGTTCTTTGACCACACTCACGGCAGAGGGGGGCAGAGTTAGGCTTGTCAGTTCCATAAAGGTAGTCGTGTACATCAAAAAAAAGATGATACAAGTCAACGCGTCCAGAATGGGTACCAATTCTGGCTCAGGCGTGTGTCTTCTTTGGATTTCTGCAAACTCTAAACTCATGCTCTTTCGCTTTGCTCTACTAAGGTAATGATATCAAAACCAGTTTTTTTGGCCTGCCCAATAATTTGATCAATTTTTTGTGTGCATAAAGTATGAATCACCATTGCTGAAATACCAACAACAAGTCCTGCTGCAGTTGCAGTCATGGCCTCTGAAATTCCCGTTCCCAAAAGCTCTGCTTTTTTCGCGGGATCAATATCTTTTAATGCCGCAAATGTTTTCATTAGCCCTGAAATAGTTCCAAGCAATCCTAACAAAGTTGCCACACTAGCTATCAAAGCTAAAAACTGAATCCCTTTTTCGCAATTCTTCATGATATCAACAACCGCTGATCCCAATGAAGATTTCATCGCTTCCCTACCCCCATCAACGGCCATAAGTCCTGACTTAATAACTTCGAATTCGGGAACATTCTTCACGGTATTACATACTTGGATAGCAGCTGTGTATTCTTTTTTCAAAACCAAACGGCTCACTTCTTTTAAATTGCTATCTCCTGCTGGCCGCAGCTGAACATACAAGTAGTTAATTTTTGCAATTGCTAAAATGACAAGTGCAATGCCGCTTCCAACTATAAAATAAGCAGTGGCACCACCTTCTTTAAATAAAATTTCCAATGAGTTAATGATAAACATAGAGTCTCCTTAAATATAATTAAAAATAGTAAACCAAACCGCCCTCTAATAAGCCAATCACAATAATTTCTTTTTTTCCTTTAGAAAAAGTTTCTAAAAATGATCCGCCCGCTTGCAACCTTAGATTCCAATAATCTGATATAAACCATGTTTTCCCCATAGCTAACTTCGTTTTATAACCAGAATTAGTCGTATAGTTAATTCGACTGAAGCCCACATTTAAATAGGTATCAGAACGAATAATTCCATAGGGACCCCAAGAATCTTTCCCATAAATGGGAACCCAATTTAACTCAAGCCCGAAAGAGTTCTTTACTTTTTCGACATCTATGTAAGGAGTCGTGCCATCATCAGGATAAGGTCGCAATTCACGAACTTTTTTCGAAATACTTCTTTCATTATTTACATAGGAGGGAACATAATTTAAATAAATCTCAAAAAACTCGCCGATAGCATATCCCATATTGAAATTAAAGGCATACATCGTTTGCGGTGAATCCGAAAAATCAAAAGACAAATAGGGAGCAAACAAAAATTTTCCAGATTTTACTTTCGCCTTTCTTTGAACTGCAACTACATTTTCAAACAAGGATGATATTTCATCTGAAACTGTTGGCTCCAAAGAACGATCTAACGTAGATTTTTTACTTCCCTCAACGCTTTTTGTCTGGCAAAAGCTTTCACTAGCGAATAAAAAAATAGACAATAATATGAAAATGGTTTTTTTATTTAATTTCATAACTTCATTTTTAACTATTTTTACTGATTTTAATAAATTATTTTAGCTTTTAAAATAATACTAGACACTTGTCCCAAGCCCTTTACTAATAATATTTTTTTCTTTGACTTGATGGCAACAATTTCAAAATTTCTCTATATTTTGCAACGGTTCTTCTGGCAATCTGTACTCCATCTTTGGAAAGAAGTTGTGCCAATTTTTGATCAGATAAAGGTGACTTGGGATCTTCTTTGGATACTAAATCCCTTATTTTTAATTTGACTGATTCACTGGCTACAGCATCTCCACCCGTTGAACTACTAATTCCTGAACTAAAAAAATATTTTAACTCGTAAATACCTTGAGGTGTATGCATGTATTTAGCTGTTGTCACACGACTGACCGTGGATTCATGCATTCCTATATCATTAGCAATGTCTCTTAAAATCATTGGCTTCAAATGCCCAGCCCCTTTATCAAAAAATTCTTTTTGGTGCTTTACAATACTATCTGCCACTTTAAATATAGTTCTTTGTCTTTGATGAATCGATTTTATTAACCAGACAGCTGACTTTAGCTTTTCTTGAATATAATCATGATCTTTTTTGCTACTTCCTTCTTTCAACATATTTCTATAGAAATTAGATATCTTTAACCTAGGCAGTCCATCTTCGTTTAAAGATACTATGTAGTCATCACCTACTTTATATACATAGACATCCGGAGAAACATAATGAGTATCTTGCGGCGAAAAGGCTCTCCCTGGCTTTGGCTCCATCGAGTATATAATTTTGCAAATTTCAATCACTTCCTGGACGTCTTTATTCAAAGCTTTCGCAATTCCATCATAATTTTTCTTTTCTAAATCCTTTAAATGATGACTAATCAGAAATACCAGATCTTGAGTATCTTCTTCTAAATGTTTTGCCTGAATTAACATGCATTCCTTCAGGTCCCTTGCTCCAACACCTGGAGGGTCAAATTCGTGAATAAGGGGCAAGGTATCTTCAATATCCTCAATCGGAATATTTTCTTCTTTGGCAATTTGTTCTAGAGGGGTTTTTAAATAACCATCATCATCAATATAACTAATAAGTACTTCAGCTGTTTTTTCTTCAAAATCACTAAAACCATTCATTTGAACTTGCCACATCAAGTACTCATGCAATGTCTCATGGGCCGTAATCACATTTTCGTAGTTCATTATTTCTTCGCTGCCACTCATCCCTGATTGAGGTGCCTTTTGATTCTGCTCAAAATAACTTTCCCATTCGAATTCATCTTGTTTTTGTGGATCCTGAGTAGCATTTTCATTTACTTCAACTTCTCTGGACTCAATATTTTCAGCTATTTCTTTGGTAAGCTTTAAATCTTCTTCTTTTAAAATTTCTGCTTCTTCTAAGATGGGATTTTCTTCTAACTCTGATCTAACATTACTTTCTAACTCCAGACGTGACATTTGTAAAAGCTTAATTGCCTGCTGCAATTGAGGTGTAATAACTAAATTTTGACCAAGGCTCATTGTCTGTCTTAAAGCCATTAACTTCTCCTTAAAGCTTAAAATTCTCTCCAAGATAAAATTTTCTTGCTATTTCACTATTCGTAATTTCATCAGCAGAACCACAAACCTGAATTCTTCCGTCTTTAAGTATATAAGCAAAATCACAAATCCCCAAGGTTTCTCGCACATTATGATCAGTAATCAGGACCCCAATTCCTTGAGATTTTAATTCACGAATTATATTTTGTATATCATTGACTGCAATCGGATCAATCCCAGCAAAAGGCTCGTCGAGTAGAATAAATTTAGGACTGCCAGCCAAAGCTCTTGCGATTTCTACTCTTCGCCTTTCGCCTCCAGATAAGGAAAACCCTAAACTAGACCTAATATGTTGAACTCTGAAATTATTTAATAGATTTTCAAGTTTCTCATTTTGCTCTGTCTGATTTAGACCTTGGGCTTCCAAAGCTACCATTAAATTTTCTTCAACAGTTAGTTTTCTGAATATGCTTGGCTCTTGCGCCAAGTAACTCAATCCAACTCTAGCTCTTTTATACATTGGATCTTTGGTAATGACTAAATCATCTAAAATAATTTCACCCTGATCTGGACTAATTATTCCCACAACCATATAAAAAGAAGTAGTTTTCCCAGCGCCATTAGGTCCTAACAATCCAATAACTTGACCAGACTCAATCTTAAAGGATACTCCATCTACAACTTTTCTTTTTTTATAGGTTTTAGAAATATTTTCGATTCTTAGCAGACTCATATTCTATCAATATAGATAGCTATTCTGCTAATGTCAAATCTGGCTTGAAGCCTTTACTTTTTGAATTTTTATTTTTTTTCCACCATCAAAAAATAAAATTTCATCTCCACTAATTTCATCTTCATCTTGATAGATTTTTGGATTCCCATTGAATTTAAGTATATTGCTCTGCAAGTTAACTTCCAGCTCCTCACTGATCGCCCTGCGTTTCTTGTCTTTAACTTCGACACCACCTTTGACTCGAATATACTCCAAAGTTTTCATATTATGAGAATAATTAAAATAACAATCAGGCCCACGAATGATCATATCATTGTAGATAAGAATAACATTATTCTGAAAATGAACTTCTTTATTTTGACTGCTAAAAAGTGCCGACTCACTTTGAATATTTAAATTATTCATATTCTTTAGTTTTTTAGAAGATTGTACATCTTTAAATATTTTCATCTCCGATATATCAATCAAAACATGCATATTTCTTCCATTTAATACGAGCCCTTCCCCTTGCTCATCTCCGGGCCCCACCATTTTAATCTCTCCTGGAGAGATTATTTTTCTTAAAATAGAATTATAAAATAACTCCGCGGTATAAAATAGATATCCATTGCTGGATGTAATAACGACATTTCCTTTCACTTTCATGTTTCTGGTTATTCCATCAATTTCACCCTCATCACCAGTAACGATAAAATCAATTTTATCTTTATTATAAAATTGAACCTTCACTTTTTTTAAAAACCAATCACCTTCTCCCTGATAACCTCTGGCATTTTCCGCAAAAAGCTCCCAATCCCGATTGCCCTTTTGAGATTCAACAAGATGAACTCCATCCATTTTTTGCTCTGCTTTTTCTTGAGTTAAAGGATTCGAGTCTACAATATTATTTGCTGTCTCTAATTGTTTTGGAAAAATAAAAATAACTTCAAGAATAATTAAAAATAATAAGAATAAAAATATGGTTCTTTTTAAATTCCGCATGAGATTGATAATGATTGATTTTGCTTATTTTGCAATTTCTTTATCAGTTTTTTTAATAACAGCAAAATTAATTTCACCAGCTCCGGCCTCAGTGACAGTGTACATAATTTTTTTAACAGTCAGAAAATCAATATCTTTATCTGATTGAATCGTAATTTTTTTCCATGCAAATGGATCTTCGTCTTTTTCTCCTCGCGCATCTTCAACCGCTGTTTTAATTTTATTTTGCAGCTTACCTAAAAATTCTTGCTTTGATCTTATCAATCCTTGCTGTAATTGATCATATAATGATTTAATTAACCAATCTTGCTGAGATTGAACTTCAGCAAAAGAGGCTACCGCCGTTTTATCCAATAGAATTTCTTTTTTTGATATCGTAATTACAAAGGCAGGTTTTAATTCCTTTGTTGATTGAGCCTTTGGTAAAATAACTTCTTTAGGGGTATAAACAATAAAATCCTTAACATTGTAGTTTTGCAAAAGAAAAATAGCTAACACCGTAAACATGTCTACCATGGCCGTCAAAGAGAGAATGGCCGTTAAAGATCTTTTGCCTTTTTTTCGATTAAGTATTCGATGATATCTATATCTTTCTCCTGGTCGTCGAATCGGCATTAGTAAGGCCCCCCTGTAGCTATAGAAATATTAGGAAACCCGGCAACTAAAAAATAATCCATAATGATTATTAACTGTTCATAAGGAACCTGATCACTCATGCTCACGATTCCGTCAATTTTATCCGGATAAAGTTGTTTGAACCGTTGTAGCTGAGCAACTAAGCTGGAATTGTCATAAGAAGCCGCCACCTTTGGAATGGAAATGACTTGAGTGCCTACGGTTAAAACATAGCCATCATTTTTCACGTCGACTTTTAAAGCGATGTCAGCATTGGGAGGAGGTTTAGGTGAGCTTGCACTCTCATCTTTTTTAGCATAGAGAGAGCTCCCTATCTGAATCATTGATACCTGAGTCCACACCGCTGTGATCAACAGGAATGTAATAAGAACACTCATCAAATCAATAAAAGGAACTAAGTTAAGTTCAACACTGACAGGCCTTCCCCTTGCTCCTCCTGAATCAATATGTGACATGCTAATCCTTTATCTTGTCTCTGTTGGCAACTACTAAATTGAGTAATGACATGCTCGTCTCTACAACTTCATTTTCTGTTTTTTGAATTTGATGTTGAAACACTCCGTAAGAAACGATTGCCACAATAGCAACTAAAAGACCGAAAGCGGTGCAATTCAGAGCATGGGAAATTCCTTGAGAAAGAAGCTGAGCTTTTGTCGCGTTATCTGCCTCAGAAACAGCTCTAAAAGATCCAATCATTCCCATGATTGTACCCAATAACCCAGCTAACACCGCCACATTTCCAAATACAGCTAAAAAGGATGTCATACCTTCTATCTTAGGCATTTCTCTCAGAACCGAAGCGTCCATAGCGACTTGAATTTCCTCATCAGGTCTTTTATTTAATGCTTGCACTAACCCTGCCTTGACTGTGTTCGTTAAGGGAGACGGCCTTGAATCACAATGTGAAATAGCTTGTCGAATGTCGCCATTAACAACCATCCTAAAAATGCTGTCCGTAAAATCCCGTTTATTAACAAGTAAAGAATTCAGCTTCATCATCCTTTCAATAACAAGAATAACCGTTAATATGGCAAAAATAGCAATGATATACATGACCCATCCACCCTCACAGAAAGCTCTGGCGATAAAACTATTCGGATCACATTGTTGTATTGGGTTCACTTTAGTCCTCCTTAATTAAATAACTTTATTTATCATTTCTAAAAACAAATGGATACATAACCTCTGCCGTCGTATCCTTTGGCGGATCAGGAAAAACAATAGTTGCAAGCCTTTCTGCGATACACTTTTCAATTTCCCGATTGTTAAGTGTCGAGCTTGAAACTCTCACATTTTTAGCTACTCCATTATTTACTATCTCCCACTTTAAGACAACCTTTCCTTCTAAAGATTTTCGTCCTGATTTATCTAACCTATTCAGCTCTTGATTGTAACAACCTCTTATTAAATTTAAATTATAAGTGATTCTTCTTCTTACAGCATCTTTATCAATGGAACCCTCAAAACTCTCCTCACTTCCACCAGCTTGAATAGCAACTGTTGTTTTATCTCCGAAACCATCAATGGACCCATAACTACTGGTTCCTCCAGCTCGGCCTTTTGTCCCAATTCCCGAAATGCCTTCGGTAGCTGTCCCTTTTCCTCCACGGCCCGTGTCTTTAAATTTTGATCCTAAATCTTCACCTGGACGGTCTTCACCAAATCCTGTTGATCCACTGGCTTTATCTGCGCTCCCTAAAATATCTCCAGCTCCCTGATAGGCCTGATCCATTTTAGATCTTACTCCCCCCGAACCGAATGCACTAAATAAACCAATTTTACTGACATCTTTTTTATCACTTTGTGCATTGGCTCCAGCTTGAGATCCAATTTTAACAGCTCCACCTTGACGTAATGATGTAAATTTTTTGAGCTTATTTTGTGAATTGGCAATAGGCGCCACTTCAACAGCTTTTTTGGCAACTTGATTTGATACCGCTTTATTTTGAGAAGGAATCTTTCCTTTTACCGAAGCTTCACGATTTGCATCGGAGGCTTTCACCTTTACGATCTCGGGCTCGGGAGGTTTTATTTTTGGCAACTCTGGAGGAGTTGGCGGCTCGGGAGGTTTAGGTTGTTTTGGTTTTTCATTGAATAAAACTTCTGCAGTGTAAGTTGTTTTTATTTCTGTTGGATTAGGTTGAGTTTTTGAAGTCATCGTTGAAACATAAAATGCTAACATCAAGGACATCAAAACTGACAATGCAATGCTACCAATTTCAGAACTCGATAACAACAACGGGGCAAACGGCACAACGCCCGTATTCTCAACAAAACGAATGCAAAGCCCCAGATTTTTATCCGGTAAGTTTACAAAGAGCAAATCCCCCTGATCTAATCTCACCTGAAAGCCTTGTGACATTTTACTGGCTTTTCCCATGGAAAATAAAGTTTCCTCAGTCAATGAGGTTTTTAAATTAAGAAGCTCAACTTCCGAACCCACTGGTAAAAAAACTTTCAAGGTTGTTGAAATTTCAAGAAGTGGCCAATTTAAGGGTAACGAACTTGATGGGATATTAATCTGCTTTTCCTGTTCTGGCCCGACCTTAACTATTCCTTTATGCTTAAAATGATAACTCTGAATAACTCTTTCATTCCAAGTAAGGTTGACTTCAATCACACTACCCCTCGTCGGCGATAAATATGACTTCAAACTATGAATCTGACCTGGAGGAGCAAAAGAGACCCTCTTCTTTTTGCGCGTTGACTTTACAGGACTTAATTTATCAATTTGGGGTTTTGAAACTTGATTAAAATTAGATTTCTTAGAGTCTTTAATTTCCTTTGTTTTTTTTATAAGGTTGTCGTTAGCAGATGTCTGCTTCGACAATGGTTGTTTATCTTGAACCTTGACGACGTCAATGCCTTCTGTCTTCACAGCTGATGAATCAAGGGTCTCTTGAGACTTAGGAATCCCAACTGGCTTTGGAATTCCAATGAAAAACACGAGTTTAAATTTGCCAACAAAAATTTCATCCCCAGATTGAATGGGTTCATCAAGAACGGCTTGACCATTTTTAAAGGTGCCGTTTTGCGAACCTAAATCACAGATATAATATCCGCTATCTCTTTTTTCAATTAAACAATGAATAGGGGAAATGGAATCGTCGGACAATACCAATTGCGCTTCTAAATTAGAACCCACAACAATTTGATCAATAGTGAATTGCTTCACTTCATTCAGTTGATTGTTTTTGTAAACTCGCAATATTACTGGTGGTTTCAATTAACACCCCGAACTCGCTGAACATCCTCTGAGGTTTTTCGCATCTCAGGTAAAAAGTTTTCTCTCAATTTGATTAGCCTCTTATAGTTAAAATTTTTCTTTTGAAATAAATAAAAAAGTTCTGGTTTTTGTGTGGAACCTTCCACTAATTCATTCTCAAAATTTAACGTGGCCTTCTTGTCTTTGATTTTCACATAATTAGATTTATTAGTCACGTTTGTTGACTGGGCAAAACTATACGAAAGTCCTAAAAGAAAAATTAATAATAACTTTTGTGTTCTACTCACTTTTGCCCCTTTCGTGCTATCAACTCAAGCTCTTGTATCTTATTCCTTGACTGTTCAGGGATTCCAATAAACTTCAATTTCTGCAAAACTTCCAAGCCCTCTTGATTCTTTTTCAAATGTTCAATCAGTAAAATCGAAAAATTAAATAACACTTCCTTGTTACTACTATTCTCCTTCAGGGCCTCTCTGTATACAGATTCTGCATTTTCATATTTACCCAACCCAACCAGTGAAATGGCATAATTATTTAGAACCCGAAAATCCTTAATTCCCCGTTTATAAGAATTTTCTAAAACCAAGTTAGCTTTTTCATAGTCATAGGCTTTTATGTAGATTGAGCCCGCATTGCTCGCACTCACGGAATCATTTGGATTTAACTCTAGAGCCTTTTTAAATTGCCTTAACGCTTCATTTCTTTCCTCATTACCCAATAACACAATTCCCAAGTTTGAATAGACTTCAAAAGTAGGATTATTTTTCTGGGCCCTAAAAAGTAAATTCTTAGCAAGGTTAAATTGCCCTTTTTTGTAATAAACCATTGCCATAGCATTGAGCGCTTTGAAATCATTTGAATTTTGAATCAACAACCGTGAGCTTTCTTTTAAAACCCCTTCATCATCTTGATTTTTTATGTACACAGCTAATTGTGAAGATGAGCTTGCCGCGCTTTCACTTGTCCCCATCATTGGCTGTGGCGCCGATTGATTTCGATCAGAAGACTGAGCCGATTTCTCTTTTCTTACATTCATTGAATTATTTTCACCGAAGTCTAATCTTTCGTTTTCATTCTTGGAGCTTGCACTTACCGCATTATTTTTATATGAGCTGGAACAAGCTGAAAGGATCAAATAACTCATGCACCATAGAATTTTTATCATAAGGACATCCAGTTGATAAAACGAGTATCAAATTTCATTTCTCCAGAATTATAATATCTTTTTGGATCTTGTTTATTCATAAATTGATATGATTTTTCAAAATCATAATTATAACTTTCAAACTCAAATCCTCTTTCTACTGCTAATTTATAACTTTCTCTTGAACGATTTAAAAATGGTTCAGCTAGTTTTGGCAATGAATCTCTGTACTGCTTTTCTAAGTCAGCACCTAATCCTTTAGGAACAGGTGACTTTAAAATGGCACTTGCCATGTGCTCATTAGCTTCACCTAATAAGCTTAAAGCGCTAATGATCTCATTTGGGCTATTTAAAGCCACAACATCGTTTAATTCTTTATTTAATTTATTTAGCACACTGATTTTTTCTTCAACTGCTTTTTTTTGCTTTTCTGGTTGGTTAGGAATTTTTACTTCGATCAATTCTGAAAACGTTTCTTTGGCTTTTTTTAACTTAACCATTGCAACCCATTTGCTTCCAATATTTTTTTTGGCAACAGATAATCGTTTTTGAACACCTAACAATCTATCTTCCCACTGATACGACTGACTTGATCCTTTGAGTTCATAAATCTTTCCCATCCAATAGTAAGACTCAAGTAACTTTTCTCCATCTCCTGGATTGTTATCTATATACTCTTTATATTTTTCTTGCGCCTTAGTAAGCTGATCAGATTTTCTATATAAATCGGCAAGTACATACATCAAATCTAATTTTTCTTTCCACTTTTTAAGACCCTTAACATACTCCTCATAATCTGCTATCGCCTGAACATAGTGGCCTTGAGCCTCTTTCATAACAGCAATATTGTATAAAAAGTTCTGATTTTGTTTAGACTTTTGATCTTCCTTAATCAGTTGTTTATATAACTTGATGGACTCATCAAACAAAACAGCTTCCTGAAAAAGTTTAGCAAGAAATATCTTCGCTTTATATTTGAGATCTTTTTTGTCTTGATTCGAATTAAGAACTAACAAATAAGAGTTTTTTGCTTTCTCATTTTGAGCAGATTTTTCATAATTAACTCCTGCATTAAACAAAGCAATGATAGCAAAAGTAGATTTTGGATTCTGTTTTGCAAAATTAAAAAAAGCTTCCGCACTTTCCAAATATTTACCCTCTGCTTCAAAGTCCTGACCTTTTTTAAAACTTGCCTTTTCTAATACTTCCTTAATTTCACTACCCGCCTTGGTTGCGGCCAGACTTTCATTCTTTAAAAGCTCGCTTGCTGCGAACTCTAGACCCACATAGTCTTTCTTTAGATTATAGATATCCAACATTAAATTTGCTGAATATTCGGCATATTTAGTTTTAGGATATTTTGAAACAATTTCCTTAAAAACCTTATTCGCATCTGCAAAATAATTGTGTTGATACATCAAACGACCCTGTCTAAATTTTATCTCAGGAACCTTATCTGAATTTGGAAGTTTTTCCAGATACCAGTTAGACGCTTTAATAAATCTATCCACTGTAGGACTCAACGGAATGGGTTCTAAGCTTTTAGAATCTCTTTTGGCCAAATCTTTTTCACCAGGTAAACTTTTTTCAACTGCAATCAACAAACTCGAAGCTGAATTTTCGTAAAATTTACTCTGCGGAGAGTTGTCAATAATCCATTTATATTGCACACCCGCCTCATCGTACTTTTTCATATCATAAAGTAATTCTCCATAATAAAAATGCATATCCGAACTTTGCTGAGTCGTTGCAAATTCAGACAGATACAAATTATACCCCTCAATAGCCATGCTTTGTGAGTTCTTCGATCGTGAATTTTGAGCCGTTTGATGTTGTTGCAATGTCCAAATTCTTAAAGTTTTTTCTCTTAACTTCATTGAGTTTTCTATTAATTCAGCATTTGACTGATTAGCCTGGTACCAAGGCGACGTCGAACCATATTCCTTAATCCATTTATATAATTCTGATTTAAAGGCTGGCGAATTTTTTGAGTAAAAATAGATCTGAACTATTTGATATTGAAACTCAAAAGCTTTAGGACTAGTTGGATTTTGTGAAATCAAATATTGAAAAATCTTATGAGCAGATTGTTTTTGCCCTTTGTCTGCTGAGTAATAGGCCAATTTCTCTAAATAAAAATTAGCCTGCGCTCCCGTCAAATCATTGAAATACTGAATTGAATTCTCAAGATCTCCTGCCGCTGCGTAAAAAACAATGATATCCTTAAGAGCTTCACCCTCTAATTTAGCTTTAATCTTTTTGGCGTTGTCACGATCTTCAAGATTTCTATTCTTCTGAATAATATGCTCCATGTATTTAAGTGCCTCGTTGAATCTTCCCAACCTATACAGACACCATGCCCCTTTATAAGTAGCCATGACATTCAAACTATGACGTTGATTCTTTATTACTGAAGAATACTTTTGATAGGCCACTTTCCATTTTTCAAGTTCGAAATAATGCTCGCCAAGAGCAAAATTGGACTCGTCGACAAAAGGGCTTTGCGGGTATTTTGCTGTCAATTCAGAATAATATTTCTCTGCCTTTGCTGGCTCACCTAATTCAAAATAATTAAATCCTAAAAAATAGAGCGCTTGGGGAACTTTTGGATCCTTAGGGAAATCTTTCTGAAACCACTCGTAAAGCTGAACTGATTTTTTGAAATAATTCTTTGCCTCTTCTGTGTCTAGTTTCGGTTTTTGACTGATTTTTTTTTGCTGATACAAAACCAATTTTTTATCAAATTCTTTTTGCATCCGATAATCTATTAAGGATCCCTTTTCAACATAAAGTTCAGCTAATCTTAGCCACAGCTCTCCACGATTATTTGAATCTTTAAATTTTTTTGTTAACTTAAATAGCTCTTGAATTTGTTCATCTAAAATTTTTTCATATTCCACCATCTTAGAAATACTATCTGATTTTATGATCTCGTAAGCTTTAATGGGTTTGACGCTATCCAAATTGTGCTCATTTCTCACTTTTTCGAATTGAATCGGGTCATACTTAGGTATGAGCGCCTTTCCTTTTTCACTGGAATTTAATTTCCCACCCCTACTTTTTAAGCTTACTTGAGACAGCAACTCTCCCACTGTTTTTTTAGTTTTTCCATAAGATGGATTCAAAAACAAATTACTTACTATAACTAAAACTATGAGGAATTGATTCCCCTGATTTACATGCTTTACATCCATAAATTACTCACAACTTTGCTTCCCTAAATAGTGATAATTTCCTATTTCATCTAACCAATATTCACCTTTAAAAGGATAAAATTCAAAACCATTTTCAATATAAAATTCTCTATCTAACTGATTATCTATAGGTGAAGGCAAATCTCTTCCACCAATTTTCTTTCGTAACAGTTCCTTTTTTCCATTGATCATCTCGTACCGAATAAAACTTGATTGTTCAAAAAGATCTAACAGGTCCTCCTTCATGTTTTGCAAATGAATTTTTACTAGATCACCAATCAATACTTTGGTATTTTTGATTCTCGTATTAAGAACTCGGACAGAGTATTGCCCTAAGCCAGACGCACGATATGATCCGCTCGATTCAATTGATGTTTTTTCATCTTGAATTTTTTTCAGATAATTTAAACTTCTTCGAACATCACCCTCTTCACCAATATTTTTTAAAACCAAATAAGGTATTTTCAATGAACCAGAGTTTCCATCTAACTTTTTATCAAAAAGTTTTTTCTCTAATTCATTATAATAGGATATCGCTTCACTATTGTTGTTCAGAAAATTTGATATTTTCGCTTTGACTGGCTCATAAGTCTTTTCAAACAAAGTCAAAACTTTTTCCATTTCATCATATTTACAGATATATAAATATACGATAGCTCTTAACAATAAGGATTCAGGAATATAGAAATCATCATAATAGGCGGAATGTAAGGATTGAAAATTTGACAATGCGGATCTGAATCTGGCGCCCCTTAACATCGCCCATGATTGCTCAAACAAAGCATCATGCCACATAAAATGGTCTCGCGGTATTTGAGCGTACATCTCGATCGCCGTATCCCAGTCCTGCTTTTGATAGTAGGCCCTCGCCATTCCCATTTGTGCAGCTATCTTATTAGTATCGGTAATCGATCCATTGCTTCGATGTTCAATCAACTGCTTGAAGGTCGCTAATGCTGGCTCCGTTTTATTCATCTCCAAATATGCCATTGCCTTATTAAAAAGAGCCTGGTTATTATAACTACTACCAAATGAAACCTTTCCAAAGGAATTAACGGCATCCTCAAAGTCTTTATTTTTCAACTTGATTTCACCTATTCTAAAGTAAATCATATCTTTATTGTTTTCAGGAAAATCATTCACATCCACTTTTGATACGGCGTAATTCAACAAAGTATCATCTCCCAAAGAATCAGCAACTAAAGATAACTCCTCTATTGCTTTTTTAAGATATCTTTGATTGCCACTTCGAATGACATCAACATACTGGTAGGCCGCCACTTGAGAATACTTCATCTCTTGCAACATTTTTCCCAAGATATATTTTATTTGTGGTCTTTCATTTACCAATTCAGGCCTTCTCACTAAGTTAAATAATGCCTGAGCGGCCGATTGATATTGACCTGACTGAGCCAAATTTAAAGCGTTGGATAATTGATTCTTCAACGAACTATCTTTTATTGTCGTGGCGACAGGCTTTTCTTGTATAAGTTGTTTCCTTGTCCTGGCTAGGGTCACCGTTGAAAGTAAAATGATAATTAGAATTGTCTTCATCTATATTTGGCCTCCGGCAAGAAAAAACTTGCACCCGCTGAAAAGAATAAGTTATTAATCATCCCCTCTTCGTTTATTGCTTTTGCACTAAAAAAATTCCAACTAAAATCCCATCGTAGCGCAAAACTTTTACTCACCGCAAATATTTGACCAGTAGAAACTTGCACCGTTCCTATTCCATTTTTAGCATGGGTTTTTGTTTTCCCTCCTCCTAATCCAAAATAGAAATCAAAGGGTATTATCTTTTTGTTAAACCAAGTCATTTTACCATATATAGGCACCCATAATAAATTCGCCCCCAAATACTCCTTTGTGTAACTCAAGCTGTCGGTTCCTATGTTTTGAACAGAGAAAAGTTCTTTGGTTGCTTGCGCTTCTGTTGAACTTAAAGAAAAATATTGCAATTCAATGCCGAACATTTCGGTTAAAAAATAGCTCCCTTTTAACGTGGCCCCAAAAGTATTATAAAAGGGATCATTGGTTGTTAAAGACAGCCCACCAAATATTTGAAATCTATTTGTCTTAGGTAAAAATCTTTTTTGAATAACCGAAACCTCACTAAAAGGAGCTAAACTAGTTAATTCAGAAAACTCATTTCTTTTTATTGAAGTATCTGTGGGAATAAAAGACTTTCTTGTTTTAGGTTTAGGTTTAGATCCTTCTAATTCAAGTTCGATAATATTTAATTCTTCATTTTCAGTTTCTTGAGACAGGATAGCAAAAGGAAATAAATAAATAACAATGACCATTATATTTTTTATTATTTTTGTCCAGTTACTCATCACTTACCCTTTGTTTAAAATATATAGCTTATTCCTAAATCAAGAACCGAGGTCAAAGTCAGTCTTTCCGAAAAATCAGAATACTTCGGAGCCGGTTCATTGCAACTATCTGTTGTTGAGTTTTTTATGCCTTCATGCTTTCCAGGTTCACACTTCAAAAATGGAATAGGCGCCTGATTTACAAAAACTCTAAAATCAAATCTAAATGAAAAATTTTTATTGAAATAAAATTTTTGCCCCAGCCCTGCCGCGACTCCTGGAAAGGTTTTGTGTGGGTATTTTAAAAGTCCCGCAGCTAAAGTTCCAAAAAAATGAAAATTGGTTACGATATATTTTGATAAGCTAAATTTTCCGTAAAAGGCTTTCCAATTGTAATCAAAAAATAAACTGGAATCAATCGTTGGAGCTCTTGTAAAATCGAGCTTGTATTCATCATTTAATTGTTTGGCATACGTTGAAACTCCAGAAAAATTTTTACTTAACATCAAGCCATAAGCATTTTCCTCAGACGCGTGATAATATCCACTAAAACCCAGCTTACTGACATTGGCTATTGGCTCTGTCAAAGCCCAGCCGTAGAAAAATGACATTTCCATTTTATTGGCGGTTACAATATTACGGCTGCGTACACTATCGTTTTTATCAAAAACCGGCGTCACTGACTCTTTTGCCAATTCTTCCACAGGTAACTGAATTAAGGCCCTAACTCCACAAGGCTGCAAAATCAGAATAAAAATAATTATAATTTTAATTCCCTTTCGAACCATTACATTCCCCTTTACAAACTTCCATTTTCAAGCACAATTTCGCATATTTCACGAACTGCACCCTTGCCACCATGGTTTTGCGTAATATAATTGGCTTTCTCTCTTACACTTGGAAGTGCTTCTGGAACTGTCACACCAAATCCTGCTTTTTCAATTAATGGGATATCAAAAATATCGTCCCCCATATATAGAATTTGTTCATCGTTAAAGCCTGTTTTTTCTTTTATTTCCTGATAGGCTGGAAGCTTATTCAAACTGCCTTCATAGAAAAAATGAATTTTCAAAACTTTGGCTCTTTCTTTTACATCTTCACTTCGACTCCCCGTAATGAAAGCAATTTGGTAGCCTCTTTCAATTAGTTTTTGAATTCCATAACCATCACGGATCGAAAAATTTCTTCGCCATTCACCCGGCTGTATCATCCAAACATGATTATCTGTCATGATACCATCCACATCAAAGGCTATAAGTTTTAATGGTTTAACTTTGTCTACTGATAACAACATGAATCTATTCTCAGAAATATAATAGACTTGGGCAAGTGCTCCCTTATTTTCAGGACTAGATTCTCGACCTAAAGTCTATAATGAAATAAATTCGGCAGAGATGGCCCAGTAGATTTTTCTATTATTTCTATGAGTGTCGACGAAAGACTAGTTACAAGTTAATTCAAATTGATAGAAACAGAAATAAAAATAAAGACTACCTGATCTTAACTTTAATTAAATCCTGCAAGTGCAATAATCCCACTGGTTTTTTGGGATGGGTCGAATTCCTGTCTAGCACAAAAAGCATTTGAATTCTAAATTGCTCCATAAGAAATAATGCCTTTTCTGCCAACTCTGAAAGATCAATGGTTCTAGGGTTAATGGTCATAATATCTTGAGATTGGCCCTCCAAAGGGTTTTGATTTTTCTCGAGCCTTCTTCTTAAGTCTCCATCAGTGATAACCCCGATAAGTTCCTCATTCTCATTTATAACTCCAGCACAACCCCTAACATCTCTATGAGTCATGATAGAAACGACCTCTTTAATTGGAGTTGATATTTTCACTAAGGGAACAGAATCTCCTGTATGCATGATATCCTTAACTCTCGTTAATAATTTGAAGCCTAAGCTCCCTCCGGGATGATATTGAGCAAATTCCTCGGCAGTGAAATTCAGTTTTTTCAACACTGCCATAGCTAAGGCATCGCCCATGGCTAAGGTAGCTGTCGTTGAAGCTGTTGGCGCTAAATTCAATGGGCAAGCTTCTTTATTTACTTTAATCTGAATGACTTTACTCGCAGATTTTGCCAACGAGCTATTGGCGTTCCCAGTGATCGCAATAACTGGAATTCCCTTTCGGGCAGAGTAATTTAATATCGTGGTTAACTCTAAACTCTCACCCCCATAGGAAATAGCTAAGATGATATCACCAGAACTAATAATTCCTAGGTCTCCATGCGAGCTTTCTGCTGGATGAAGATACACCGAGGGCGTACCTGTTGAAGAAAAGGTGCTCGAAATTTTTCTGCCAACATGTCCCGATTTTCCAATTCCTGAAACAATTAATTTTCCCTTGCAGGCAGCGATCAAATCAACCGCCTCAATAAAATCTTGATTCAAATATTCTTTACATTTTAAAATGGCTTGTGCCTCTATTTCTAAAACTTCTTTAGCTTGTTCTAAAATCAAATTTGGCACTTTCTGACTCCAGTTTAACATTGTTTTTAACCTTTTTATGACTTGTCTTCATAAGTCCTGCTTTTATAAAACTCACAAACAAAGGGTGGGGATCTAATGGCTTTGATTTAAATTCAGGATGAAACTGAACTCCTACAAACCAAGGATGATCTGGCAATTCGATAATTTCAACTAAGTTTCTTTCTTTGCATATTCCCGAAGCCTCTAGACCTCTTTTTTGTAATAGATCTTTAAATTTATTATTAAATTCATATCGATGACGATGTCGCTCTAGAATTCGATGACTTTTATAAACTTGGAAAGCCTTTGATTTATCTTTTATATCGCAAGGAAAAGCCCCTAGTCTCATCGTTCCGCCCTTATGAGAATGATTTTTTTGTTCATCCATAAAATCAATAACAAATTGACCTTGTCGTTGATTTTCTTTTACAAACTCTCTGGACGTGGCTTCCTTGACTCCACAAACATTCCTTGCAAACTCGATCGTTGCCAATTGCATTCCTAAACAAATTCCAAAGAAGGGGACCTGTTTTTCTCTGGCATACTTAATCGCCGCCAACTTTCCCTCTACGCCCCTAATCCCAAATCCGCCAGGGACTAGGATTCCATCCACATTGCTTAAAACCTGAATCACGTTTTTATCATTCAATTTTTCTGAATCCACATAAATGATATCCACATGGGCATTGTTTGCAATCCCGCCGTGAATGATAGCCTCATTTAACGATTTATAACTCTCCTTAAGATCCACATATTTTCCAACAATACCAATAGTGAGTTTTGATTTTGGCCCTTTAATAATAGCGACCGTTTTAGTCCATCCATTTAAGTTAAGTTTAGAGGTTTTTAATTCGAGTTGTTTTATAATCAAATCATCCAATTTTTCTTTATGCAATGAGATTGGCACTTCATAAATGGTAGAAGAATCCTGCGCCGCAATGACATTCTCTGGATCCACGGAACAAAACAAAGCGATTTTTTTCTTTAAGGAAGCATCGATAATTTTCTCGCTCCGACAAACCAAAAAATCGGGTTGCAATCCAATTTCCCTTAGCTCCTTCACCGAATGTTGAGTGGGCTTACTCTTTAGCTCTCCGGCCGCTTGAATATATGGCACATAAGTCACATGAACAAGTGCTGAATTGGATTTCCCCATTTCATGCCTCAGCTGTCTTATGGCTTCCAAAAATGGCTGCCCCTCAATATCTCCAACTGTACCACCGATTTCTACAATGATAACCTCAGCTCCTTGAGCACAATCCCAAACTCTTTGTTTTATTTCATCTGTAATGTGGGGAATAACTTGAACTGTTCCCCCTAAAAAATCCCCTCTTCTTTCTCTTTGAATAACCGTATCGTATATTTGACCCGTGGTTACTGAATTTAATCTTGTCATAATGGCAGAGGTAAATCTTTCGTAGTGGCCTAAATCAAGATCTGTCTCAGCCCCATCTTCCGTGACATAAACTTCACCATGCTGAAAGGGAGACATTGTTCCCGGGTCTACGTTCAAATACGGGTCAAATTTCATAATCGTCACGCCAATGCCTCGAGCTTCCAATAAAGCCCCCAAGCTCGCGGCCGTCAAACCTTTTCCAATTGAAGAAACCACTCCACCCGTTACAAAAATAAATTTTTGTTTTAGCTCTCTCTTCGCTGATTTTTTAGTTGAAATCTTTTTTGTCATTTAACTCTCATTATTTTGTTGTTAGGAGCGTTCGGCTCACTTTAGTTATTTAGTTCTATTGTATAGTTCTAATTCTGCAATCCTAATTGTTTTAACTGTTTTTCAACCTTTTGTATATCTTCCGGGACATCCACACCATGAAAAAAATGATTTGTTTTTAAAACTTTAATTTTAGCTCCCAAGTACAAGGCTCTTAGTTGTTCTAAATTTTCCTGAAGCTCTAACTCTACTGGATCTGCTTTGCAAAAACGCTCAAGAAAAGCATACTGATAACCATAAATACCAATATGCTTCATGCAGGCGGTTAAAGGAAAATCTAATTTCTGATTTAGCCCTCTTGAAAAGGGAATTGGGAAACGGCTAAAATAAATAGCCTCTGATTTTTGATTGCAAATAACTTTTACGTTATTCAAAGAACTCAATTCATTTAGTTCTTTGAAATCTTGCCCCAGGGTAACCATATCTATTTCCAATGTTGAAACGAAGCAATTGACTATCTGATCTATAACTTCTGGATGAATCAAAGGCTCGTCACCTTGTATATTTATCACTATATCTGGCTTTCTATTTTTAATGGCAGAATAGACTCTGTCAGTTCCCGACGGCAAATTAGGGTCTGTCATTATAACTTGAATATTTTCATTTGATAATTCATTGGCAATTTCTACACTGTCTGTGGCCACAATAAGTTCAGTCAGCATTTTAGATTTTAAACAATTTTCAACGACCCTCTTTATCATCGATTTTCCAGCGATTTTAGCTAGCGGTTTATTAGGAAACCGAGTTGACTTCAGTCGCGAAGGAATCACTCCAAAAACTTTAAACTTTTCCATAAAGTCGACCTGTTCTTATAATTTAGAATATACAATTTTTTTAAGAATATGTTCGCGCAAATCATCTAGACCCTTTTTTTTTAAAGATGAACAGACAAAAATATTTTTTAATAACGCTTCTTCTTTAATCAATTGCACACGTTTAAGTATTTGAGAATTACCAAGCTTATCCGCCTTCGTCAGAACTAAAATCAATGAAAGTCCAAAATGTTCGGCATATTCTTTCATTTGTTTTTCTTCTTGAGCCCAATCGCGACGGATATCCATTACTAAAACAATAGCTTTCAGTTTTTCAGAATGACTCAGATATCCTTCAATCATCTCATTCCAACTATCAACTTCATCTCGACTTCTTGCCGCAAATCCGTATCCAGGCATATCAACCAAAAGGTATTGGTCATTAAAGTTGAAAAAACTGAGAAGACGAGTTTTTCCTGGTGTTTTACTTACATTTGCTATTTTGCGATCAACCAAAGAGTTAATCAGTGAAGACTTTCCCGCATTGGATCGCCCTGCGAAGGCTACCTCTTTAAGTTTTGTTACGGGAAAATCCTTTGGAAAAACAGCACTTTTAATATATTTTACAGATGGCATATTTTTAATTAATACCTATTAAGAACGAGGTCAATAGGCATGTAAAACTTGCCTTGTAACTGACAGCGTCGCATTTAAAGAATTTATCAAGTCCAAAGTTCCATTATTTCTCTATTCTCAGAATTAAGAAAGAATGCTTCGCTCAATATCACGTAAAATATTTATAAGGACCTCCCTTAATCAAAAACAAATGGCATCAGAATTGATTACTCCGTTTATCAACTCAACACCTAACCATTTCGGAGAATATAATTATGAAATTTACATTAAAAGCACTTAACAGAGATCATGATGAAATTGAAGTCGTCGATTTTATGACCATCGGCTCAGATAAAAGTTGTCATATCCACTTTTCAGAAAGTCAAATTGAAGAACGTCACTTCCGAATTGAATTTAGAAACAATCTTCCCTTCCTTAAAGACCTCCGAAGTCGAACAGGAACATGGCTAAATGATATAAAAACTGAGGACTCCATACTTAATCATAATGACATCATCAAAATGGGCGAAGTTGAACTTCAATTTATAGATAAGGCACTTGCCACCCAGTTTCCATTAAAAAGTAAAAATGTCGTATGGAATACAGAACTTTTAAGCCTTGGATCAGGATCAAAAAGTGATTTTCCAATTTTAATTTTAGGGTCTTCTGGAACAGGAAAAGAAGTTCTAGCTAAAGCGATTCATGAATCTTCAAAACGAAAAAATGGACCTTTGATCTCGGTAAACTGTTCGGCCCTTACTGAAACACTTGTTGAATCCGAACTCTTCGGTCATGTCAAAGGGAGTTTCACAGGAGCTATCCAAGACAGAAAAGGCGCTTTTGAGTCTGCAAGAGGGGGAACTCTTTTTTTAGATGAGATTGGTGATTTAAGCTACACGCTCCAAGCAAAACTATTAAGAGCCCTTGAAAACAATGAAATCAGACCTGTGGGAAGTGATAAAACCATTCAAACTGATGTTAGAATTATTGCAGCTACACATCAAAATTTATTAGAAAAAATTAGAGAAGGCTCTTTTCGATTTGATCTTTATTACAGACTTAATGTAATTCAAGTCACCCCTCCTGATTTAATTAACAGAATGGAAGATTTTGACTTACTCCTGGGAGAGTTTTGCCGCCACTACCGGGTGAGATTTAATTTTAACGGTATAAGCTTATTAAAAAAATATTCTTGGCCTGGAAATATTCGGGAATTAAAGAACCTCATTGCTCGGGCCAGTGCTCTTTATCCATCCCAACAAATAACAGAATCCTTAGTCGAAAAACTATTAGACAAACCGATTAAAAAAAATACGGATGAAGAAACTCAGGAAAATACGTCAACCCTTCCTGTTATCAAAGAAATCGAAAGGCAAATGATTATCAAAAGGCTTAAAGTCAATAAAGGAAATCAAAGACTCACCGCCAATGACTTAGGAATGCCAAAAAGTACTCTTCATGATCGGCTGAAATATTATGATATTGATGTTAAAACATTTAAAATTTATAAATAAAAACCAAGAATTCTGATTTTGCCCAGGGCTTACACCCGAAACCTTGTTCGGGCGCAAAGGAACTGTCTAAAAAAAGGTGGACAGTTCCTTTGGTACCTTACTTTATCTTTTTATCACAAATGTTTTATAAAAAATTTTATTTATTTTTCCTTTGACTAAGATTTGGTCAATTTGAAACTTCAACTTCTCAGTTAGTTTGTTTTTACCCGAAACAGTATCTAAATCATCATAATTAAAAGCTCTTATCTCACCTTGAAACAAATCAAGAATTTCTGACTCGCGGTCTCTAACTTCTATTAACACCTCTGAAGAGTTCCCCTGAAGAAACAACTCGATGGCAACCATGGGATTGGAAGAAGAATTTTTTGATTTTTTTAAATTAACCACGATCCTCCGAAGAGAAATGATATTCTGATTAAATCTTGGCGAAGAATAAAAATCTTCAAAAAGATCCTGATCAATGATGTACTTGTTTTCTGCAAGCTCCTCGATGGAGTATATAAAGGGTCGTTGTTCATGGGATAAAATACCATCCTTAAACACCTTAAAAAAATAATAAACTGAGCCAACACTCCCCAAAATAAGCAAAACTAAAATACTCTTTTTTTTTGCTGACAAACGGCTCGTAAAAAGTAAAAAAGAAGATACAGCTGCCACCAGTTTTTTACTTTGACCTATTAAAATACTTATAAAATTTGGAATAAGTTCTTTCACTAAGAACTCAAAGAACCAAATAAAAAACAAAACAAGTCTTGTAAATCCAGAGTTAATTAAATTTGAAAATCTATGGAGCTTTGCCTTTAATGTATTTGAGTTTTCATCTTCTAAAACCTTATCAATATCTAGTAATTCTAAATTTAAATTCTCATTAGCAATAGAAGTTAAATCCTGAATTTCCTCCTGAAAATGAGGGTCGTTGTCTAAGATAGCTTTTTCTAACTTAAGCAAAGATTCGTGATCTTCAGGATCTTGGTCCTTATTCAAAGGGGTATTCGACATAGGACTATTGTAGGTTAAATTGGATATAGACTGCAAGAGTTTTATATTTTGTAGTAGTGTGTTTCTATGGGTAATAGAGTTGTTAGTTTTCTATTTATTTCTTACAGCTTATTTTTTTTTATTGGTTGCGAGCATTTTTTAAGAAGAACAAATATGAGCACCAGCGAATTTGGCAAAGAAGAAACGGCCACGTCAAAACAAGTGTTATATAAAAGAAATGTCTCTGATTTAGAGAACAAACTTTCAACTCAACAAGAAAAACAACTATATTCTAAACTTTTGCCCTGGTTCACGAATGATGAGGAAAGAGTCCGATATTTGAATCAACCACGTTCTGAAGATCGACAAGAGTGGGTTCAATCAACCGGAATTCTTAACAGACCAAACAAAGTGATGCAAAAATTTAAACGCGTCATTGAGGCGCAGGATATTGCCATTGGCATGCCAAACGAGTTTGTAAAAAAGAGCTGGGGGCCACCTCTACAAATCGAAACTTCTGGAAACCCTTTATATAAAAATGAAAAGTGGAAATATCTGCGAAGCCTTTCCTCTCCCGAAGGTTTTAAGCAAGAAAAGCGTACCGTGTATTTCGAAGGCGGAAAAGTGGTTGGCTGGGAAACTGAATAATACCGACGCCTGTACGTTCGCAAGGGTTAACCATAAGAATCAAATCAAGGCGCCAAAGAAGAAGATTCAGTGTGCTTCGTCCCAGTTTATTCCTATACTGTAATTAACTTTGAGAGGAACCTTGAGATTGACGACATTTTCCATAATGGTTCTAATTTGAGGTAGCTCTGCTAATAATAAGTTTTCTTCTTCCTCAAAGAGCAATTCATCATGAACTTGAAGAATCATGCAGGACTTTACAGATTGATCTAATTTAATCATTGCTAATTTCACAATATCGCTTGCTGTTCCTTGGATAGGAGCATTGATCGCTGCCCTTTCGCCAAATTTTTTAATCATAGGAGATTTGCTTTGAAGCTCTGGAAGGTAACGTCTACGCCCGAACAGAGTTTCAACATAATTATTTTTGTGAGCAAAGCTTATGGTATCTTCAATATAGTTTTTAACATTTTTAAACTTTTGAAAATAATTTTTAATGATGGCTGATGCTTCTCCACGAGGTATATTTAAAGTCTCGGCCAAGCCAAAGGCCCCCTGGCCATAGGCAATCCCAAAATTCACAGCTTTAGCGATTCTCCGCAACTCTGAGGTGACTTCAGAGATATTCACATTGAAAACCTCAGCCGCAGTCATGGAATGGATATCAATATCTTCGCTGAAAGCTTTTTTTAGTCCCGGATCGTCTGCGAAATGAGCTAACACTCTCAATTCAATTTGAGAATAGTCTAGAGAAAGTATTTTTTTATTTACCCCCGCGATAAAACTTTTTCTGACCCTTTGTCCTCGAAGGGTTTTAATAGGAATATTTTGTAAGTTTGGGTTGGAGCTTGAAAGCCTTCCCGTTGTTGTTAATGCCTGATTAAATGTAGTATGAATTCTTTTATCTTCGGGGTTCACTAAAGTTGGAAGAACATCAACATAGGTAAGTTTTAATTTTGATAACTCTCTAAAATCTAAAATAAATTTAGCAATAGGATGATTCATTCTTTCTAAAACATCGTTATCAGTAGAAAATCCCGTTTTTGTCTTTTTAACTGCTTCCAACTGTAACTTTTTAAATAGCACCTCACTCAATTGCTTGGGACTAGCTACATTAAATTTATCTCCAGAAATAGCATAAATCTGCTGTTCAATCGCCCCTATCTCTCTCTTGAGCTCTGAACTAAAAATCTTCAGCTCGTCCGTATTTATCAAAAATCCTTTTCTTTCCATTTTATAAAGAATGGAAATCAATGGGTATTCAAATTGATACAGAATAGCCACCTGATCAAAATTTTTTAATTCCTCTTCTAGCTTTAAGTTTAGAGTTTGTAAATATTCTGATACCTCTTCCGCATTTATTTTTTCAACTAATTCTACCTGCAAAAAATCTTTAATCACGATGGGTATCTCTGAGCAGTTTTTGGATCTGATGACATACGCCATGAGCATCGTATCTAATACAACTTCAGAGCCAGAAAGATCATCTATTTGAAGCCATTTCCAAATTTCTTTTAAATTAAATCCAAACCATTTAAAACCCTTAGGCCAGTTTAATTTATTTTCTAAAGTTTCTGAAATATCAATAGTATTAAAAGTTTCTTTTTTGTGTTTTTGGATTTCTAAAAACTCATTTCCTGTTGTGACGAAAAGCTTATCACCCCAAAGGAAAAAATAATTTTTTTCTAAACCATATTTTTCTAAAAAATCTGAAAGAAGAATTGTTTTAACATTCCCCAATCCTTGATTAGCCTGTTGAGCTTGATTGACCTGTTGAACTTGGTTGGCCTGTTGAACAGCTGGTTCTGCATTCTCATCAATTAAAAGCTTTTGAAAGTTCTTAAAGTTTAATTCATCTAGAATTTTTTTTAAGTCTTCCTTATTTATTTTTTGTGGTTTTAAATTTTCTTCTGTCAAGTCTAAGGAAATATTAGTTTCAATAGTCACTAATTTTTTTGAGAGATAAGCATTTTCTTTATCTTTAATTAAGTTTTCTTTGATCTTGCCATTCAACTTCTCGATATTTTCATAAATTTGATCTAGGGTTCCGTATTCGTTAATTAATTTTTGCGCGCCTTTGGTCCCTATCCCATCAACTCCGGGAATATTATCACTAGCATCCCCCATCAAAGCTAGATAATCACGGAAATGCTCTGGAGGCACTCCCCATTTTTCTTTTACTCCAGCAGAATCCAATTTGGTATTTTTCATCGTATCATACAAATAAACATGGGGTCGAACGAGCTGGGCGAAATCCTTATCCCCACTTACAATATAAACCTCTAGGTTATTTTTTACTGACCACTCACAAATTGCCCCTACTAAATCATCAGCCTCATAACTGCTTTTTTCAAAAGCCTTTAATCCTAGGGCTTGATTAATTAATTTTAAATAAGGAATCTGAAGAACTAATTCCGGAGGCATCTCGGTGCGATTACTTTTATATTCTGGATATAAATCTTTTCTAAAACTGGGTTCTTTTAAATCATAACATAGTGCTAAAAAATCTGGTTTTTCTTCTTTTATTAATTTTACGATCATGGACAAGTAGCCATAAAGAGCATTGACAGGAAGACCTTGCGGGGATGTTAAGGGTCTTATCGCATAAAAGGCCCTAAAAAACATGGCACTCACATCAACAATACATATTTTTTTCATTCAGCAAAGCTAGTGGTCTTATATTAATTCATCAAGTAAAATTTGATCTTGAGATGAGGATTCTAATATGGACTCAGCAAGGGGGCAAATTTGTATTTCATTGGAGACTTCTTCTGCTTGAATTTCCATAAATTCCAACAAAGAAAAATATTTTTCTTCTGGAGCTAATTCTTTTCGTTCCCACTTTAGAACCTCAATAGACGAACAATTTAATCTTCGAGCCAAATCACTACAACTCCACCCAAGTCTTAACCTTAATGAATGGATCCTGTTTGAAGTCCAATTTAGATTCAAAACGCTCATATACCCACCTTAGTTGTCCTTTTGAGGGATGTCAGCAACTCCCTTTATGTTTCAGCTAAATACACAATAGAGCTTCGATTCTATATATAATTATGAAAAACTCAACAATGTTTTGATAAATTAACAATAAAAAAATAAGTGAATTTTTTTCTGTATGATATCTAGCCAAATCTACCCAGATTGTGACTTCTCTTTTGACAGTATGGGCCCTTATTCGTCTCCAGGAAAAATAAAAACTAAATCTCCCTCTTCAACAAGATCTAACTTTTCACGAGCTTGTCTTTCAATAAAATTTGTGTCCTTAGATTTACTTATGTTTTGTTCTATCTGCTCGATTTCTAATTTATTTTTCTCTAAGACGAAACCCAACCTATCTAATTCATTTTTTAAATTTAGAAGTTTTACAATATTTCCTGTACTCATCATATTAATGAAAAGAAATATAAGAGAAAACAACAAAACTTTACGGGGCGAGTTTAGAATTTTTCTAACTAAAATAAAAGGCTTTTTGACTACCATAGGTAGATTTTAAATCAAAAACCTAGTCAACATAATGAATTTTATTTAATAGCCCTACTTAGTTGCAGTGCTATTAAATAAAATTAGACAAAGGTTTAGCAACTAAGGATCTGTGAATAAATAAGTTATCTACAGATCCTAACCACTTTAATAAAATTATTCTTTATCTAAAAGCTGATTTGTCCCAATAGAAACCAATTTCACCCAGCTCTTCTTCAATTCGCAACAATTGATTGTATTTTGCCGTTCGTTCGGCTCGGCATAAACTACCTGTTTTTATTTGATGACAATGAAAACCAACTGCTAAATCGGCAATGGTTGTGTCTTCAGTTTCTCCACTTCGATGGGACATGACGGTTTTGTAATTATTTCTTTGAGCTAAATTTACAGCCTCAAAAGTTTCAGTCAGAGTTCCAATTTGATTCACTTTTACCAATAGGGCATTTGCTGTTTTTCTTTCAATTCCTTGCTTTAATCGCTTTGGATTTGTAACAAATAAGTCGTCACCAACAAGCTGCAAAGTGCTGCCAAGATCGGCTGTTGTTTTTTGCCAAGCGGTCCAATCGTCTTCAGAAAAACCATCTTCAATGCTCACTAGCGGGTACTTCTCTGACCAAGACTTGTAAACTCCTTGAAGATCTGAAGCTGAGATGAGATTTTTTTCCCAACGATATTTTCCTTCGTTAAATAATTCTGTAGCTGCGACATCTAATGCTAAAAATACATTTTGTCCTGGTTCATAACCGGCCTGAAGAATGGCTTCCATCAATAGCTCCATAGCTTCTTGATTCGATTTTAAAACGGGAGCAAATCCGCCTTCATCGCCCACCGCCGTTGATAAGCCTCTTTTAGCCAAAATCTTTTTCAAAGTATGAAAAATTTCAGATCCCGCACGTAGTGATTCTGAAAAAGAATTTTTCACCGTAGGCACAATCATAAATTCCTGAATATCTAATCCATTATTAGCATGAGCTCCGCCATTTAAAACATTCATTAATGGCACGGGCAATCGAACGGCCTGGGAACCTCCCACATAGCGATAAAGCGGGATACCCAACTCCACACTGGCTGATCTTGCGCAAGCTAGGGAAACGCCCAAGATCGCATTAGCCCCTAAATTTGTTTTGTTTTCTGTTCCATCTAAATCTCTTAAAAATTTATCAATGAAAACTTGATCTTCCACATTTAAACCAATTAATTCTGGAGCGATTTTTTCCTTAACATGTTGTATGGCTTTTAAAACTCCTTTGCCTTGATATCTTTTGGCATCTTGATCTCTCAACTCACAAGCTTCATGGGCACCGGTAGAAGCCCCAGAAGGTACGGCCGCTCTTCCCAACGCATTGGTCTCTGTCAGAACTTCAACTTCGAGAGTTGGGTTCCCACGGCTATCTAAAATTTCTCTTGCATGTACATTCGTAATTATTGACATAATTGTCTCCTTTATTTTTTTTGCAATTTTCTTAAAGCATCCATAGATTCAGAAATAGTCATTGGGTACTGTGACTTCACATAGTTCCAATCCATTCTTCTCATGGCTTCTTTTATTCCAGAATTCATTTTGGCTTGACTGGATAGAATCGTTATCAATTGTTGGGCACGAACCATATAATCATGAAGTCGTGCTAAATTATGACCGATTTTATTAGCCTCGCCATCCAAAGATTCATCGACTCCAATATTTATTTGCTGTTGACTGTAGCTCGGATTGGAAGTTAATGAAAATTGATTCTCATCCTTTGATTTAAAGTGAGGATTTTTGTTCAACTCTTCATGAACCAAAACCAACTCATCATTGACTCGCATTAACTCACGGTTTTTTTCCTCGAGATCTTTTTGATTTTTTTGTAAGTCCTCAATAATATTTTGTAAGAACATGGGACTAATTTGCGGGTTCACTTCTTTTTCAAATAAGACTTCACTAACTTCTGGCCAAACAATTTTTAAATGAATATGATGCCACTCACATTGTGCCAATCCCTGTCCAGAGTATTTTGGAAGGGCTTCAAATGAGGATATTAAATACTTCGTAATAATCGGATATTGTTCTGCAACCAAAGGTAAATCAAAGGAAATAAATTTATCATTTTTATTTAAATTTTCAATGGGAGGCTCGGGGGAAATAAAATAAGCTAAAAATTTATCTGGCTGATGGAATATTTCCCGTGGGTGAGTCATCATTTTAAGCACACTATCAAGAACTCCCCACGCATGCAGTTGGGAGTTCGAGTGACCTACCTCTTGAATGAGATCATCATAACGAAATTTCCATTTTTGAGAAACCACAGCTTGTAAAAAGTTTTCTAGTTTAGGTGCTGAAATCCAATAGGAAGGGTCACGCAGCAGCTCCATGGGCAAAGGAGAAGACTCGTACATAAAGGAGATATCTTCGCCTTTATCTTCCAGATAATTTATAAATGCATTCGAGATCTTACAGCTAAAAAACACCCAGCATTTTTACCGAGAATTCGGGGGTGGGTCTATTATTTTTTGATTTTGTTACATTTTTATGCATATTTCAACTTGGCGTTAATAATTGGCGTTAATAAACTAAATGCTCTATTGATGGTATCGAGTTCTCACCCTATCGGATAAGAATTCAATACCATTGATTACCATTCTTATTGTTTAGTCAAAGTTATCGTTTCCTCATCAGTACAATTATAAATGTCATTTTGTTTGGAACTTGTCCTCTTATCTGCTGCTCTGTAGGTGACGGATTCATAAACCCTATAAGATGAAATTTCCGAACTTTCTTTATTTAATACTAAATCTATTCCCAGAAATTTATCTCCAAACTTTCTTCCGCCCCTATTTTCAATTAATAAGAAATCTACCAACTGATTATCCCTTGAAAGAATATTCTTATCATTTATTTTTGAAGTTCTATAACCTCTTATAGATTCATTTAATTCAACAACTGAGTTAGGAATCATTTTCCCTTTTTCATCTATTAATTTAATCTGCATGTTATTTCCATTCTCAACGGTAACCAATTTAACTTTGAATTTCGATCGAAACGAAAACGTTTTTCCTATGGGTGCCTTATCAAAATCTTCTTTTAAGTTTTTCAATTGATCTTCAGATAAATCTTTCCAATGATTACAGAAAAGTGTGTTTGTATTAATAAGTTCCACGCCTTTAATTATTTTTATCAAATCAACTGCTTTTATCACTTCCGTTCCACTTCTATAAACTCGCAAAAAGGAATTTTGCATTTTATTTTCAAATAGCGCATTGATAAAAATATAAACTAACTCTGATCTTTTATTTGGATCTTTAAAATCTTCTGATTTTTCAACGACTAAATTAGTTAAAGCACGCACCTGTGCGTGTTCCTTGGGAGTAATGAAAAAGGATCCGTCAAAGTCATGGCTTTCTCCATCACAATTATCAGATCTATATACGGAGTTTGGATTCGCCTTCGTATATCGACATTGAGTATACTTATCCATCTTCATTAAAATTTTCATTCCCATAAAAATCTCATGAAGAATAATTTTCTCAGCTTCAAGAGAGTTCTTTTGAATTAATTCGTTATAAATTTCCTGAGGGAGATAGACATCACTAGCTGTTTGAACGGCAAATTGACTTGTCGTAAATGGAATCCCATGAAGACTTGATCCAATATCATCCATCTCAACTGGTAAATTATAAACTGGATTCGATTTTAAAAAATTGATGATAAATAATCTATAGGGTTCCATACTGTACCCATAATTATACTCTGCACTTGGATCAGGATCAGTGAAACTAATGTCCCTCTGACTAGATTGAGTTAAGAAATCTAGGAAAGGTTTTATATAGTTTTCTTGAGGCAGATCCTTTTCGTTAATTTTATAACTTTCAATAAGTTTGAAATTGATACCGTTTGCTCCTCCGCCATCAAGTGTGCCCTTGGTCGAGCCACCGCTTGAACCACCTTTTGGATCAGCGAAGCCAATTTTTGTGGACAATAAAATAAAAATGGCACTCATAAAGGTCTGAAATATCTTTGAAAAACTCATAATAACTCCTATTGGCTAGCAACCCAGTGATGCTCCATTTCTTTAACAGAAAACTGCAACATCACGGCCTGTTTTTTTGTTTTTGTTTTGGTATCGTTTATTTGTTAGGGCCAACGTATATCACGCCGCGCTATTTTTCATTATTAAATTACTTAACTTGATCATTTAAAATTATCATTTTTGACAAATATCTTGTTTAACTTTATGATATTTATTATATTTATGGAAATGAAATATATATCCATATTTGACTTTTCAGATTACCGAAAGTTTGTCTCTACTTGGCTTGCACAACAACCTCATAAAGGACGTGGTTTTTTTAATCAATTGGCAAGAAAACTATCCACCAGCAATGCAGCAGTTACCCAAATTTTTAAAGGGCACAGAGAAATGAGCCAAGAACATGCATTGGAACTTTCTGAGGAATTTAATTTTAACCCAAAAGAGCTCCTTTATTTTTTACTTCTAACTGACTATTCAAGAACGAGTTCTCATAAACTAAAGAAAGTGTTGAGCTTACAAATCCAAAAAACTCAAACCGAACAAAAAGACTTGGTAAACAAAGTTGAAAAGGACAAAGTTCTTACAGATGAAATGAAATCTGTTTACTACTCTTCTTGGGTTTACACGGGATTAAGAAATCTCATCGCTACGGAGCAATACAATTCAATCCACTTATTGGCTGAGCGTTTAAAATTACCACCTAACCAAGTTAATAAGGCTATTGATTTTCTGATTCAAAATCAATTTCTGACATTTGAAAAAAATAAATTAATTACAGGGCCACAGAAAACCCATTTAGAAAGTAATTCTCCATTTATCACCAAACACCATCAAAATTGGCGCATCAAGAGCCTGGTTGAAATGGAAAATCATAGTGAAAAGGACTTATTCTACACAGCGCCAATGTCCTTATCGGAGGACTTGGCTGAGCAGATTAGAGGTCAACTCGCCGAATTCATAAAAAATTTGGTAACAGAAATTGGACCCTCAAAATCAGAAACGGTTCGTTGTCTAAATATAGATTGGTTTGCCTACTAGAAAATTTATGGCCTCTGGGCTCCACTAATTAACTTACAAGAATCTGATCATCATTTTTTTATTCGCAGCAATTTTTATGAACGATAACCTCCCTGACATTATATTTTTCATTGAGCTTAAAAACAATCTGCCATGTTTCTTCTTTATGACTCGCCCCTTCTTGAATAAGATAAGCAGGGTAACTATCTATAAAGTAAAACCCATCAGGATTACCCAAATTATTTCGAATATAATCTATAGATTTACCAATTAAGGTTTTATCCAAGAGAATTGAATACGCCATAGACGATTTTACTTTCACTGATCCCTCTTTAAATTTCTTCAAATCAAGCTTTTCATGTCCCCATTTTTCCTTTACTTCTTTAGGATTTAAAGTTTTCCCTCCCCAAAATAATTGCGCATTTGAGGCCAACGGAAAAACAGCAAAGAATAATAATATAATTAATTTTTTCTTCACGGCAGGCCTCCCTGAGAACGATATCTTGGTTTTAACATAATAAACTTATCTTTTTTCATTTGCTCTTTAAATGAAGTTAAAATATCTTCAGAGGTTATTTCTTTATTTTTAAATTTTGAATATTGAATCAGACCTAATCTATTATTTGCTAAGTCCATTGCCTTCTCATTAATTGGCTCTTGGGGATTATCTTCATGGGCAGTTAATATAGATTCAGCGACATCTGTTCCCAAATCTTTAGCCATTAAGATAGACCATACATAATGTCTACAAGCATCATTTTCATCATTTACGCGACTGTTTGAATAAATTTTTAAACACAACTTTTCCGCATCCCATGAAAGTTTATAGGCATTTAAACACTTAACTTTATTATTTTCACAGAAAGAAATTTCAGAACTGTTAAGACCGTAATATTTAAGCAAACCAAAAGAATCTTCAGTTGCTTTGCAGAGCCTCTTACATTCATTAGGACACATAAACGTTGAAAGGTTCGTTTCTGCCGAAAAACATTTTGATAAGCATTCAGACGTACCTTTAATTTTTAAATTCTTCATCCAACTTTCACATTCGCCTGCGTTAACTTTTATACAGAAAAAAAATAAAATAAACCACATTTAATCAAATTTACTGAAGACCAAAACGACTTGCAAGTTTAATTCTGTCGAGGATGTTACAATGAAATGTTAATGCGTGCACGCCATCTTGATTCTTAATATTTCTACATTTTCTAATTTTACCTAAATATTTAAATAGTTGTCTCATTCATTACCGAACCCAGACGAACTGGAAAAACATTTTTGTTGCAGCATTTACTTCCAAAAGCTGAATATCTTCGTTTGGAAGATCCAGATATTTTGCTGAGGGTAACAGCGAATCCTCGCTCTTTTTCGATTCGCTTAAATCGCCTGCCATTATCGATGAAATTCAGAAGAACGCCCTTGAGTTGCTTACTTACATAGGTCTGCGAACCTCATGGGACCATTTGAGTTAGAAGATCCTAGCTTTGCCTAAAAAGCTACTACTAGAAATCACAAATTAAAACAAGCGACACCATTGTCTAAAGATACAAGAAATTGATCAGTTCTGCTAATGGGATCAACGAGCGCTTTGTTATTAACTTTAACTCTAATTTTCTGAACTATTTTATAATCAGTAGCGGCTCCACCATTGCTAAGTCTTACGGCAACTTTTCCTAAGTTCCCCGTCAATGAATTACTTGCAGATGCTAGAGAAACAATTCTGTCATAGTGATTGTAAACTCGAAATAATTCTGGTTTAGCACCGCCGTGATAAACTGTGCTCACAGCCCAAAACTCAACTTCAGCAGTTGCTGCCGAAAGGGTGTTAACACCATAAACGCTAATCTGCACAGGGTTTGCGACCTTTAAAGCGTTCATATGCCCACTGTTATCAGAATATTTTAAGCAATCTTTTTCGAAAGAATAGTTAAATACTATTTTAGCTCCAGAACTTGATGTAAATTCTTGTCTCAATTCCTGAGCTAGTAATATTTTTTCAAAACACAAAATAAATATCAAAGTAATCATACTTCTTAAAACTTTCATTTTCATATCATCTCCTATTAAAATTGTCAGAGATGGAAAATACATGAAAATTTGAAATTAACAACAATATGTTTCGTGATTTGAAAAAATTAGCTACTACAGATGTTTCTTTTCAGTTTATATCAATAAAAATTCTATTTGATAAAAATTGACATTTTTAGTCACCCTAAACAAAAAAAGCCGCGTAGGCGGCTTTTTTTGTTTAGGCAAACGATTTTTAGACAATCTATTTTTAGAAAAATTATTTCTTTAAATGCTTGTCGATAACATCCTTGAACTCACTTAAAGGCAAAGCTCCTTTTAGCGATACTCCATTTACTACAAAACCAGGGGTTCCTCTGATTCCAAATTTTTGAGCCTCTTCCATATCAGCGCGGATTCTCTTAGAAATTTTTTCATCTTTTAAGTCTTTCTCAAGCTTTGCCATATTAGCACCTACGTTTTTAGCAACTTTTTTAAGGAAGGCTTCTTTTTCAGACTTAAGATTGCTTTGACCTTCAAAGATCTCATCATGAAATTTTTCAGCTTTAGCATGGTCCTGCATGGCAATAGCCTCAAAGTATCTGGCAGCTGGTTCTGCCATTGGATGAAAGTCGAGTGGTAAATGTTTGAAAATGACTCTTACTTTATCACCGTATTCAGCTTTTACTTGCTTAACCGTCTGATAGCCCCGAGAGCAATAAGGACACTCAAAGTCAGAATACTCAACAATAGTGATTGGGGCATCTTTTTTACCAAACATAACTCGATCATCTTGAATCTCTGGCTTCAATGGATTCGCAAATTCAGCATCTCGCTGCTTCTTTTCTTCATCGAACGCTTTTTCTTGCTGTTTCTTCTGAGCTTCTTGTGCTGCCTTATTAACGATCTCAATAAATTTCTCTGGTTCCTTTTCAATTGCGACAAAAACAATTGATGGATCTTTTTCAATAACTTCTTTTATCTGCTTGGCCGTAGGGGCACAAAAAGTTAGGGATAAAGACGAAGCCGTTAACAAAACCTTATATATTCTTTTCAAAATAGCCTCCAATTTGCTAATTTATTATTTAAATTAATTAAAAAATAGTCTGACACTAATAATCTCAATTAGGAATATTTTTACCCATTGAATCATCGCGTTAGCATATCAATGAAACCATAAGTTACTCAGCAAGACGAGAGTCTAGCTCTTTAAATTGAAAACAATCTTTAAATTAAAATTTATCATATCATAAGTTACACTTAAACGAGGTCGGGTTCATTTAATCATCTAATCCGGGGTGAAATCTCATATGTTAAAGAAAGCATCTTTGATCCTATTTTTTGTAACTGGAGTAGCCCATGCGGGACTTCTGTTTACTTATCATCAATTAACTTTAAAAAATTTGGACCAAATGAATGCCTTAATAAAAAATAAAATTAAAGAATCAAAATCGGCTTATTCAGGAAAACTGGTTCCATTAAAAGAAGCGCTCCAGGCCATTTTTTCACGCCCTAATACGGATGATATGATAAATAAAGTGAGAGATCCTTTGCGCAATCAACTTGATCAGGAATCTTCTTATGAAATTATATTTGAAGAATTGATTCAAGAAGCAATTTATGCCCTTAAGAACACCAAAAACTTTAAAAGGGATGTTCAAGTCACCTATTCAATTTTTTTAGAAAATACTATTTCCGAATTTAAACCCGACATAAAAGATGGCAACTTTGAGATGAAAATGCTTATTAAAATTTCCGAAAGTAATATAATTCTTACCAAAGAAGCTAGAAAAGAAAGACAACTAAGACTGATGACCGAGGGGGTCTCCCCAAGTGAATTAGCCAAGATCATCCTGGATGAGCATAAAAAGAATTCAAGTCAAAAGTGATATTTACCATAAGGAACTCTGTTGAAAAAATTATGCTTTAATTTTACCATTTCATTGCTCTTTTTTGGTTTTAACCAAGCCTTTTCTGAGGAAATAGTCACTGAACCTAATTTCTTTGCCCAAATTTGGGAAAAATTGTCGGCACTCACTAATTTGAACTACTCAAAGAGTTTTCCGCACCCTGAATGTAACAACTCTAAAACTTCAGTTGCTAAATCTACTTTGCCTTTAGAGTCCTTGCCTCCAGAGAAGGACAGTCAAACTTGGCTATTTAAATCAGATGAAAACCCTCAGAAAGAGCCGCCCCAATTGGGATGTGTCACCGGTGAAGACGTTCGCACTGAGAGATGCTATCCTTCATTTCTTCAAGATTTAAGAACCGGCAAAACAAGTATTGATGAAATGAAAAAACAAAGACCCTACCGATTTGATATTATCGGACAAGGAAAAGAATTTATCGATCGAAGAGTTTTTGAATTTCATCACCAAAATTTTGCCAGACAAGATACGGGGTTAACCATTTTAGATGGCTATCACAATACAGATAAGGCGGTATCTCATATAACCGAAGTTGTCTTTATTCCCAGAGATCAAGTGCCGAATTACAAAGTAAATAAAAAAAATAATGAAATAAATGTCACCCTAGCGAATAAAGAAGAAATCGTATTCGATTCAACAACGGGAAAAATCAAAGCAGGTGTACTTAGTGAAAGTTCAGTCAAAGTAGGAAGTGCTGGCACTTTCAACTATTCTGGAAAAAATATCATGATTCAGACTACGGGCCTTGACGGAAATTCCAAATCCCACATGGAAACAGCAACAAAAGCCACCATTCACAAAGCTGGATTTTCTCCCTGCTCTGTTCCCTTTGAAAAACTGTGGTCAAGACCTATTGGGTCTAAGGACGCTCACTTTAAATTTCCTACGGATAAAGCATTTTATGCTTGGTTAAATAATGAATCAGGATGCTTCAAATAATACTAACTCGATAATGTCCCCACAAGGTCATCTACTTCGTTGGACCGTAAAATCATTTGGATCTTCTTCTAGGTCCTATTTTTAGAAATAATCTCATTTTGACTCAAGAAATTTTTGATTCTGCCGAATTTCATATTAAGAACGTGTTTGAAAAGGATTTTCAAACAATCCCTTAGGAATTCGGAGGAAATATGTTTTTACAAGGTAACTTACAATTAGTTTTTGATGCTCTTTATACAGTTGGCGCTATTGACCCCGTTTTAAATATGGATTGGAGCCAAATATCTAATGAAATGGAAAATAATATTCAAACTGTATATCAAACATTTAAAAAAATTAATTCCTGTTCCAGTGATTATGAACGAATACTTTCAGAGATGAGAAAAATGGATAAAAAGGACCTGCAATATATAGCCATGGAGGTTGCTCGTGAATTCTGCGAGTATCAAGATCGTTCGACTCTTCATTAGTTTTTTTGTTTTTTTTGGATCGGTTCATATCAAAGCTTGGGAAATTGATTTGTCTCGACGACAAATTGATTTTGAAAAAGTAAAGGACGAATCAAGATCACCTGCAGCTCTAAAATCAGAAAAGGAAATGAGCTTATTTGAAGCCGTTTTTGAGTCCACTGGTCCCACTCAGGAGATCGTGATTATGAATACAGATACGGGATTTGTCCCCGAAACGATTAAGCTAAAAAAAGGAAATAATTATAAATTCCACATCGTTAACGTTAGTGAGAAAAATAAAAATATTAGCTTTTCCTTTGAGGCTTTTTCAGAATATCACAACACTCTTTTTGGCAAGCCCAAAACATTTCAAATAAATCCGAAATTAGAAGGAATATTTTCCTTTAATTGTCCAGAAACTGAAATGAAAGGGAAAGTGATTATTGTGCCTGAAGACAGAAAGCTGGCCTCAGAAAACTCTAAGTAAGGAAACTAGATGTCCACCATTAGCAATGTTTTTGATGATGCGATTAAACAAAATATGGCAGTGATCTGGCCTTACATGGAAGACCCCCAGGTTTCAGAAATTTTAATTAATGGACCAGAAGAAATTTTTATTGAAAAAAAAGGGAAATTAGAAAGAGCTCCAGCAAAATTTGCAAATGATGATGTCTTGCTTGCAGCTGTTAATTCAATAGCACAAAGTGTTGGTCGAAGAATCAATGACGAAAATCCAAGATTAGATGCCAGATTGCAAAATGGATCCCGGATAGCCGCAGTTATTCGCCCTTGTTCTTTAAAGGGAACAATTGTGAGTATCCGTAAATTTACTCAAGCCAAAATCAGTTGGGCCGACTATGTAAAAATGGCCTTATCACAAAAAGCCGCTCTCTTTTTAGTCATTTGTATGCGTCTTGGAAAAAATATAATTGTCAGTGGGGGAACTGGTTCGGGAAAAACCACTTTGCTTACTTTACTGTGCAGCCATATACCACCTGGTCAAAGAATTATTGTCATCGAAGATTCAAACGAGTTAAAAATCACTTATGAACATGTTGTTTTTTTTGAAACACGACAAGCCGATGCTCAAGGTAAGTTTGAAGTTTCAATGAAAGATTTGTTGAAATCCTCGTTAAGATTACGTCCAGACAGAATTATTGTAGGAGAGGTTCGCTCTAGCGAGGCTATTGAGCTCATCAATGCGATGAATACAGGCCATAAAGGCTGCATGGGAACGGTTCATGCTAACACTCCAGAAGATGCCATCATTCGATTGGAGGCTCTAGCACAAAGTGGAGAAGCAAAGATCAGCGAAAAAGCCTTACGTTCCCAGGTTTCTTCAGCCATTGAGATGATCATCCAAGTATCCAGACTTGGTGACGGATCAAGAAGAATAACAGAAATTAGCGAGGTACATGGTTTCCATCCAGATGGCAGTTACAATGTCGTTCCCATATTTAAAATCCCAAGACTGGTAAGAAAAGGAGATAAACTGGAAGGACAGCTCGAACCTACAGGACAAAGACCCTCCTTCTATTCTGAAATCATTGATAACAATTTACTTTTTGATAAAGATCTATTTGTTCCAAATAAAGCCGCCTGATCAAATTAAAATTCTACCGGTAGAATTTCATTCGTTAAAAAAATCTCTTGATCATTCAAATGACAAACTAACGGAGTGATCAAAACTCCTAAGTCATGACTTTGTTTTAGCAGATTTGCATAATCAGAATCTATTTCTTTCGCTGCCTGAAAAGATTTCACATCATCACGCTGAATCACAAAAATAATTTCACAAGTATTCCCCTCTTTTTGAAGTTTCATTAACTCATTTAAATGTTTTTGCCCCCGGGCAGTTACAGCATCAGGAAAAAGAGCCACTCCCTTTTCTTTGAGGCTCACATTTTTGACTTCGATATAATGAACTTTTTTTGAATTGGAGTCTTCAACGCGAAAATCAATACGCGTTTCAGGACTAATTTTAAATTCTGGCTTTATTATATCAAAATTTTTCCACTGTTTTAAAAATTTATTTTCCAAAGCCTTTTTAACTAGCTGATTAGGCATCTGTGTATTAACACCTACTAATCCTGTGGGTGTCTCTAAACTTTCCAAAGTGTATTTTAATTTTCTTTCAGGATTAGAAGAATGTGAAAAATAGCATTTCTGACCTTCAAATAAGCAAGATTTAAGGCTTCCTGTATTGGGAACGTGAGCCGTAATTTGTTTATCCTGAAACTGTATATCGGCAAAAAACCTTTTATACCTTTTTAATAGAATACCTGTTTCTAATTGTTGTACGTACCTTATCCTCATTTTTGCTTAGTCCAATCTTCAACCTTTTTTAATCCTCTATCTAAGTTTTCCATCACCGAAACCCAATCATTTTCGATACGAATAATTTCGTCTGAATGTTCTTTAAGCTCTTTCACCAATTCCATCGCTTTATGGCCATTTGCTGAGATTAATTCTTCTGTTTTTTTCAGTCTTAATTCTTCTACTAATTTTAACTGTTTTTCTATCTTTAATAATTGATTTTGAAATTCCCTGTTTTTGACATTTTGTTTTCTTATTTCTTCTTTAAAATTAATTTTAGGAATAGAAACTTTAACTTGTTCATCCTGCTCTAAATGATTTTTTATTTCAGATTTAGATTTATCTGAAATAGAATTTTTTTGACGCCTTTGAACGCTCCAAATATATTCATCATAGGTTCCTGGGTAAATATCCACTCCTCCGTCTTTTATTTCTAGAATCTGACTTGACACTCTACGAATAAAAGACCGATCATGACTGACAACAACAAGTGTACCCTCAAACTCTCTCAAGGCTTCCGTTAAGGCCTCCACGGTTTCAAAATCCAAATGATTTGTGGGCTCATCCAACAATAAAAAGGGACAACGTTTTAATAAAATCTGTCCCAGGGCGACTCTTGATTTTTCGCCACCGGATAAAACTTTAATCTTTTTGTAAACAGCATCACCTGAAAATAATAAGGATCCAGCCAAATTTAAAATTTCCTGATTTTTTAAATCAGGATGAGCTGCTTTTTCTAATGCATCAATGATTCTATCATTTTCATCTAACTGATCTGCAGAATGTTGCGAGAAATATCCTAAATTTACTTGGTAACCCAAGGTCAATGTTCCCTTAATTAATGGTAGTACTCCAGACAAGGACCTTAATAAGGTGGATTTTCCAGCGCCATTAACACCAACTATTCCTAAATGAGTTCCTCGATTCAACCTCAACGTGACATTTTTAAGAATCGCATTATTTTGATAGCCCAAATCAGCATTTTCTAAATACAACGACTCTTTGCCTGTATGAATAGGAACAGGTATGGCTATCTTAGCTTTAACAGAGAGATCTTTGATTTCGATTTGTTCCATTTTTTCAAGTTGTTTTAATCGGCTTTGGGCCTGTTTGGCTTTTGTAGCCTTTGCCCCAAATCGATCGACAAAATCTTGAATACTTTTTCTTTTAGCTTCTTGATTTGAAATCTGCGCTTCCAAAATAATTCTTAATTGATTTTTTTGTTCAAAATAATCATCAATTTGGCCAGGGAATTTAGTAATATCTCCTGCCTCCACCTCAAGAGTTGACTCTGTGGTTCTTCTTAAAAACTCTCGATCGTGCGATATCAATAAAAAAGCACCTTCATAATTTTGCAAAAAATTTTCTAAAGCCAAGATGCTTTCTAAATCTAAAAAATTTGTTGGCTCATCCAACAACATCAGATTAGGCTCAAGTCCAATCAAGTAGACCAGTTTCATTCGCATCCGATAACCACCACTTAACTGATGTAAAGGCGTTTTAAAATGCGTCTCTGTTAACCCTAAACTTTCTCCAATAATCTTGAGTTCCCATATTTTCTTACTACAATTTTCATTCAAAAATTCTTCCGTCGTTTGCGATAAATTCCACTCCGATTCCTGCTCTAAATACCCGATTCTCAACTGTTGAGACTTTATCAGCTGCCCACTATCTAAAAGTTGCTCACCAACTAGGACCTTAAACAAGGTTGACTTTCCAGCACCATTTGGCCCAATCACCCCCATATGTTCGCCCTCATTGACAGAAAAACTGGCCTCTTGAAAAAGAACTTTGGTCCCAAAACTTTTATTTGCTTTTTGCAATTGCAACAGATTCATAGGCAGAACCATAACTTATCTGACAGAAATTGACCAGACTTTTGGTTGAGACTTACATGAATTCGTCCTCATTGAAAAATCCGGTGTAAATTGACTTCATTATTAAAATAGTCCCTTAATTTCATTTAGTTATTGTAATAAAAACCGAAAAGATTCACATGCAAAAGTGCAGATCCATCTTTTTCTTATTAAATTTAATTATTGCGCTTTCAGTATCATATAGCTCCGCACAATCAGCGCAGGCCAATACCTTAAAATGCATTAATGGCAAAGATGCGAAAGGTACTAAATGGATCACATCTTTCACTCAAGACACTAATTCCGATCTAAAAAGAGCCTACCTAGAATTTAAAAAAGAGAAAGAGGAAGAAAACAAAAGATTGAGCAATGAGGAAAATGACGTACCTCAGAATTGTAATGGTATAGCAAGACCCCCTTTAAAAAAAGCCATCAACACGACTTTTAAATTGATGTCTACTATCTTTCCTCAATTGGCACTTTGGGAAACACTTACCTATTATTGGGAGCACCTTCGATACGAAAAGCAGCAAAGAAATTCAATCCAAGAAAACACCCAAATAATACCAAAAAATAGTTCAAAAAGTTCAATTATAAATACGATTTGCATTTCAGAGGCAATGAAAAATGAAACTGGAGGAAATAGTGTTTATTGCAATACTGCTATTGATAAATCCTCTCCTGAGAAAAAGCGACTGAATAAAAAAATCCCCGACAATAGCATTAAAGAATGTATCGACGATTCCATGGTTGACTATATTTCTTTTTCCGTTAATTCAGCAATTCAATGTTTTTCTGAAAGTAAAACAACTGATTTTGGCCCCTTGGACTCAAAACTTATTTTTGAAAAATTAACCAATGAAAGTGCTTTTAACTATACGCTTGCGGATCCAGCAAAAGGCATTTCTATCGGACAGCTTACTAGTCCTGCAATAAGAGAATTATCCGAATCAAAAAGTGGAAAAGCTATTTTAGCAAAGCTCTCCGAAAGTGAATCAAAACATTGCAATGGGTTTAAAAATGTATTAGACAAACCACCTTCAAAAATCTATACCAATGATGTCTGCGCTTGGGTTAGCCCAGGTGATGGCCTCGCACGAAGTCTAATATATTCGATTGGTTACTACTTAACATTAAGAGATAATTATATAATTCCACAATTAAAGAAGTTTAATTCTTTTACTTATGATTCTGCCGACTGGGCTGAAGCGATCAAAAGTGCAACCACTGCAGCTTACGGTAGAGAAGGAATTAAATTTGTAAAATTAAAGTTGTCTCGACTAACGCCAAACTCGAATGCTAGGACCATAAACTCGGCACTACAAACAAGCGCCTATATCAAGGAAGTTGCTAACAAAAAAAATGACTTATATCCTAGAATACAAGCGAATTTTCAACGACAAGTTGGTTCATCCGAACAACAGGAAGGAGAGAGTTTATGCTTTATAAATTATCCAAATCCGTAGTTAAATTTATTTTATTTTTTTCATTGTTTGCCTGGTCCAAGTCACAAAGCCTTAGTGATTTATATATTGAATCAAAGAAATTAAATCAATCGCTTTCTCAAGAGAAAAACTTAGAAAATAAAATTATACTGTTACAAAAATTTGAAAAAATTGTATCCCTTGCTATCAAAGATTCTGAGAATAAAGGCAATACCAAAACCCCTATAGAAACAGATCGTATCTATATGTTTTTCCTTTCGATGGAGCCTGTTTTTATTCTGACAAAAGATAAAATTACTAAGTTAAAATGCCAACAAACAGCACATCAAATCGAATTTGAGGATATGGATCATACAAGAAAAGTGAGAGAACCATCTAAGGAAGCGCGGGAAGCTCTTTTAATACTTAAAAACTTTTGTGAATAACTTTATATTAAATATAAAATCCTAACCCTTGATACTGTGACTTAATATTTTATAAAAATGAAATATCCAATCAGCCAAAAAATCTTGTTTTTTCCAGTAAACAAAAAGTGAGTGTTGCCAATAGCCTTTTTTGGGACCACTTTTCATAACGAGTCCCTCTTGCATTGGCTCGAGCATATAAGAAATGGGCAAATACGAGACTCCATATCCATCTATTACCGATCTAACTATGGATGAAACAAAATCAGTTTCAATCACTGGAGTCAAATGTTCAATCGTGTTTTGCGCTAAAAAAAATTCCGTTTCATCTCTTAAAACCAGATCTTTTCCCGGCAAAATTAGATTTCCCTCACTGACTTTATGGACTCTAGATTGAAACAAATTGATGGGAATATTTATTGCTTTAAAAAGAAAAAACACCTTGCTTTCTGTGCTTTTTCTATTCGTTATGTACATGTCCAACTCAAGGAAGGGATCCCTATCTAACAAATGCTCTTCTTTTATTAAAGACAAATTAACTTTATCTAAATGACTTACTTTCTTAAGGACCTTTTGAGAAACTTCTAGGACGAAGGCCGGCTCTACCTCAAAGTTGATTCCAATCTTGAGTGATTTGTTCAAGTCTTTATTGTCAATACGAGAAAACATATCTTGTGTGGATTGAAAGGCTCGTGAAAACTGAGAAAAGACTTTTTGACCTTTTTCAGTTAAAGCTATATTTCGTCCTTTTTTTTCAATTAGCTTGAACCCTAAATTCCCTTCTAAAGTCTTAATTTGAATACTAAGTGAGGGTTGAGAAAGGTTTAAATATTTAGCCGCATGGGAAATACTTCCAAACTTTGCCACTTCATAAAAATAATACAGATGATTATAGTTCAACACTTCAAGTTAAATGTAACAAAATAATCTCCAAAGTAAACATATAAATATTTTAAATGTATTGTATTTATATTATATATTTTATTTATGAATATTGTTGTTCCATAATGATGCTAAACATAGGAGGTAGTTTATGAGAATCAATGTTCACTTCAACAATATGAGTAAGTCTGAGGCCGTTAATGATTTTTTACTCGATAGCCTAGACGATATTTTTAATAAATTCCATGTCGAAAGTCCTGATGTTGATGTCTATTTGAATATTATTCGGGCCAGAACTGAGTACCGGCACCCACTTTTTAGCTGTGAAATTATACTTAAAACAGAATTTAACAAAAATTACCAAAAATATCTAAAACAGGAGGAAGATTTATACCTAGCCATTAAAAATGCAACAAAAGCTGTGAGTGCCTCATTATCTAAGTGTTCAACCAAAAAAAACGATCATCGTCGTTTCAAAAGAAGAGGAGAACATGCTTTAACTTATTGAAAACAATAAGTTAGGGAGGCTCGAATCTAGCACCAAAAAGCGATGGATAAAATCCGTCGCTTTTTTTTTCAGCCAAATTATTAAATTTATTTTTAAATATTTATTTCTAAATTCCGATAGAGAACCAACAATGGAGGTCACATGTCTCAATACGATTCAAATGAAATTCACACTTTTCTATCCCAAACACCCGAGAAGGGCCTAAAGCAAATCATGGTCGACTCGAAAAACTTTACAGATGTTCACTTCAATATGTTGATAAAAATTCTTCGAAATTGTTCAAAAGAAACGTTTATTGACTGTTTAGATAAAAATGATTTTCCCAAATTAAAATTTACTTCCAATGAGCTGAAACTAAAAGAAACTTTTTGGGCGAGTTGCTGTCAAGCCCTGGCCAGCAAAGGAATCGTTAGTCCAACGGCTAAAGCTGCTTAATGCAAATATCAGTATTATGGATTTAAAGGGAAATAATCAATTTAAAAAAATATCCACTTCAGAAAGAAACGCTGTTTTCTCTGACTTAGTTAAATATCCTGAAGATATCATTTGTAAAACTGATTCAGATTTTTTTCCAATAACGCCTTCTCAGATCACAAATTCAAATAGGCTGTATTTTAAATTCAATGAAGCTGAAAAAGAAATTCTGTCCGGAACTGAAGTCGTTTGTCAATTTATCCATAAAAAAAAGGACTTATACCTCTTCAAAACATCATTTGTTAAAGATAAGTTCGCAATTTATCTAAATTTAGACATTGATGTTTTTCAAATTCAAAGAAGAGATAACTTCAGATTTGTATTTCCCAAATCTATAAGCTCTAAAGTCATTGTCAAAACGAAAAACAATTTGATTCAAATTGGAAACGTCTATGACCTAAGCAAAACGGGAATTCGAGTTTGTTTCAAAAGCTCACTTGAAAATGCAAAGCCAGATGATCTCATGGATCTCGAAATTAAAGTGATGGCAAATGATGTCGTCAAAACACAAGCTGTTCTTAGACACTTTAAAGAAGAGACGGAAACCCTTGCAGGAAAGAAATATTCTTTATTTTACTATGGATTTGAATTTTTTCAAATTACAAAGGAGAATGAAAAACTTTTGTATTCCATAAATATGGACCTCTATCGAAACTTTCTTTCTAAAATAGGAACCTGATAGTCCTAAGGCTCTTTAGCTGGCTGTTTGACCAAGTTTTTTTTGACTTGGTTTTCGACTTTCTTTCTCTCGTTGAATTCAATCGTATAAGTTTTTAAATCCATATTAAATGTGTCCGTTTTCTGTTTAATATAGTCTTCAAATGATCTTCTTTTTTCTCTTAATTCTTCTTCGAAAGTATCCCTTTCAATTTTTTGCTTTGCTGAAAAGTCTTTTCGTTTATTCTCAAGTTCATCGTACAATACTTTTTTGTCATTAAAGCTTTTCTTCCGACTAGAAATCGCTGCTCTTTCTGAACCCATATTGCTGTTAAATTCTTCTCTTTTTTGTCTTTCGGCTTTAGTAAATTCTTCACGAACAGAGTTTAAATCACGGTTAAATGAATTTCTATTTTTAGAAACTCGATCTGAAAATTTGGACCGTATGTCCGAAGGATTGAGCTTTACCTCATTCATCCACTGGAGACTCAATGCAAACTCATCATTTTCTATTTTTTTCTCTTTTGGAACTTCCTTACGAAGTTCTTCTAGCCTAGATCTGTCTTCCAAAAGCAAATACTTTTCACCGACCAAAGTTGAGTCTGATTTTGATGAGGTCGAATGGCTGCAAGAGCTCACACTTATAGCTAAAAGTAGGGATGTCACTAGTTTTCGTTTATTCATTAAGACTAGATTAAAGCTAAAAATTAATTTTGTAATTATTTTTTTAGAAAAAAACCGATAGGACTAGTATGATATTTGGACCAAGGAAATGGCACTCAAAAAACTCTAAATCAAGAGAATCGTATTCGATCCACGATACTCAATTCCAATGGAGATATATTGCCATATTTTCAGTTATATTATTAGTTGCGTTTTCGAGCACTAGCTTACCATTAATCTATCTTCTTGAAAAAAACTATATCTTATTTGAGAAACTAGCATTTGATTTGTATCCTCAACTTGTAGAGAACTTGAATCAAGAAAAACGCTGGATTTGGATGCTTTTTGGCATGAGCTTCTTATCGCTTTTAACTTTTTCAATATACTTTGGACTTAAGTTTACAAAGAATATTTTATATCCTATTCATCAAATTGAAAAACATCTACAACAAATGATGCAAGGACACTGGCAACATCAAATTGAGTTTGATGAAACAAAGGATGATTTTAAATCAATTAAGATTATTTATGACTACTTTCAAAGGTCACTCAAAACGAACACAGAAGTTGAATTAAAACTTTTACAAAGCATCATTGTTGACCCAAATAATAGAGATTCCTACCAAGCTTGGAGAGATCTAGTTATCTCTAAATCTCAAAGAATTGGACTCGAATTTGAGGAAATCTCTCAACATCCCACACAACAGTTAAATCAAAAAAAGAAAAAATCTGCTTAAAAACTCAAACTATCCTAAATGTTTTCACAATAATAGGCCTTGAGGTAAAATAAAATCCTTTCCCTGCATTCTAAAATTAATATCAATTTTTATAAAAAAGTTTATGGGGAGCTTATTCTTCACTACGTACCGTACTACGAACTAAACCTTTTTGAAAATTTTTGGCATTATTTTTGAGTGTCCTTCATATTATGACTACTAAGACGCATAAAACAAAACAGCTCCTCCTATTTATGTCATTTTTTTGGTCACACATCTTACCAAGTTTGGCATTTGGTTTTTCTTTGTTTCACGCAGAAACAGCTGAAGAATTGATTTCACACCGGGTTGGGTTCTTAACTGGGCTCCTGCCAGCAATTCAAACCGTCAAATCACAACTTGAAGTAGATGCGGATAACCAAAATAGACTATTTGTAATGAAATCAGCCGACTTTCTTATCCAAGAATATGTCTCAAATTACCTGATTTCAAAAGAAAATCCACCTCTTCCTGCCTTTGATTCAGCCATTGAATCATTAAACAAAATCTTTCATCCTTCTTTAAAAGAGAACGAAACAGTGAATCTTAGTCAAAATTTGAAACATATAAAATCAATCATTTCAACTTTAGAAAAATCCATGAAAGAGGAGATGAATGACCCAAGACAAGTGAACAAGAGTTCACAGGCATATTTAGTGGCGCTTCATCATGGGATCATTTTAACAATTCGATTTATGCAAAATTCAATACCACTAAATCACATGTTTGGAGTTTCTTCCGATAATCTCCATCAAAAAATTTATATGGAAAATCAGATGATGAAAATAGCGTTATCCAATCTGATTGAATTTCAAAAACAAGTGGATTTAACTATTCAGCCCCTTGTTCAGTCAGTTATAGATGTGATTGAAAAACAAGCGGGTAATCTTATTCGCATTCAAGAATCTTTACCTGGAATAAAAAAACCATTGTTTTTTGGAGTTCCAAATTATAAATCGCGTTTGTCGCAGTCGTATTCAGACTTTAGAAATTGGCAATCCGAAACGACCAATAATTTAAAGGAATTGGAGAAGGACTTTCCTATCGCAATAAAAAAACACTATGAAGAAAATCAGTTAAAAAAAGGTTTAGAAAAACTTGAGCAACTTCGAAGTAAAGTTTTGAGTCTTCCAGGAAAATTAAAATATTATTATGGTCGCATCATTGAGATTTCAAAATCAAATTTCAGCTCTAGTGAGGCACTTGTTTCTATTCCTCTCATTATTGAACGAATCAATGAGCGTACCCATGTGTTCTTGGAAAAACTTTCTGTGTTGATTGAAAAAATAAATCGAAGCAATGCGCCTAATGAAATGGTTTCAAGAAAAATAGAAATTCTTTTGGCAGAGGGTGCGAGTTTTTCAAACATTTTCCATTCGCAAGTGGACGAAATAAATAAAGCTATGGAGTATTTTAATTTAAATGGAGAAACAAAATTTATAGATTTTCAAGTCAACCAATTGAGAATTCTTTCTGACTTAAGTCTCCAGCATCAGGATAATTTAATAGCTGAAATTACTTATTTTAGCGAAATGATTGGAAATGAAAAAATAAATATGATGTGCCTCAGGTTCTACAAATAAAATTCTTGTTCCTATTTTTGTTCCCTATGTTCTCAAGTCATTTTTAAGTCTTTTAGCAGCATCTCGATTTTTAATGGTTTCTCTTTTATCATGAAGTTTTTTTCCTCGGACCAAGGCAATGTCGAGTTTCACTAAGCCTTTTTTAAAAAAAATTTTCAAAGGAACACACGAAAGTCCCTTTTCTTTTATTTTACCAAAAATTTTCTGCAACTCTTCCTTGTGAAGGAGTAACTTCCTTAGACGCTCAGGACTGTGATTGTTATAACTGCTTGCCTTGTAAGGGCTGATGTGGGCATTTTGCAAATAGGCCTCATCTTTTATAAAGGAAATATAGGAGTCTTTCAATTGAACGCTTTTATCTCTTAAGGATTTCACCTCACTCCCAGTTAATACAATTCCGGCCTCATAGGTTTCAAGAATTTCATAATCAAATCTTGCTTTTTTATTATCCTGTATAATTAAAATGCTCACAAATATCCCAGCTTCTGATATAAATTAACAAAGTCTTCAGTGCTTAGCTCTTCGGCCCTCGCTGTTTTACTTATTTTAAGCTCGGCCATTACATCTAAAAGATCAAGTTCTTTCAAATTATTATATTGCATTAAATTTGATTTGAGCATTTTTCTTTTTTGCTTAAAGGCCGCTTTTGAAAATTGTAAATAGTTTTTTTTATTTTTAATCTCTGTTTTCTTCGATTTAAAATGCAATACCCTGCTGGCCACTTTCGGAGCCGGCGTAAAATCCCGTGGACCTAAATCACAAAGAGTTTCCATTTGCCAAAAAGTTTGAGCGATTAAGCTCAACAAGCTAAAATCAGAAGTTTTATTTTTTGCTCTTATCTTTTGAGCTACTTCTTTTTGAAACATTAATACCATATTTGAGAAGGGAGCATCATCCATTGAGCGATCAATGACTATCGACGAAGAAATTTGGTATGGCAAATTACTAATTAAGGTGGAATCTAGTTTATTCTCAAATAAATCCCAATCAAATTTAAGAGCATCTTGATTAAAGACCTTTATCCCTTTTGAGGACCAGTACTCAGCAAAGACCTGATCAAGCTCGATAGTTGAGTAATTCTTTTTTAATTTTAAAATTAAATCGGTTAAAGCCCCAGGACCGGGTCCTATTTCTATTATGTTTTCAGAATTAATCACCTTTAATTTATTTAACATCATTTCAATCGCATAGTCAGAAACTAAAAAATTTTGCCCAAGAGATCTCTTGGCATAGATAGGACTTGAATTGAAAAATAAATTTAATCTCTCTTTGGCGGTCATTGCTTGGTCTCTTTGACTTGGGCAAAGTCTTGAATAAAATCACTTTCCTTCATCTCAGGAAAAGGTCCAAGTGTCATCGTCGATCTTTCGCCTGCATTTAATCTTTTTATTCCAACATATCCAATCATCGCCGCATTATCTGTACAATATCTTAGAGGTGGAATGGATAATAATATGTTATTTTGTTGACTCCATTCATAGGCTTTAGCTCTTAACCTCGAATTCGCACTCACTCCTCCTGTGACAACGGCTTTCTGAATGGAATATTTTTTACAGGCTCTATCCAACTTTGAAATCAAGACATCTACAATGGCTTCTTGAAAAGAAGCGCAGATATCAGCTAAATTTTCTTGAACAAATTCCTTTGAGTTCTTTTCAATAAATCGATGCCCTGATGATTTCAAACCAGAAAAACTCATGTCTAATGTTTCTTCCAAAATCATGCTTCTTGGAAAGTCGAACGCTTTTGTATTTCCACTCTGGGACAATTTATCAATTTTTGCACCGCCAGGAAAATCAAATCCTAACATTTTAGCAAATTTATCAAAACATTCTCCAGCAGCATCATCTTTAGTAGTTCCGATGATTCGATATTTTCCAAAATCGCTAGCTAAATATAAGCTAGTATGTCCGCCGCTCACAGCAAGAGCTATGAAAGGAAAATCAAAATTTTTAGTTTGTTCATATTCCTTATCCTTTAAAAAGGAAGCTAATAAGTGTCCTTCCAAATGATTGACTCCAATCACAGGAACACCCAATGATTGGGCTAAACTTTTAGCTGTGGTCACACCCACAATTAAAGCACCAATCAATCCTGGTCGGTTCGTCACGGCAACCCCTTGGATTTGATTTAGATTGATATTTGCCTTTTTTAATAACTCGTCTGTTAAAGGCAATAAATTGAAAGTATGATTCCTACTTGCTATTTCTGGGACGATACCCCCATAGGGTGAATGAGCAAGGTCTTGATTTGCTGACATTAGCTGCAAAACCTCTCCCTGATCATTAATCAAAGCCACAGAAGTATCATCACAACTCGTTTCAATTGACAAAATAAGTTTAATATTTGGCATAACTGTTGCTGATCATACCAGATATGAAAAAAAATGATAAGTCTATTCAGGTTCGTTCAATGTTATTTTTGTTTTTAAGCCTTTCAGGATTTTTTTTGATTGAAAATTCTTCATACTCGCCCGCAAATTGGTCGATCATAGATAATTTTCGATTTGGCCCAAATGAGCTGGGAGCGCCGACCCCGAAGTCATTATTTACAAAAATCTTAAGTACAGACATTCTTAAGGATACTGAAAAAAGAATTTCCCAAAACTTTGAAGTTCCTAAAGGTTTAGAAAGTAGAGTTAATTTCTGGATTGAAATTTACTCTGAATATTCATCAGAAAATAAAATTATTCATCACTTGGATTATCCATGGATTAAATATGAAGTGTTTAATATTTCTGACATTTTAGCCCGCCCAGCTCGTTTCAATTGGATTAACCCAGAAAAGGCTGAAAAAGAAACTGAAAAAAAATTGCAGTTCGTTAAATCTAAGATTGCTTCTCTTTATAAAAAACTTAAAAAAAATGTTTCTGGCCAGCCTACAGTAAATTATGATCCATCTTCTTTAGGCTTAGATGACGAAGAGACTAAATACTTTATGATGCTTAAAAGCATTCCGGGTTCTTTGACTAAAAACATCAGAACTGCCATGACCCGTATTCGGGTACAAACAGGCCAAAAAGACTTTTTTCAAAAAGGTTTGCAATTAGCAAACAGGTACTTACCACATATGGAACAAATCTTCATTGAGCATGGTCTGCCTCCTGAAATTTCTAGACTACCCTTAGTTGAAAGTAGTTTTGACAAAACGGCCACCAGCAAAGTAGGCGCAGCTGGTTTATGGCAATTTATGAATCATACTGGCAAAAAGTTCTTAGTCATCAATTCTTTTATCGACGAAAGAAGATCTCCTCTTAAATCAACAGAAGCAGCAGCTGAACTTCTCAAAGAAAATTATTTGATAATGGGACGATCCTGGCCCTTAGCTATCACGGCTTGGAATCATGGACCCGCTGGATTGAGAAAGGCCGTTAAAACTTTAAACACAAAAGACATTGTAAATATAATAACCTATTTCGAATCTAAACGATTCAGCTTTGCCTCTGAAAATTTTTATTCAGAGTTTCTAGCCGCATTGTATGTTGAAAAATATTCTGACAAGATTTTTGAAAATATCGTCCCTGTTCCTACTTTGATTTTTACTCCCTATAAGCTGACCCAAAGAATACGGCCTCAAAAGATTTTTAAAAACATCAATATCACTGAAAATGATTTTGTTGATTTCAACCCTGATTTAAAAAAAGCTGTAAAATTAAATCTACCTCTCCCCAAAGGACTAACTGTTTTCATTCAACCAGATAAAGTTCAAGACTTAGCAAAATTGGAAAATCAAAAAGTTGCCCGAAACGAATATACAAAATAGCAAACTTATTTGGTATTGAACGAATACTCAAGCAATTTATTATTGCCTGAGTCCCTAGTAAATACTGACTACATCTTTAATAAATTCAAGTAAAAATCTTTTGGCCTTATTTTCAGTTGGGTCAAAAGCTTGGAGATAATCCCCATCGGGATTTCTTACAATTCCCAACGGCTGAAGAGATCTTATTTGATTCTTTTTATTACCTTTAGCGTAAACTAACTGAACTTGCTTTGATTCTTCAATTGCCTTCACAAGAACATTAATTTCTTTAGACGAACTTAAAGAAAGCGAGTAGTTCTGCCAAAGTAAACTTTTGCCTTGAAACTTTATAAGCTCGCTTAAAGTGATATCTGAGCTTGTCAAATCAGAACTGGTCACACCAGTTTTTTGAGTGCTCAGAGATTTTATACACTCATTAAAAACAAACATACAGGCCCTCGCATCTTCGTAAGCTCGATGGGCAGCCAGACTCGGAAATCCAAAATGTTTTATTAACGTCTGCAGTTTGTGATTTTCAACCCCTAAGATTAATTTCCTTGAAAGTAAACTGGTACACAAAACAGGCTCTTTAGGAAAAGCAATATTATTTTTTTCAAAAACATAGGAAATAAATCCCAGATCAAAAGGAGCATGATGAGCAATTCCCACGGAGTCCTTAAAAAAATCTCTTATTTCGTGAATATTCTGGCTAATCGACGGCTTGTCTGCCACCATTTCATTTGAAATTCCATGGATACTGATAATAAAGTCTGACATTTTTACTTTGGGTTTGAATAAAAACTCAATCCTATCTATTTCTTTCCCATTTTTCCACTTAACGGCACCGAATTCAACAATATCGTCTTTCACAGGATAAGAACCACTGGTTTCTGTATCAAAAGCCACCAAGTTTATTTCTGATATCTTTGTTTTTAAGAGAGAATCCATGAATTTGACTTCCTAATTTAATTTAAATTTCATTTAATAACTATTATGTTCGTCACTTTTTTCTTTAACTGTTAAACTTTTTAAGAAATAATGAATTTTATGGAAGTATCATACAAAAATTATTTAGCCACCAGTTTTTTCACTTTGTTTTTTTTTGCAACTTTAGCTTTTTCACAGAATAAAGATTCAAAAAATGATTCCTCTATAGAAGGAGACACTACCATATTGTCTCATTTCGTATACCATGGTCTGAGTCAGACCCAACGGGATCCAAGCTTGCAAACCACCCTGTTTTTTCCCCTCGGACCTCAGCTCAAGATTGGCCTTTGGGGATCCAACGTCAGCTACGAAGGTTTTAATAATCATATTTGGCTAAAGATTATTTTTGATCTAAAAATTGAATTTAACAAGGATGCCAGCTTTGTTTTGGGTTATAATTTGAATCAATTTTACAAAGATAGATTACGGAACGGCAATACGCTTAAACTCACTTTAGATGTCTTTGATTACATGGTAAGTTATGAAAACGAAAGCAATTGGGAAGGTACGGAAACAAGCTCTCGCTACGTTGGTTTTGGTAAGACTTACACGATTTTCAGCACCTTCAAATGGAACAACCAGCTTGGATACACAATGGTTGAGGTCAGCTCTCTACAAAACTATTTTGATTTAAGATCAACGATAAGTTCTAACTATAATAAACTTGACTATCAAGTCGGCCTCACGGCTACAAGCAATCCTGGACAGTTTAATGGCAATGGTGATTTTTTTGCGTTCATCGGATTGGGTTTTAAATATTGATGATTCAATCTCGCTATAAATAAAATAAATACAAACCCTATTAATCTATAGCTATTTAGCGCAATTTCTTTTATAATGCCACTTTCTGAAAGGTACCTAACTATGTCATTTTCTACTTTTGCCATTTCCCCTGAACTTATCGCGCACCTAGACTCTATCGGATTTACACAACCCACCGAGATTCAAGTTAAGGCTATTCCTTATTTATTAACAAATACCGGAGATTTCATCGGGTTAGCGGCAACAGGAACAGGAAAAACAGCTGCTTTTGGAATTCCTCTAATTGAAAATATAGACATCTCACAACGAACTCCTCAAGCCCTTATCTTAAGCCCCACAAGAGAATTAGCTATCCAAATAGTTGATCAGCTAAAAAAATTAAGCTCTTTTAAAAAAATGAAAATTGCTCCTATCTATGGAGGCTCCAGTTATCGAAAACAAATTGATGATGTTAAAAAGGGAGTTCAAATTATCGTAGCAACTCCAGGTAGATTAATAGATTTGCTAGAACAAGAAATTTTTAATCTGCATGATATTAAAACTGTCATCCTTGATGAAGCCGACGAGATGATTTCCATGGGCTTTCGTGACTCTTTAGAAGAAATTCTCAAGAGAACTCATTCCGACTCTGCAAATGAAGAAAAGCAAAGCTCTAAAAGAAATGTCAGAGCTGCCTGTAAAACTTGGTTATTTTCAGCTACCATGAGTCCCGCCATTAAACGATTAACCCAACAATATTTAGAAACTCCTTTTACTATTGAAATCCAAAATAAGGGTTCCTTATCAACACAAATCACTCAACTCTATTTTACAGTTAAAGAAGATTTAAAATTAAAAGCATTAACTCACCTGCTTGATGCCTTACCCGAGTTTTATGGAATTATATTTTGTGAAACTAAATTGAAGTGTGCTGAGGTTGAGGAGCAACTTACCAAACGTGGTTATTTTGTTGATTCACTCCACGGCGATAAGCAGCAAAAAGAACGCGAATGGACCCTCAAAAAGTTTAAGGCTAAGGATGTTAAAGTTATTGTTGCCACCGACGTTGCCGCTAGGGGTTTAGATGTTTCTGATTTAACCCATGTTGTGAACTATTCCCTGCCTTGGGATGTCGAGTCTTATGTTCACCGTATTGGAAGAACAGGCAGAAATGGAAAAACGGGTTATTCGTACAGTTTAGTTTCACCAAGAGAATTGCACACTCTCAGACAGATCCACCAAAAAACAAAAGCCAACCTTGTAAAAGGATCAATCCCCACTTTCAAAGAAGTTATCACTCATAAATTAAAGATGGCTTCTGAACAATTATTGAAATTTGAGAACCATATAAAAAAAGATGTTATTGAAACTTTTAAAACCACCGATGAGTATTCCCATTTAGAAAAACTGACAAAAGAAGAACTCATCACAAAATTTCTCAATCTGAAGCTTGAAAAAAATCAACACGAGGAAGAAGTCCCTTTTGATTTTTTAAATGGCCGCGTCCCAAGAGAATTAGCAGCTCCTGGATCTAAAGATGCCGCTTATTCTAACTCTCGAAACGATGAAGGCTCTTATGGAGGACCACGAAGAGATTACTCTCCAAGACGAAATAGTGGGAGCGGAGGGGCTAGGGGAAATTACCGAGGTGCTGGTGGCTCCAGCCGTGGTGGGTTCCCTAATGACAGAAGACCTTTTACTCCGAGAGATGATAATGCTTATTCTCCAAAAAGTCGAAGTGTCAAAGCCTCTAAGGATATTAAAGGAAAAAAAATGACAACAGGAACCGACGAATTTGCTAGCTCCAGCAGGAAACCAAGATTTTTTTCTAACGAAATAGATTAAATCAGAACTTCTACAATTAAAAATATTCTTAGAGTCTGAAACAACCAGACCCTAACGTTTTACTTTTTTATCCGTGAGTTTTTTTACGAAATTATCATAGACATTAAGTTCTTCTTTGGATTCGCCAAAAACGACTTCAAGTTTACGTTGCTCTTGCCCATTTGATTTTAATTCTTTTTGCTTGATACTGATCCTGACAAACCCTATTTTTTTACTGGCCTGAGGATCGTTTTTGGTATTGACAATACTCGTTGTCCCATTCACATCTACGGTCGCATGCTCTAACGTAGCCTTTATTTTATTCATGATCAAATCTAGTCTCTCTTGGGCTATGGAACCACTCATCTCTTCCTTCTCTTCAGATATGGTCCCCGTTGCCACTACAGATTTTAAATCAACAATGGAGTCCTCTAGGCCCGTTGTAATACCTTTAATTTTTTCCATAACTTGAATAAAACTTGAGTTTGGATTTGCTGTACCTTTCTCAAAAAGTAAATTTTCTGGTATATCAAAATTAAAACCATCTTGACTAATTTTGACATTCTGAGCTTCATCAGACAACTGATCCGCAAGATAAGCCGCTACCACTTTGGCAGAGCCCATATCCAGTAAGTTTGGAGTTTTGTCCATTGGCTCCATGAAGGTTTCAAAGGCCTTCATTGGTTCATTTATCAAATCTAGAAATAGCTTTTCCAAAGTGATTTGCGCCCCATAGTTCTTAAAGTTATATTCAATCACCGATGGAGTTGAAAAGTAGTCTGAGACTGCTTTCTTTGTTTCCTCTGTTTGTCCCAAAAGCCACATCACCAAAAAAAAAGCCATGAGTGCTGTCATGAAATCTGCAAGGGCCACCTTCCAAGAACCACCATGATGCCCGCCACCTGCGACAATCACTTTTTTTATAACTATCATTGGTTTTTCTTTTCCAGCCATTTAAATCCTTTAAATTTTAAAATCTCAAATTTTTAATGCCCTTCAGTTACCTTTTTCAAATCTTAGGCAGCCTTTTTAATTTCTTTTGTTGCCTTATCCATTTCGTCGAAAGACGGTCTTTCTTCTGGCATGATAGTTCTTCTTGCGTACTCAACACAAACCAAGGGAGGTGCCCCTCTTTGCAAAGCCACCATCGCCGCCTTAATACAAGCTAAATATCTTCCCTCTGCTTCAATATCAGCAGCCATTTTGGTCGCCGTCGGCCCAATCATACCGTAAGCTCCAAAAACCCCCAACATCGTTCCCACAAGGGCTTTGGCAACCAGCGTTCCGATAACCTCTGTCCCTTCCGTCAAATGCGACATTGTTTTCACGATCCCAAGAACCGCAGCAACAATCCCCAGACCTGGAAATCCATCTGCCACGGCCTGAACCGCATGCATTGCTAGATGTTCTTCAGCGTGTATAGCTTTAATATCGCCATCCAAAAGATCATCCACATCATAGGGAGATAATTCCGCAGAAAGAGTAATTTTCATCGTATCACACAAAAAGTGCACAGCATGATGGTTATGCATAAAACCAGGATACGCTTTAAATATCTCACTTTTCTCTGGCTCTTCGATATGTTTTTCAATTCCCTGAGGACCTTCTTTTCTGAAAACTTGAAAAAGCTGAAACATTAATTGCATCAGCTCCAAAAAATCTTTTTTCTGAGGCCCCTTCGCCGTCATCGCTTTCATTCCTAACTTCATGCCCATCTTAATAATTTTAACTGGATTAGCTATGATGTAAGCTCCTAAAGCCGCTCCCCCGATAATCATAAGCTCCAAGGGTGCCGCAATAAAAATGATGTGCATATGACCACCGGCCAATATAAAGCCGCCAAAAACCATACCAAAAACTACAAGGATACCAACAAAGCCCATAGTGACTCCCCTTTGGTTTGCTATCGGAACAATTGATTAAATGTTGAGAATTTTAACTCTGAATAGGTAAATTTATGACCTTCGACTTGATTTCATAGACTATCATCCAGGAATTAATTATATTTTCAGGAACAACCGAAACCCCATGAGGAGTTCATTTGGATAACCTAGTCAGACATCAAATGATTATTTTTCTTTTATTTCTTACTTCTTTTCTGCCCTCACACTCTTGGACTCAAGAAAAAGATTCTGATCCACTTCTTGTGAGAACCGTAGAATTTAAAAATTCTATCTCTTCCAATGAAAACTTTAATGCGACTTTTGAATTGTCGCTTCCCCCTGGATATCACACGTATGAGGATAATTTTAAAGTACAAGTATTAGAACCAAATGGTTTTAAGATCAGTACTCTAAAGCTTTTTCCAGTTAAGGAGTGGTTTGATAAATTTTCAAAAAAAAATCGCAGAGGTATCGAAAAAACTTCCACTTTGTCATTTCAAATTGAAGCTCCTGATAAATTCATCGATGAAAAAGGTAAGATTGTTTTAGAAATTACCTACCAAGCTTGTACAGACAGTTTTTGCCTTTTTCCAAAATCTAAGGATATCACTTTACCAGTTACTTTTGTTGGCACAACCACAGCTGAAAAAATTGAGGAACTTCAGAACTCTGTGTTCACCCTAGATTCTTTTGAAGAACTTTTAAAACAAAGCTGGTGGTTAGCAATTATAGTGGCCTTTTTTGCTGGAATTCTTACCAGTTTTACTCCCTGCATTTTTCCTATGATTCCAATCACCATTGCGATACTAACCAAAGACTCAGAGAAGAGAACCCGACTTAATAATTTTTTAACCAGTATCATTTACGTCCATGGAATTGCTACCACTTATTCTGTGTTTGGACTTATCGCTGCTTATACAGGAAGTCTATTTGGCTCTATTTTATCAAATACCTATTTTTTGATTTTTATTTGTACTTTATTTCTGATTATGTCTTTTTCTATGTATGGTGCTTTCGAGCTTCAACTTCCCCATGCCTTTAGAAACCGATTTGGCAAAGGAACAAAACACACTGGTTTTTTAGGAGCTTATCTTTCTGGACTACTCGCTGGTCTGGTCGCGAGCCCCTGTGTTGGCCCTGTCTTAGTAGCTATTCTTACTTATGTTTCGACACAAAAAAGCATGTTTTTTGGATTTTTCCTATTGTTTTCCTATGCCATGGGAATGGGGCTTATATTCATTATTTTAGGTGCCTTTACTGAGTTAAGTAAAAAATTGCCAAGATCAGGGCCCTGGATGGATTTTATGAAATTCCTGCTTGGAAGTTTGATGCTAACGGCTTTTTACTACTACCTCCAATTTTTGTTATCAGAACGCCTTTTTCAAATTGTACTGGGTTCAGGCTTGATCTTGCTTAGCAGTTTATACGGAACCTTTATGCCCATCCCCCACCCAAAAAGAAGAGACTATTTAAGAAAAGGACTTATGCAGACAATTTTTGTTCTAGGTCTAACCTCTTTAGTTCTGGGTGTATTCGATCTTAATTTTCTTAGAACAAATCCTCTCATCTCCGAATCGTCGCAAACTAAATCCGATTGGCTACCTTATTCTGAAGAATATTTTTTCAAGGCCAGCAGCCAATCTAAACCCATCATTCTTGATTTTTATGCGGATTGGTGTGCTGCCTGCCATGAATTAGACAAATATGTTTTTTCATCCTCAGAATTTAAAAATGCTACTAAAGAGGTAGTGCTTTTAAAATTTGATGCAACCAAGGATTCAGATTTGTTAGCGAAATTAAAAAAGAAATTCCAAATCAAAGGTCTCCCAACGATTCTCTTCTTTGATTCTAAGGGACAGTGGCTCGAGAAATTAACTCTTACTGAATTTGAAAAGAAAGAACTCTTTTTAAAAAGACTTCAAAGTTTGAAATAAGGACTTGTCCAAACCTTTACCGCTTTGGCTCATTTAGCTTCACTCCCGCGTCATCCAACTCGCCTTTAAGACCCCACATTTTGCTCAACAAACGGGGCGCATGTGATCCAAGATACGACATGATAAGAAACTTAATAAATCTCCCAATGAAAATAACGGCCGCAAGCTTGATAAGAGGGGTATTCGCAAGGCTGGCGAGGATCACGGCCGGCTGCTGCATAAAAGGAGTAATAGCTACTGCAAAAACTAAAAACAAACCATATCTTTCGAAAAACTCCATCGATAAGGTCCAAGTCTTTGTCTCAATGACTCCCGGATACATATCGAGAATCCAGGGAAGGCCTTGAAATTCGACGAGTGTTGCCAGCGCAAGCGCACCCAAAGTTGATCCTACGGCAACGCAAAGGGCGAGAATGAACCACCGTTTAGGCAGGAGCATTGAACTCGATATAAGAATCCCGTCAGTAGGAATAACAATAACAAGATTGTCTAGCGCCGCCAGAAAACCAATGAGTGGAGAATACCAAAACCTGTCTGCATAGCGCCGCAGAAATTGGACATAGGAACGAATCTTTTCATGCAATCTATCAGATATCAAGGGTACCTTTCCTGAATTGACTTGGAGGATTTGTCCTCAGTTTTATGGTGAGACGAGTGAAGAACTTTTTCGGTATAAGCGAGCATCAGTGTTGAAAATAAAAACACGACATGGATGACGATTTGCCACTTTACCTGCTCAAAGTCTTTTTTGCCGATATCGATAAAAGACTTAAGTAAGTGAATTCCAGAAATTCCTACTAAGGCTCCTGCTAATTTTACCTTCAAAGTTCCCGCATCAATTTTCTCTAGCCAATCGGGCCTATCTTCGTGTGTATCAAGATGCATCCTACTCACAAATGTCGCGTAGCCACCAATAATCACCATTACTAACAGGTTTAAGACCATCGAAATATCAACCAGGGTTAGAATCCCAAGCATCAAAACTTCCTCTTTAATTGACCCAACAGTCAAGCAGAGATGAAGAAGTTCATCTAAAAACTTATAGGCGTAGAGGACCGCTCCAATGATGAGACCACCATAAATAGGAGCTTGAATCCAGCGGCTTGAAAAAATAATTCCTTCAAAAACATTCTCTAACTTTTTCATATCACTTCCAGACTATCCTAGAGTCTTTTGATTCTTGCGATTTCTGACTTTGCTTCTTTCAGTGCCGAATGGGCTTCAACGAAATCAGATTCTTTTTGTTGTAAAAGTTTTTGCAGTTGATTCATTCTAACTTCATAACCTTTTAACAAATTATTGTGCCTGTCCACAATATCTTGTACTTTTTGGTCAAACTTTTTCTGGTCATTTAATTTTTGCAAAAGTATCGCCATCTTTGAAGAAATTTCTTGCGATAGGTCAGCGTAGTTTTGCTCCCATTTTTGAATTGAATTGTTCATTCGATCTATTTTTAGCTTCGTCGAATTTTGATATTCTAAAACTTGAGTTTTGAGTTCTTCAAGCTCTTTATGAGGACTATCTGGCTTAGATTTAGAAACATGACTCGAGCTAGGCAACCAATCAATAACGGGGACCTCGATTTCATGTACTTCACTCTCTTCACGGACTGCTTTTTCAACGCCAAAAAATGAATAGTTTAATTCTTTTTCCATTTTTTCCTTCCAAAATGCCCTGGGAACATTCTTTTGCAGAAAATAGGCTAATATTATTTCTTGATGTTGTAAAAGATTATTCTGGACTAATTCCAAAAAAATCCCTAGTGTTTGAAGTATGCTGAAAATGGCTCATTTACTTAAGTTTTTAATGGAATTAAATCCACATACCTCTCCGGTTAGATTAGCCCTTTATAATTATATTAAAACATTTTGCCAGGCAGATGAGGCTATCACTCCTCAGTTTTTTGAAATCTTTTTTAGTTCCTTGTTCGAATTTCCCCACTGGTATTCAAATAAGTCCCACCTAGGTCACGAGATGGCTTTATTATTAAAAAATTTCAATGGATTTTATCAAAATAAAATGAACTTAATGGAAATTCGATCTCCCGAGACTGTTCAAATTTTTGAAGTTGATAGCAACAAAGATTGCGAGGACATGTTAAAAAAATTTCTCATAAATCAACACGGACTCAACGCTCAAGTCAGATTTCAGTTTGAGCAAAAAAAATGGCTGGCCTTTGTTTTAGCTGAAAACCAAAAATTATATGTTTACCAGTTAGATAGAAGATTTATTATTCGTAATGGTTTTTTAGAACCGCTCCGAAAAAACCTAATGCTCGAGTACGGTGCCAATTTAGAACTTTCTTCTGAAAAAAAATTCTTTTTTGAAATTAGCCCTCAACATTTAATTCAGTTTCAACTGAAAGGTGATAAAATCAGTGGCAGTATAACAAGGGGGTATATGTTTCAAAAAATACAGGATTTTTCAGATCTAAAAATACACGAAGTTCCTCGACTTTTCTGGCCTCTCAAACGCACCGAGCAGTTTTTCATCACCAGAGACACTGATCCGTTTTATCAAGATTTAACTAAGAAACTCTATGATATTAGCCAAGGTTTATGGGAAAAAAATTCAGAGTCCTGGCAAAATTATATGACCATATTATTGTCCCAATCAGATTCTGCTCTTGAAAATGTCTATATTGGTGACAAAAGTCTAGAAGACCTGATATTAAGAGTCCGTCAGATTCTTACGACGGAAAAGAGTGAACCATGTCTTACAATACAGCCAAAAAATCACAAATCATTACCCAGGATTCACGAGTTAGACTCAATAAATTCTTAGCTGATTCTGGAGTTTGCAGTCGTCGCGCCGCTGATAAGTTAATTGCTGAAGGCAAAGTGTTAGTCAATGGTAAGAAAGTATTTGAATTAGGAATTAAAGTGAACCCTACAGACCGAATCACTGTTTCCGGCAAACCTATTCAACAAGAAAAGCAAAAACTATACCTCATGCTACACAAACCAAAAGGTGTTCTGAGTACCCTTTCTGACCCAGAAAATAGGCCTACGGTTGCTGATTTTATAAAGCGTTTTGATCAAAGACTTTTTCCCGTAGGAAGACTTGATTGGGATTCTGAAGGCCTTTTACTTTTAACAAATGATGGAGACTGGGCGAATAAAATTATGCAACCTAATTCTGAGGTGACTAAAACCTATTTAGTAAAATTAGATGGCCAACCCCAACCTAGTCATTTTTTAAAATTAAAGACTGGCATCAGTATTCCTGGCGGTCGAGTTAAAGCCTTGCATGTCGAAAAAATTAAGAGAAAAGAGGGCTCTAAACAATATGACTGGATTAAGATTGTCATCAATGAAGGTAAAAATCGTCAGATTCGTTATATGTTTGAAAAAATTGGATTTGATGTTTTAAAATTACAACGCATCAGCATTGGAAAACTAAAATTAGGACATCTTGAAAAAGGCGAAATATCCTTCTTAACTGAAGCTGAACAAAGAAAGGTGTTTCAAGTAGATAGTCCTGAAGGCTCTAATATGGCTCGAGTCAAAAGAACGAATTCTGCTAAGCGAAAACCAGTAACCCAAAGTAAAAAAACAACGAAAGAATTCAATGATATGTTCAAATAGATTTTTCTAAAAAGTCCATTTAGGGCCAGGGGTTGCGCCTATTACTCAAATCTAGACGAAAATACTATTGAGTCTCATTTTAAAACTCCGATGCTTTTATCATGAGATTTATTTTGGCTTTTTTATTTACACTTTCTCTCAAAAGCAATTCGGAAGAAATCAGTATCTTTGAGGTTAAAAGAAATATTCCACTTTCTGATTCTGATCCAATTTTTCGTGATTTTTATTTAAAAAATGATGATTCAAAAAGTTTAAAGAAAAATCTAGTCGTCCAAGTAACAAGAAAAATAACCCTAAGGGACTCCGCTGGCTCTCAAGTCATTGGGGAAATAATGGCACCAGTTGGCCAATTAAAAATTATTGCTGTCTATGGAAGAATTGCCGTCGCTAGGGAGTTCCATTATTTTGGAAGAGAAAGCTTGCCCATGCTAGAAATGCCCTGGTTTATGATTGGAGATACGATTGATTTAGAAGATTCTTTTCTTGATAAACCCAGCAAGAAGTGATTAATCTCACTTCAAATGACAGCAATTTATTTTCGTATTCATCTTTCTAATTTATCAAAAGAACAAGAAGACATTATCACCTCACACTCTTTTGATTGTGCCGCAAGTGGCGTCTCTGAATCCTTGAGCTTTATTCAACCTGACTTGACCTATGAGCCCAAGATTATCGCAACAAACTCTCACGAGATTGATGTTTTTTTTAATGAAAAACCCTCGCCCCAATTTTTTGACGGGTTATTAAAATTAGACAAAAATATCAAATGGCATATTTATGAAGAGGAATCTAAAGACTGGCTTGAAGAATGGAAGAAGGGATTCAAAGCTTTTAGGCTTGTTGACCGCTTTTGGATTGTCCCAAGCTGGGAAACTGTTCCAATGAATTGTGAATACCCTATTTTTATAGACCCCGGTATGGCATTTGGCACAGGGACTCATGCGACCACACAAATGGCTTCTTATTTTTTAAATAAATTTTCAAAAAACATCAATTGTAGCTCTTTAGTTTTTTTAGATGTAGGAACAGGAACTGGTTTGCTGGCAATCATGGCTGATAAATTAGGTTTTCAATCTGTCACTGGAATTGAAATCGATTCCGAAGCAAGGCGTGTCGCTTTGGAAAACATCACCCGAAATTTAACAAAAAATACGACAATTTCGGATCATTTAATTCAGGATTACGATAAGAAATCTGACGTCGTAATTGCTAACATAACGGATGGTATTTTACTTCAAATCAAGAATGATCTCGTTCGAAACACCAAAGAGGGTGGAAGTTTATTTCTTACTGGAATTCTTAAAGATCATGAAGATGATTTTATCACAGAGTTTATTGAAACAGCGCCGTTAAAAGTTGAATTACGACTTGAAAAAGATGACTGGATTGGCTTCTGGCTTAAAAAAATTACATCTTAGGGTTGATTAGATGCGAAGGTACTGGATCTCTCGGAAAGATATTAGTCATAATCAGATTACTTTTCAAAATGAATTATTTCATCATATTTTCGAGGTTTGCAGGCAAGAACCTGGAAATCGATTTGAAGTCATCACCGAAGATGCCAAGGCCTTCCTTGTGGAAGTTAAAGAAAAATCAAAAAAAAGAGCTATCGCGGAGATTCTTGAAGAACGACAAATAGCCCCTTTGAAAAAACCCCATCTCCATTTGTGTCTTTCAATTCCTAAGTTTTCAACTCTAGAAAGTATTATTGAAAAATCGGTAGAATTAGGAGTCTCCTCCATTCAGCCCCTCATTTGTGAATTTTCTTTTATTAAAAATTTTTCTGAAAAAGAATGGCAACATAAATTGGATCGATGGAAAAAAATTGTGATTTCTGCAACTCAACAATCAGGTCGAGGTGATTTACTCAGGATTGAGCTTCCAAACAAACTTTATGATTTCATAGCTAAAATTCACCGAAACCCAGAAACCCTTTGTCTTGTCTTATATGAGGGAGATGCAAAGGTTGACGTGAAGCGATATCTATCTGAGCTGAAAACACTGAATCAATTTAGTCACATTGAAAATATTTGGATCTTTATTGGCTCAGAAGGAGGTTTTTCTGATATGGAAATTAGCCACTTAATGAAGCAAGGCCTTAGTCCTGTGACTCTTGGAGAACAAATTCTACGTGTTGAAACGGCTTGCCTCGCTACCATCTCCGTCCTAAAGTATGAATTTGATCTTATGAGGGGATTTTAAAATGAATAAAAATACCGATCCATTTGAGGAATTTGAATTTAAACCAATTACTGAAGGTTTGGGGTTTCATCGGGATCCTAAAAAACTTATTTCAAATATGCCCAAAAAAACAGAATCATCTGATATTGATAGTCATAAACTTTTTTCAACTCCCTTACCTAAAAATAATTCCCCCTATCTTTTTGAAAAAGATTTGATTCCTTCAAAAAATAAGTCAAATGATGTTGTTGATGAAATTTTACGAACTATTGAAAATACCAAAAAAGCTAATATAGAAATAAAAACATCCCACCAAAAATCACTCAAACAGACTAAAGTGGAATATAAGAAATCTAATGTGATTCTTTCTGCCATCTTTCTGGATCTGATGTTGGTTGTAGCCTCCTCTTTACTATGCTTGGTTCTCTTGCTCTCTATTACTAAAGTGGATTTATTTGCAAATTTAAAAAATCCTGATGAACAAGGGCTAATCTATATTTCTACATTTTGCCTTTTCCTTTCGGTTGGGTTTATCTATTACACTTGCTATAGAGCCTTTCTAGGTGCGACCCCTGGCGAATGGGCCTATGATCAAAAAATGGCGCCAACTCAAGAAAATGAAATTGGATGGTATACTTTTAAAATAGTTTTAAGAAGCATCCTTATTATTTTTTCAGGAATTATTTTTTTGCCCCTACTGTCATGGCTATTAAACAAAGACTTAGCTGGAGATTTAATTGGATTACACCTGGTTAAAAAAACATAAAAGACTATGGGAGCCGTCTATCTTTCCTCTGAATTATTAAAATTGTTAGAACCCATTCGTGGAAAAAAGAAAATTGTTTTCACCAACGGTTGTTTTGATCTGCTCCATATCGGCCATGTTCGTTACTTAAAAGAAGCACGTTCGCTTGGAGAATTTCTCGTTGTCGGTATTAACTCTGACTCCTCTGTTAAGCAACTTAAAGGACCAAGTCGCCCTATTCAAACAGAACTTGATAGAGCTGAAATCCTTGCCTCTCTCGCCTCTGTGGACGCCACTATTATCTTTAATGAATCGACACCAGAACTTCTGATTCAATCAATTAAGCCAGATATACTTGTTAAAGGTGGCGATTGGACTGTCGATCAAATAGTCGGCGGAGCATTTGTACAATCCTATGGTGGCAAAGTTCTTTCACTTCAGTTTATTGAAGGGAAATCAACAACTCGATTGGTTGAAAAAAGCTCTCAAAAATGAAGTGTTTTCTACCACGAACCTGCGCTACTAAAATCTTGTGCCAACTTTAGCAGAAAACACTTCGTTATAGGCTCGATCTATTTGAAGTGATAAAAAATATTTACCAAAATTATAGGACACTCCGGAGTAAATTCTAAAATAAAATAAGTCTTCAACTGCTGATTCAGAATCAGAAGTGACACCATTAATACCACCAACAAAACTACCGATAGTTCTTATCATACCAAACGCCAGATAATAAGACCAATAACCTGAATAATAAGAAGACACCAGATCTAAACCCGATGTCTGCATGCCTACTAAATTAGAAATATTCAGTCCATTTCCATGAAAAAATAATCCCATATCAAAAGCATTTGTTGTGTCCTGATATATAATATACTTTAAAGCAACTCCATAGGATGAAATTTGGTTCTGAAATATAAATGGACTGAAAGAGAAAAAGAAATCGACATTTTGAAATAAACCCTTTCCAATAATTATATTCTGTAAAATTCTATCCGTTTCATCAATGGGTGATTGGCTTAAATAATTTGTCCTACTAAAGGGAACTGTTTCTAAGCTTGTTGACAGCTCTAACCCGTCAGAACCACCAAGAATATATCCTTGAGACAAGTATTTAAAGCCACTTGAAAAACCTAGTTGTTTTAAAAATTGATTTCTGGAACCTTGATCTAACCCGTTAGGAATTTTTATTGCGGCAAATAAATTAATGCTAAGAAAAAAAAACAAGAAAAACAAATTATAATTAATATTATTTAATAGAATTAGATGGTCCCATTTCTTGAGAAATAGAATCTCCAATGCTCGCCACACTTGCATTGCCACTCTTTTTAAGATTCTCAGCAATAGGAAGAAGAAATTCAAAAAATTTCGTTGAATCAATGTCATTATTTCCACGCCCATCTCTACCTGCATAATTTATACTTTGACCATTTTTAATTTTTTGCAATCCTAAAATGATAATCTCGCCCGCTTTCATCACTATTTTTATATCGCTACTTTGTAGTGCCTGACCAAGATACTGAAGCTTAGCTTGATTATTAAAACTAAACAAAAACTCGTCCGCATAACTTTTTACCTGATCATTAAACTTATCTAGATTTAACGTTACGATTGAAAAAGATTGCAAACTTGGAAAATGATAACACAAATAAACACCCAAAGATTGTGCATTTGGATTAGAGGATTGCACCATGGAGTTTACCACATGATAAAAATCTTGGGTTGAAATTTCTCCTTTTTTATATGCCAATATCAATTCATTCATTTTTTCAGTGTTTGGGTTACTTGATAAATCCATAAAATCAGAAGCTGTCTTCTTGATTTTCTCATCGTCTTCTTTATTTTGTATTTTTTTCTTAGCCATCGGAGTTTCATTTATTAGAATATTTTGTTCTGGATTATACACATTGTTTGCATAGTCTAAATCGCCAGGAGAGAGCCCCTGCTGTTGATCTTTCGGTATGAATCTCAATGCCAACTTATTTCTACTATTATTTATATTTTTATTTTGTGATTTTTTTTCTGCCCCGTTAGCTTGTTTCTTTTTAATAGGAACTAACTTAGCTTGAGTCGTTTTAGGATGACTTTCTTTATTTAAATTCTTTTTAACGAAAGGATTTATAAACTGCTTATCAAGCTCTCTATCTTTTAATGAGTATTCGTTTCTAAATTCAGAAATAGGTCTAATCATTTCAAAAGAGACATCCTTGAAAAATCCTACTTTCTTTGGCGACCAGCTAAGTATATTCAAAAATAAACTAACGAAAAAAAGCGACAATCCCGCTCCAAACATCAGTTCAAATTTGTGTTCCTTAAAACCCATAAAACCCTCTTATTCCAAAAGAGTGCAGCAAGGGTGCCACCAAATAGCTAATCAATGTATCAGATTGAGATCTCAAAGCAATTCAATTGGAGATAGCGAATTCATTTAACTAAAAAGAAGAGTGAGTAACAAAAAATTGTATCTTAACCTTTTGAAGTTGACACCAACTCCGTCACCCGCGAGGGGGCCACCAGTTAGTTCTGATAACTCCGTGGAATTTGAATATTTTCAGACGTGAAGAGGCCATATACTATGCCTTTAATGAACCTCTCGTTTCACTATTTATGGTTTTTTTAAATCAAACTACTTTAAACATTGATATAGGTACATTTTCAAATTCAATAGTCTTTGATAGGAAGACATTATTTTATTTTCACTTAGATCCTTAAAAGCCGTATCAAATTCTGTCATTACAAAATCCTTTTTGCATGACTCAGTTGGCGGTGGCTCTGGGGGTGGAACATAGTTAGTAACTATATCTTGAATGCAGGAAATAATTTGGCTTGAATAAGGCCTTTGACCACAAACAGCAATAGCATTTTCGTTTGCAGATTTATTTGCAACTAGCTTTAGACATTGCATACGATCTGTGCTGTAGATCATTTTATTACAAACAGCAATTAAGCTTGATTGATAGTACTTATCCTTTATTTCTAGCAAACAATTATTTATTTCAGAAACATATGAAAATTTAGAACAAAAACCTACGGCCTCGAAGTTTAAAGCTTTTGCAGAGGTTAATCTACTTCTAGGTATCGGTAGTTTTTTGTTGCAAGCCCTAAGTTGTTTTACTTCTTAAAACCTTTTAATTTAAGTTTTGCTTTTTTTGCTTCTGGAGAATTTGGAAACTTAGATATGACTTCATCATAAAAAGCCCTTGCTTCCTCTTTCATATTAAGAAGTTGAAAGGAAACTGCCATCTTATAAGTGCTTTCTGGGAACTGCTTACCTTTTGGATTATCATCACGGTACTTCTGGTATTGAATAATAGCTTTCTTCCATTCGTTTTGCTTAAAATAATCTTCGGCAATTTGAAAAGGATTCCTTTTGTCCGCAGGCACTGATTGATTGGCTGCTTTTAGATTCTGCAGCTCAGCGGTTAAGCTTTGTATCTGAGTTTCCTGTTTTGCAATTTCCTCCTGAAGGAGAGTTAGTTTTTTGTTTGATTCAATTTGCATTTCAGCTAAATTTTTAATTGTACTTTCGTGTTCTGGATTTACTTTTGATAATTTATTTTCAAAAGTATCCACTTTTCCTGAAAGCTCTCTAATCTGTTCGTCTAGTTCGACAAAACGACTGCTATTATCTGCATTGGTTTTTTGCAAGGTAACCACCTGCTGTTGCATTACCTGCTTCTGCTCGGAGTCTTTGACTTCATTTCTGGTTTTCAAACATCCCACAAAAATCAAAGTATTTAAAATCAAAAAACTGTTGAAAATTATTTTCATAACACCTCTCCACTTTGTTGACGCTTGATCCTTGCAGAGTTTTCTGCTTTTTCTGCAGCTTTTCGTGCTATACTAAATTCTTCTCTGGCTTCTGAATAACTTTCTTCCTTCATTAAAACCCTAGCTTTTCTGTAAGCGTCTTCAGCTTGATGCCAGAACCCAGGAGAATACTTTGCAGCCTGTACGGCTTTAGCGGCTTCTATAGCAGATCTAGCCAAAGACCATTCTTCAACTGGTTCTCGAGTTGTTTGACAAGAATTAAGAATGAAGATCAAGAAAAAAAAACAGCCGCAAAAGAACAAAATATCTAACATGCGGCTGTTTAGTTTTATTTTCATCTAAGGACTTCCTAAATTAATTCGCAGAAGGAACAAAGTTAGCTCTTCTGTTCTTCGCCCAGTTTGATTCACTATCACCAGAAACAAGAGGCTTTTCTTCTCCATAACTGATGGTTGCCAATCTAGAAGCTGATACTCCTAAACTAATCATGTAATCTTTAACTGAGTTAGCCCTTCTTTCGCCAAGAGCCACATTGTATTCAATAGAACCTCTGCTGTCACAATGACCTTCAATTTGGACCTTTGTCTTGGGGTTTCGCTTCATCCATTCGACGTTTTCTTGAATTAATTTTTTTGAAGCTGCCGTTAAGGATGCCTTATCAAATTCAAAATTAACTGTTTTCAATCCCTCAATCTTACCGCTATCAGATCCAGCAGCATCAAAAGACATCGGAGTCGAATCAATAGCAGACTTATCCTGTTCTGTTGTTGGAGTTGTCGGTAAAGCTTCTTCAGGCTTTTCCTGCTTGCCTCTACAATTCGTTAAACATAGTGCTGTAGATAACAATAATAAAAACAAAAATGATTTATTAAATTTTATGGATCTGTTCATTTAGGACTCCTTATAGTTCTGTTTTGTATTTTTAGTTAAATCTATTGCATAGCTTCTAAAAGTCAAACCTGTTTGATGTTGCAACGCTTTAGGTATTACCTTATAGACTATGAAAAAAAACTTTGCATTTCTCCTTCTTTCACTTTGTCTCCTGATAAATGAAAAATTGTATTCTCAAGAAGTTCCCCCTTCTTTAGAATTTCTAACCCTTGAAACAGCTCATTTCTTCGTCATCACCAATAAAAACCAAATTGAAGTTGGAACTTTTGTTGCGAGCAAACTCGAAAAAGCCTACAAATCTCTTGATCCGTTTTTTTCTCAAAAACCAAAAAAAACAACTGTAATCATTAACGATAAAACAGATATTGCTAACGGTTTTGCAACTCGCATTCCTTATCCCTACATCATGATCTACCCTGTGCTTCCCACTTCGAATGAAAGTTTGGCTGATTATGGTGACTGGGCTTATGAATTGTTACTTCACGAATACACTCACATTCTTACTTTTGAAGGAGCCAATGGCTTTGTTCGCTATCTTCGACCTATTTTTGGATCGGTCATTGCCCCCAATGCCCTACTGCCAAGATGGTGGAAGGAGGGAATTTCCGTCCAAATGGAAACACAGTTGTCAACAGGAGGACGTCTGAGATCTTCCTATCAAGATGCGATGTTAAGATCTTTTGTCTTAACCGATAGCTTAAAAAATTTCAAAATTTACGACATAAACGAGTTCTTACCTACGTGGCCAGAAGGTCAAAGACCTTATTTTTTTGGTAGTTTAATTTGGAGTCAGATCGTTCATGAAAAAGGTCCTAAAATAATAAAAATTCTGCATGACCGTCAAGCGGGCCGAGTACCCTTTTTTATTAATTCTCCCTTTGAGGAACTATTAGGTACTGATTATGAAAAGTTTTTTGAAGACACCTTATATGTCTTAGAAGAAATGATACAAAAGCAAATTGAAGTAATTAAACAAGTTCCTGAGACTACCCATGTTCCCATTGGAATAAATGCCCAGTACTCACTTTCTCCCTCTACAAGCCCCGATGGAAAATATTTGGCCCTTGTAACAGTTTCCAACGATGACGAACGAAGATTACAGATATTAGAAAAAAATAGTAATGGTAACTTTATTATTCTAAACCCCTCACAAATAGAAGATAGCAAGGTTGTTGATGATATTTATAAAAACATTCAAGATTCAGATGATGAACTTATGGATGGCCCCCCCGGAGGAAGCATTCAAAAAGCCTCTTGGTTTCCAGATAGCACACGCATTTTATTTGATAAAGTGGACTCTGTAAATCCCACAGAAACTTTCTCTGACTTATATATTTATGATATTAAGGCAAAATCCACTCACAAAATTACAAACTCCCTTCGTGCTAGAGAAGGCTCTGTTTCTGAGGACGGGAATGAAATTGTGTTTGTCAAATTGGGTGCTTTTAAGACAGAACTTGGACTCCTTAACCTGAAAACAAAACACGTTAGCGTTTTATGGTCTGCAGATATCCAGGAAAGAATTTCTTCTCCCCTGTTTCTTTCAAAGGAAGAAATATTGTTTTCTTTAAGAAAACCTTCTGGCCAAGAAACTCTTTGGCTTTTCAATAGAAAAACAAACATTCTAAAACCTTTTTTAAATCAGTTTCCCCAAGCTAGATTTGCCTACAAAGCAAGTAATATTCTTTATTTTACATCCGTTAAAAATGGCATTAGCAATATTTATTCTGTTAATTTAAGCTCAAACTTAGATACAGTTTATAAATCAGCACTACCCCTTACTCACACTTACACTGCTTACCAATCCTTCAGTTTAGATCCCGTCACAAAAGATATTTACGCAACTAAAATTACAAATAAAGGACCTCAGGTCCACTTCTTAAGCGCGAATGACTATGTAAAAACTCCTGAAAACCTGCCCTCCGTAACTAGCTTGTTAGCAAAAAGGTACGTGACAAAATCAAAAGATGTAGATGAAAAACTCGAAACAAAAAGTACTGTCAGCGAGTATTCGCCTTGGTCTTATCTTTGGCCACAGTATTGGATTCCATTTTTGACAACTTCCAGCACCGACAATAGATTTCTTTTTCAAGCACAAACAGGTGGATACGATCCTCTAAAAAGACACACCTACGATCTTCTCATCAACTATGACTCGGCAACGCAGAAAACTTCAGTTCAAGGTTCCTATGTTAATCGTTCCTTTACTTGGGGCTGGGGCGGAAATTATAATCAAAATACTACCTATTTTGTAACTACAAATAACCGAGCAACCTACACAACTAAAAGCATTTTTACATTACCTGATATCTGGACACTGAATAAAAATTCAATTTTTCAATTGGGTTTTAAAGAAATTACATCACAAACAACATCTACAGAGTATTTAAGAAAAGGCCTGAGCCTTCTTTATATCTATAAAGACTTTACGCAACCCTTAGCACTCGTTTCCCCGAAAGAAGGCTCAAGTCTTTATTTAGGGCTCAATCAATTTTTTAACCAGGATTCCTATAGAGAACAAACTCAGTTTCTAGTTGGTTCAAATTTATTTTTCTCTAAATATCTTCCAGAAAATCACGCTTTGTTAGCTAAGTTTGACTTGCTCTATTCACCTAACAAAATCAGCCCTATCGTTGGAGGATCAACAAGCTCCATCGCTGTACAACAAGATCCCTACACTCCCTTCTATTTAATGCGCGGATATAATACAGGTCACTTTGTGGGTGAAACTATCATCAATCCAAAATTTGAATACCGTTTCCCTATCCGTGACATTAACAAAGGACATTCAACAGATCCTTTCTACCTTCGAAGACTTCATGGCGCTGTTATTGCTGATGGGATTTTTTTGGAAGGAAAAGCTTACAAAACAGAAGAATCTAGATTTGATTCCATCAGCACAAATCAAAGCTTTTGGAATGTCGGTTTTGAGTTTCGTTTTGATTTAAATCTTGCTTATCAACTTCCGCTAACAACAATTATCGGGATATATAATCCACTTGGTGGCGCTTTTTCTGGAAGTTCCAGCGTATCAACTAGCTTTCAGCTAGCTAGCATTTTTTAGTTGATTTCAGGGTCTCTCCTTTTTATCCTTAAATAAGTGCTGCTAAAATGGCAAAGGGACGTCCTAAATCAAATTCAAGGAGTGAATATGAATCAGTTAGAATGGATCAAGGAATTAGTAGAGGCTGAAGATCAATCCATAGAATCTGGAGTCATTAACCTAGATCCATCCTATAATCAAAAAAGAATCTTAGTTCAAGAAACTCTTAATTTTTTGGCTCTTCTCAAAGAGAAATTCACCGATGCTATCAGTATGTACAATGACTTAAAATCAAGTCCAGTTGGTAATATAAAAATTTACACCATAGCTCAAACGCACGGTGACTTTATGCTTTTTAGGAATGGCTACAAAATGCTATTTTCATTATTAGAACCTGGTTCAATATGCATTCGCTTCAATTTTATTGGTTCACAAATGCTCTCTACCTCTCAAATTTCAGAATCAAAATTAAACTCCAAAATTTTAGATGACCAGTTAATTATTGCTAAAATAAAAGTGTTTAATGAACTAGTTTGGACCTATAAGGATCAGGAATTTAAAATAGACTATCTAATTAAGTACTACTTAAATGTATTTACCAGAGAAAGTCTTAACTAATCCCTGAACCACTCTTTCCGTTTTCATTCCTCTTGATCCTTTAATACAGATCAATGATTCTGAAGTCTCAAGTTCTTTGATCTTTGTAATCATTTCGTTGTTAAAATCGGGATAATAGAAAATATTTTGTGATTTATTAACTGAATCAACCCCTTCTTTAAATTCTTTCCAAGGTTTTCCATAAAAGAAAACGATATCAAATCCAGAATTAGCAACCTGTATTCCTAAATTCTTATGGCACTCAGCTGACATATCACCCTGCTCTAGCATTTCAGCAAGCACTGCGATTTTTTTTCCTCTAGTTTTCAATTTTGAAAAATTTAACAATAAACTTTTCATAGAGTCGGAATTAGCATTGTATCCATCAAATAAAATTTTACCTCCAATATCAGACTGTAAAAATTGATTCCTCCCCCAGTTTGTACTTAAACCCTTCAATGAATCCCAAACTCTTTCAGGTTGGACGCGTAAGGCAATCGCTATCGTAGCTGCAACCATGATATTCGTAATATTCTGTTCTCCGAAAATAGGTACTTGAATTGTATTTTTAACTCCTAAAATTGAACCTTCTATAGTTAATGAATCAATCTTAAACTCATTAACTTTCATAAAAACATCTGCCTCCTTACGGTTCGTTGAGAAAGTGAATGCTTGACTACGGTTAAATCCATATTTCACATACATTTTATATGTATGCTCATTATCCAAATTAAAAATTTTAATCCCATTTGGATCTGAATATTTGTATATCTCCTCTTTGGCTTCAGCTATTTTTTCCACTGTCCCAAAGTGTTCAATATGAGCATTGCCAACCATCGTGCAAACGACTATTTGAGGACAAGCTATTTTGACCAGTTTTTCGATTTCGTGGGGGTGGCTCATCCCTATTTCGATAATTCCAATTTCATGCTCTGGCTTTAATGCTAAAAGTGAAAATGGCACACCCCAATGGTTATTATAAGATCCAGAATTAAAATGGGTTTTAAAAAAAACACTTAATACTTGAGCTGTAAACTCCTTGGCTGTAGTTTTACCATTTGAGCCCGTGATGGAAATAATTTTAGTTCCTAAGGCCAGGCGATACTCATGTGCTAGTGATTGCAATGCCGTTAAAGTGTCTTTAACCAAAAAAACGGTAATGGATTTAGATTTCTCTTTTATTTCATCAAACTTTTCTGATTTATCAATTACCAAACCAGCAGCGCCTTGTTCAATGGCCTTTTCTAGAAACTGATGAGCATCAAAATTCTCTCCACGTAATGCAAAAAACAACTTCCCTTTCAAATCTTTGCGGGTATCCGAAGCCACTTCCAAAAACTCAGTTCGTTCAGCCTGAAGAATCGTCGCCTCCATCCAGACTTTTAATTTCTTTAATTCAAACATTTTTTTCCTTATTTTTATTAATTTTTATTAATTTATGTTTTTTAATACTTCATCATAATCACTAAAATATTTTTTTTGAGAGCCAATAACCTGATAATTTTCATGCCCTTTTCCACAAATAATTAACACGTCCTTTGGGGACAACATTTCAATTCCCTTTTTTATTGCCTGGGCTCGATCAACTTCCACAATCACGTTCAAAGTATTCCTCTTTTTTAGACCTTTACAAATATCTTCTATGATTTGTTTTGGATCTTCATTTCTGGGATTATCTGAAGTAATTATCATGATGTCAGATAATTTTTCCGCCAATTTTCCCATTAAGGGCCTTTTCCCTTTATCTCTATCTCCACCGCAACCGAATAGACATACTATTTTATTTTTTAAATTATTTTTTATTTTAATTGAAATGAGTGTATTTAGTACTTTCTGTAATGCATCGGGAGTATGCGCATAATCAATGAAAATATTTAGTTTTCTTTTATTCTCTACTTTTTGCAATCTTCCAGGAACACCCGGGAATTTTTTAAATGCTTCCATTGATTTTTTTACACTAATTGAATTCTTTTCTCCGAGAATCAAAACTGGGATTAAATTATAAATAGAATGATCACCGATTAAGGGCACATGAAATTTCCATGACGTTTTTTTGTATTTTAGTTCAATGTCTTGCCCGTAATAATTTCGGTTTAAGATTTTGAAAGAATAATCATTGGTTTGATTCATACCAAAATAAATTTTATCCACACCGTTGGCAATTTTTAATTTTTTTCCAAAAGAATCATCTCCGTTGATAATGGCCATTTTATTAGTTTTAACGCTTTTCCACATTTGATCCCAAAAAAGCACTTGCTTTGCTCGAAAATAGGCACCCATTGTTTTATGATAGTCCAAATGATCTCTTGTTAGATTTGTAAATATCACAGCATCAAAATTTAATGAATTCACTCTTTTTTGATCTAAGGCGTGACTTGATACCTCTAATACAACACCTGCCGCTTGTAATTTATAAAAATCGTGTAACCTTTTGTGTAGGGTCCAAGAATCGGGGGTAGTTAACTCCGTATCCCATGTTTTTGCACCCAATCGATGATTAATTGTTCCAATAACTCCGAGTGGCAAATTCAAGTTTTTAAAAATATATTCGGCGATATAAGTAATGGACGTTTTCCCATTTGTTCCCGTAACACCTACGGTATAAAGTTTTTGATCACTTTGATGAAAAAATTTTGAACTTATAAAGTCAAATGCATTGCGGGCATCAGGCACAATCATGATCGGAAGAGAGCATCCTTTAGGAATTTTAGATTCATCTTCAATTACTAAAGCCAAAACACCTTTTGAAATTACCTCAGAAATATAGAAATGACCATCCTCCCGAGATCCCTTGAAGGCAAAATAAACTGATTTCTTTTGTTCTTCTCTTGACGAAGACGTCAAATTTTTTATTTTATGTCCCATTAGTGACGGATGAACATTCAGCTTTTTAATGGAATTTAACCCGTGATTTAACCGGTGATTTAACTGCTGGTTTAGCTGCTGGTTTAATTGGGAGCTTAACTTATTGTTTAGCTGAGGAAACAATTCAAATAATTCTTTAATATTCATCTGTTCAGATTTAACAAAGTAGTATATAAGTGTCCATCAATAGTGTATTTTTTAGGAGAATTTAAATGAACCTATTTGATAAAAACCTGCTTGAGGATTTTCAAGATCCTAACTTGGATTCTATTGTTCTCTTCCACGGTTATGGCGCCGATGCTCAAGACTTATTCCCTCTCTCAAAAGTGATTCCTACTCAAAAAAAATTTAATTGGTACTTTCCAAATGGACCCATCTCAATCCCACTAGGTGTAGGGTGGACAGGAAAAGCCTGGTGGCCTATTTCACTTGATCGGTATCAAAAAGAAAGCAGAAATTTAGATATCAGCGATGAGGTACCAGAGGACATTGAAAAATTGGTCAGTGATTTTAGCTATTGGATTAAAGCAAAAAAAATAGACCCAAAGAAACTTATCATTGGCGGATTTAGCCAAGGGGGCATGTTAGCTCTAAATTTATTCTTTAATTTAGAAGTTCCACCTAAAGCGCTTATTTTGCTATCATCAAACTTAGTTAATAAAACTAATTTAAAGAAGCACTTAAAGTCAGAAATGATTGATTCTGCATTTTTTATGAGTCATGGACAAAACGATCCTGTTTTGCCTATGGGTGGCGCCGACAGATTGCATTCGTTTCTGACTTCCGCAGGGTTAAGAGGAAAAATGATTCGATTTAATGGAGGGCATGAAATTCCTCAGCAGGTGATAGCCGAACTAGGACTTTTTATTTCACAATAACTTTGACCTTGGTCATCTCATCTTGTTTGGAATCGTCTTGTTTAGAGATTTCGACACTTTCTACGGTTTTGCCGTTACCAAGAATTTCGATTTCGTTTTTATTGGGTTCTAATCTCTTAATAATTTCCCTTAAAGACATCCCCATCGTCGGATTCCTAGCAGTTTGTTTTTGACTCAAGTTTGGAAGTTTTTTTGAATTCTCGGAAATTAAATTTTTTTCTGAAACTAAGCTCGGAGCAAAACCATCCTTCCGAACTAAATAGGACGCCACCTTTGAAAAAACGGGGGCCGCTACTTGCGATCCATAATAGGCTTTTTGAGGATTATCAACGATGATATAAATAATATATTTTGGTTCATGCACTGGAATAAAACCAATAAAACTGGAAAGATACGCATTAGGCAGATAGCCTTTTCCATTCGGATTACTTTTTTGAGCTGTTCCCGTTTTTCCACCTACTTGGAATCCTGGAACCCTTGCATTCACTCCTGTCCCCCCGTCATAGGTAACGGCAGTCAACATAAGCTTTATTTTATTAGATGTTTCTTTTGAAATAACTTGCACTCCCGACGGTCTATTCAAGCTTTTAAAATCTGACAAGTCCTGGTTCTTGGTCGCTTCAACCAAGTAGGGTGAATTCAAGATCCCTCCATTTACAAGGGCGGCAAAGGCATTTGCTAACTGAATTGCTGTTACACTGATTCCATGACCAAAGGAAATGTTAGCAAATAAATGATCCCTCCAAGGCAACTTCTGTAATACGCCTCTTCCTTCGCCTGGAAAATCAATCATGGTTTTCTTTCCAAATCCAAATTTATCTAATCCCTTCCACACTTGTTCTTGGCCTAATAAAAAAGCAATTTTTGACGATCCAATGTTTGAAGAATAGGCTAAGATCTCGGAACTAGTTAAATTTCCAAATTGATGATGAGAGTCAGCTTCTCTGATGGTTTTATTACCCACTTTCATCTTACCATTTTCACAGAAAATTTTTGTATTTGGCTCAATTTTTTTTTCATCTACTGCCATAGCAACAATAAATGGTTTCATTGTACTTCCTGGCTCAAATACATCAGTAATATTTCTTTGTCTTTTAGACATTAAATTGAATTTATTTTGATTGGGCAAAGACACTATTGATCTTATGGCTGATGTCTTTGCATCCAACACCACACCCATGGCTGATTCCGCAGAAAAAGAATTCAGAACAAATTGTAATTCATTTTGCAAATAAAATTGCAAATCCGTATCCAATGTTAATTGAACATCCTCGCCTTCCTGATTCTCAGTAATCGTCATGCCCTCAATATTTAAAGTTCTCCCCCTGGCGTCTCTGCGAATTTTTTTCTTTGTTAAATCACCCTTTAAAATATTCTCATACTCTAATTCGATGCCTTCTAAGCCGACTCCTTCCTGCCCCACCGATCCAATCGTTTGAGCTAGCAATTCCTCATTCGGATAGTATCGCTTCCATTCTTCGACAAACGACAAACCTTTTAATTCTAGTTGCTTGATGTTTTCATACTCATCTTTATTTAAAAACCTTTGAATCCAAACAAATCTTTTTTTCTTATCTTTTAGTTTAAGATAAAGATTCTCTGAATTTATATTTAATTTCTTCGCTAAAAGTTTTGCATATTTTCTTGGTAATTCTATATTTTTTGGATCTGCAAATAATGAAAACGTTTGATTAGAAATGGCAATTTCCTTTAAGTTTTTATCTACAATATTTCCTCTTCGTGACTGCAAAGTGACATTTGTTTCAAATTGTTTGTTTTGCAAAGAAGATAACTTACTGTTAGGAACCAACTGAATAAAAAATCCTCTAATAAGTATGAAACTCCATAGGCAGATAAAAAAAATAAAAATAATTATAATTCTAGTTTTCAAATTCAATCCTTTTTTTACTTGAATAAACTTTCATAGGACCAGCCACATGGATAATTTGATTCAGTTCAGGTCTTTTTAATGTCAATTTACTTTTTGCAACTTGCATTAAATGAGATGGCATGGTGATTTTTGCTAACTCAATTTCTCGAAGTCTTCTTTCTTGTTCAACCTTTTTAACTTTTTTAGCTAAATAGTAAATTTGATATCCAAGTCGACGCTCTTCCATCTGCATAAATGCCACAAAAAAAAGAGTCAAAATAACAATGGCCAAACTAAAAAAAGGCTTTATCTCATCTTGCTTAGATTTCATCCATGACCTCACATTTTATATCATTCTTGATATTCAGACCATCCTAGTCTCTTTAATTATAACCCGTTTTTCTTTTTAGACATTTTATTACTAAGATAGTCTCTAAGATCCTAGACAGAGGTCTCAGCGCTTATTTGAAAAAACTTCAATTCTTAACAAATATTCTTAACTTACTACTACGACTTCTTGGATTTGATACTTCTTCTTCTCGAGACGGCTGAATCACTTTTTTAAATAAAGGACTCCCTTTTTCTAACGAATCTTTAAATAGATTTTTTATAATTCGGTCTTCTAAGGAGTGAAAGGAGATGACGGCCATTCTCCCTCCCGAATTCAGATGTTCCATTAAAAGTGGAACTACTTCTTTGATTACTTGAAGTTCCTTATTAACAGCTAGCCTTAAGGCCATAAAGTATTGAGTTGCCGGATGAAAGCCTTTCCTTCTCCAACCATCGACCCGCTCAATAAGGCCCGACAGGTCCTTTGTGTTTAGAAATGGCTTTGATTCCCTATCATGCATGATCGCCTTCACAACCCTATAAGGACTCCTTACCTCACCCAGTTGTTGAAAAAGAGTAATGAGTTCTTTTTCCGACTCATTTTGAATAATGTCTGCAGCTGTTAAACCAGCTGAGTTATTCATTCTCATATCCAGAGGGCCCTGATGATAAAAACTAAATCCTCTCTCGGGTTGATCTAGCTGAGGTGAGCTGACTCCTAAGTCTAAAAGTATCATATCTATTTTTTCTATTCCGTACTTTTGAAAGTTGATAAAGTTATCATGGATAATCTGCAATTCTCCCGAATCAATCTCTTTTGCAAAATATTTGTTCGCATATTTGATGGCTTCTGGATCCTGATCAAAAGCAATCGTTTGAAGCTGAGGAATTAAAAGCTTCAATTCCTTATAATGGCCACCTCTCCCGAATGTACCATCTAAGTACAGCGGTCTTGAAAAACCAACAAAAGGTTGAAAGGTCGACTTAATTTCATTCAATAAAACAGGAATATGGCTCATTGGACCAACCTAAGAACTTTTCTATTGAGGGTCAACGACTAATCTTTTATCCTATATTAGTTATGCAAGTTGAATGTCCCAAATGTCATTTTAGACAACCAGATGATCGATTCTGCGCCAGATGCGGAATCGATATGCAGACCTATAATCCGCCAGAAATTTCTGTTGTTCAAAAGCTGTTTCAGAATGGAACGGTCATTTTTTTTGTGGGCATGGTTCTTTTGCTTTCTGCTAGTTTTTATTATTTTAACTTGTCTAAGTCCCAAAGAAATTTTATTGAAACTAATAAGAAAGCTATTTTTATATCAAATTCTCACCATTCTTCATCGACTTCGAATACGGACCAAAATACATCATTTTCAAGTAAAGAGACCCCTCCGGCTTCCCCGACCTCAGCTCCCTTTCCAAAAAACTCTGAAACTGACAACAACCAAGCAACTAAAGAAAATGGATCTCCGACAACTTCCAATAATAATGGGTCACCTACTGAGAGCCCTACAGAGGCCTCAACAGATTTAACGGCGGCAGCTAAAAAACCAATTGTTTTAACCCTCATGATCCAATACGCTGAGGTCACCCTGAAGGGCCTTTATGCTCTTGAAGATGAAGCCAAAAACTCAGGTCAATTTATTTCCAGTGACTATTCTCAAGGAACTATCAATTTAGGTAGACAAAAGATAACCTCTCTTAAAAATGAGATTCATATTTATGGAACAGATAAAAAATTGATTAAACCGGAAAAAACTGAAACTTGGTTTCAGGGATTAAAGAGCTCAAATGAAAACAATACCATTGGTCTAACCTCAGAACTCAAAATTAAAGAAATCTCGACAGAAAGTGTTTTAGCCGATCTCAAAATTTCAAAACGTTATCAAGTCAACATTTCAGATCCAAATTCAAATAACTTTCAAACCTTGGATTATCTAGGCTCTATTGAGCTTTCTGATTCTCAATTTTTTTTTATTGGCAAAGTTTTAACGACGACGCCAATGATAAAACAACAGGAATACTTGACTTCTATAAGCCCCTTTGAAATTTTGAAATCCGCATATTTTAAGAATGGGGAAACTTTCTCTGTTTTCTTTTATAATTTTGAGAAATAGGTTTTTATGAATCACCATTATGGACCCCAAGTTTCTATTCTCGATAAACCAAATCTAATCAGTGTACTCACGAATCTATGCTCGCCTAAAACAGTGCAACCTTTAATAAATCAATATGTCAAATACCTATACTCCGAACTGATAGCCACTGTGATAAATTCAGAATTACTTCTTGAAGAAGTGGCTGTCCCAACCCGTATGACATCCGATCATCCTGATAAGCTGCTGACAGCCAAAATCATTAACCCAAATCAAAAAGCAATTTGTGTGAACCTGGCCAGAGCAGGAACCTATCCAAGCCATCTATGCTATGAACAACTTCATATGTTTTTAAAACAGGAATACATAAGGCAGGATCATATCTTTGCAGCCCGTATGACCAATGATGACTACCAAGTTACCAGTACTTTACTAGATGGGTTCAAAATTGGAGGAGATGTGGATCAGGCCTTGGTTCTAATTCCTGACCCCATGGGGGCCACTGGCACTACTATTATTTCTACTATTGAACATTACAAAAGGAAAATACCAGGTAAGGCAAAAAAATATATAGCCATTCATTTAATCATAACTCCTGAATATATTAGAAGGGTCCTTCAAATCCATCCAGATGTTAAGATATACGCCTTACGTGTTGATAGAGGATTATCTAGTCCAAAAGTTTTGCACGCCGAACCAGGACTCTTTTGGGATGAAGAAAAAGGACTTAATGCGAAAGATTATATTGTTCCTGGTGCTGGTGGTTTTGGCGAAATTATGAATAACTCCTTTGTCTAAAATTAATCGCTGTCTCACGATCACATGGGTTGACTTTGATATTTCAGGCTACTAATTTAAGTACATTCATAATCCAAATGACCTCGAGGTAACACATGAATTTAAAAATTAATCCTTTTATTTCCGCCGAAAAAATTCAGTCTCGAATTGATGAGCTTGGCAAAGAACTTACAAAAAAATTTAAAGACAAGCACGTCGTTGCGATTTGCGTTCTTAAGGGTTCCTTTCTTTTTTACTCTGATCTAATCAGAAAAATAGATACTGATATTTCTTGTGAGTTTTTTGGAGTTTCTAGCTATCATGGCGCTTCTTCTTCTGGCGAAGTCAAAGTCACTCTTGATTTGACTCGTCCTATAGAAAATAAACACGTCTTATTAGTAGAAGATATTGTCGACACGGGCTTAACGATGAATTATTTAAAAAACTCTATTCTGTCAAGAAAGCCAGCAAGTTTAACCACTGTAGCGCTTTTAGAAAAACCCGAAGCTTTAAAAGTTCCATGCACGTTGGACCATGTAGGATTTCAAATCACAAATGAATTTGTTGTCGGCTATGGCCTCGATTATGAGGGTCATTACAGAAATTTACCCTTTATCGGCCAAGTTCAAAATTTTCAATAAAGAGAAAAATGAAAAAAAGTCCTCTCATCGCTTGCTATTTAAAACTAATGGTCACTTTCTTCACTATTGGTTTATTTTCTTTTTCTATTGATGCCCATGCAACATCACCAAAATTGACAACAAAAGAAAAAGCCTTTGTCGATGTCCAAAAGTATCTCGCTGAAGGAGGACCTTACATTGAAACAGTTCTCGCTCCCGAGGGGGAATTTGTTCTCATATTCAACCCTGAAATAAAACAGTGGGTTGAAAAGCGTTGGACCCGCGGCGACCTTCAAGAACTCCAAAAAAAATTAGCCCCAAGTCTTTATATCCCACTGACTAAACGTGGTTATGCAATGGCAGCCAACCGAGATACTGAAGAAGGAAAAAAAGATGAGACTAATTATGATGCCATTTGGGTTCGAGATTCTATTTGGGTTCTATTTAGTCTTCTTCAGGATCCAACTCGAAAAGAAGAGGCTCGTCGACTGATCCTAGGGATCTAGGACTACTATGCCAGTGATCATCAGATTCAAAGAATGAAGAACCTCATTCAGAATCCTACACTCATCGCAAATAAAATGGAAGTTCCCCATATTCGATTTGATGGAAATTCTCCTACACTGGATGATGTGATGGTTGATGGAAAACCAGAGGAATGGAACCATTTGCAAATGGATGCCCACGGTCTTTTTCTCAATGGATTGTGGCAAGCTTTGAATCAAAAAATAATCGATAAAACTGACATAAATAAAAAACGTCAAGAAGTCATTCAGTTGTTTCCCACCTTTTTCGAAAAAGCAAATTTTTGGAAGCTTGAGGATGCTGGTGCTTGGGAAGAAATCAATAGACGTAATTCATCAAGTATCGCTATCGTCACGTGTGCTCTTGGCCTTTGGCTGAAGGAAAACTCACTAACTAAAACTTTGAAATTAAATCGAACGCAACTCTCTGACTTAATTGCAAAGGGCCTTGCGACGGTTCGCCGCCAAATTGCTTTGGGTGGGGAATCTCCCGATTATGACTTATATAAAGACGCAAGTTTGTTCCGCCGAGCTGATGCTGCCTTATTCAACCTTGTTCTTCCTACTCCTTTGCCAGGTCTGAGTGAACAAGATCTAAGACACACTTTAGCCATCATTGAGACATTAAAACGACCAGCAGGAATTCTTCGTTATCAAAATGACTCGTACCAGGGGGGAAATTATTGGATTGAAAATCCTATTAAAGCTCCAAAAAAATTGGTTGAAAAAAGAACCACAGAACCTAACGTAAATAATGAAAAGAAACCCAGTGAAACCGGAGATGCTTCTGGGTTAAAGGCCTTTTTGGGACGCTTGGAACAACTACCTCCAGGAACAGAAGCTCAGTGGTTTTTTGATAGTAAATTGGCCCTTATACGTTTGGAATTGCGAAAACTTGCTATACTACGAAAGGATCAAAGACAAGCGGATCAAGACCTATCTATGGCTTCTCTACACATTAAGAGAGCTCTTGGACAAATGACAGGTCATAAGGGTAATCGTCCTTTAATAACTGCAGACGGAAAACCTGTAAAGGATTGGCTCCTACCAGAAAGCATCAACACTGTTTTAATGGATGGAAAAATGTATCTGTTGCCTTCTCCGATTGCACCACTCAATTGGGCCAAGGCCTCTATGAGTCTAGCTCTTAACCAAATGATGGAAGCACTTAATGGGATGGACCAAAGCTCCATGCTAACAAAATAGTTATTATTAAGGGAATTGCGGCATAAAAGAAAAAAGGAAGCATCTCTTTAATCACTTCATCTTCATTTTGTGCTTTTTTTTCAACTACTGATAAGTTTGACATTTTATACTCCTTGTTATGGATTTTAGCGAATTTTTGTTTTTGAAACAATAGACATTTTTTCTAACTTGCTGTTTAACTTCTTTTCTCTGTCATTTTTTTCTTGAGATCCAATTACGGCAAAGGCTATTTTAAAGCTCAACAAAAAATTGATAATTTATCATTTTTTCACCTGTGGAGTTCCTATGCGCGCCTACTTAGAATTACTTGATGATGTTCTTAAAAATGGCACACCAAAATCCGACAGAACAGGAACTGGAACACAAAGTCTATTTGGATACCAAATGAGATTTAATCTACAAAATGGATTTCCCTTGTTAACGACAAAAAAACTTCATACTCGGTCGATATTTTATGAGCTTCTTTGGTTTTTAAGAGGAGATACCAACATCCATTTTTTGAAGGAAAATAAAGTAACCATCTGGGATGATTGGGCTGACAAAGAAGGGAACCTTGGGCCTGTATACGGAAAACAATGGCGTTCTTGGGAGGCCGCGGACGGAAGAAAAATAGATCAAATTTCCCAGGTTATCTCTCAAATCAAAACCAGTCCAGACTCAAGAAGACATCTCGTCGTTGCTTTTAATCCAGGTGAAATTGATAAAATGGCCTTACCTCCCTGCCATGCATTTTTTCAATTTTATGTAGCTAATCATAAACTATCATGTCAGCTCTATCAAAGAAGCGCTGATATTTTCTTGGGAGTTCCCTTTAATATAGCTAGTTATGCTCTCCTAACCCACATGATAGCTCAAGTTTGTGACCTTGAAGTTGGTGATTTTGTTCATACCCTTGGCGATGCTCATCTTTATCTCAATCATGTAGAACAAGCTAAACTTCAACTCACAAGAGTTCCAAAGAACTTGCCTGTCCTCAAATTAAACCCCCAAATCAAAAATATTTTTGATTTTAAATATGAAGACATTCAAATTCTTAATTATGAAAGTTATCCAACAATTAAGGCAGATATCAGCGTATGATCGTTTCTCAAATTGCAGCCCAAAGCTCAAATCGTGTCATAGGTATTCATAATAACCTTCCATGGAATATCCCAGAAGATTTAAGTTATTTTAAAGAGAAAACTAAAGAAAAAATTATTATCATGGGTAGAAAAACATTTGAATCATTGCCAAAAATGCTACCTAAAAGATTTCATATTGTTATCAGTCGCAATCCCAAGCTGGAAAAGAAAGAAAATATTTTGTGGGTTAACTCGTTAGAATCAGCTCTTGATCAGGCCAAAAAACTAATTCCGCCATGGCCAGAGGAGATCTTTATCATTGGCGGAGGGGAAATATTTCTCCAGGCACTACCTTGCACCCAACGAATATACTTAACTCAAATCCATAAGGAGTATGATGGGGATGCTTTCTTTCCAGAATTTGATAAGAATATTTTTAAAATGGTCTCAAAAATCAAGGGGAGCTCTTCAAAACTAGACAATCAATCACTTCAATTTGACTATCTAGTTTTCGAAAAATAATAGGCGTATCTCAAAATGAGATATCTTTTTAAAAAATATAGTTCTCAGTTAAAATCCCGATAAAATAGAGAGTAATAACCAAACCAAGGGGATTTTATGCTAGAGCTTCCAAAACGATTTTCAACTCTTGAATTTGCAACTATAGAAATCTACGGAAGAATGGGCAAGCTCCAAGGCACGATGAAAAATCTCTCAAAATCTGGATGTTTTGTGGAGCTAACCAAAGGAACCTACGTTCCGAAAGAGGGGGACCTCATTCATTTAACTTTTGCACTGACTTCGATTAACAAAATTAGATCCGTATCAGGGCAAGTTATCTGGAATAAAGGAGTAGGGTTTGGAATTATGTTTATTAGGAAAATGGACGTATCGAAAAAAATTTTAAAGAATAACTATGCTTAAACTAAAAACGCGAGTTCGAAAAAATATGTCCATCATCTTTCCTTAGCTATCCTTTCATGAGCTGGTTTTCGTTTTCTTTTAGCCATATCTGAAAGAGCCAGTAAGTAGTTTTTTTCTGGTATCATGACCCAAGTGCCAGCTGGGATATCATTTTTACTTGATGTCACCGCTTTGGTTAAATGCGGATTATATAATTGCAAATGTTGAGAGTTTAAATCAAACCAACTATGAAAATTTTGATAACTAACGGGCTGTTGTAACTTTAAATTTTCCCCATCTAGTTTTTTCGACCAAGTAATGTTTTTAAAATATCTAGAAGCATTTTTTTCAACCTCTAAAATGGCTAAGAAACTGGCATAGAAATTTTTAGACGCAAAACCAAAACTTTTTCTTGAGTTTACATTATCAACTAATTCCACCAAATTTCTGGTTTTATATTTTCTAGTCATTTTTAAAACACCTGTAGGACCATGATTATAACCAGTTACCGCAAGCGCCCAATCCCCAAGCATCATAAAATTATTTTTCAATATCTTAGCGGCTAATTTCGTTGCCTTGATTGGATGATTTCTTTTATCAACAGTATGTGAAATCATTTTATATGGTTTTGCATTGGAAGGCATGATTTGCCAAAGACCACTGGCACCTACTTTTGATCTCGCCAAAACATTAAATGAACTTTCAACGAACACCAATCTGACTAATTCCAATGGCAGGTTATTTAATCTGAAGACTTCTTCAAAATCTTCGATATACCGTCCTGATATGTATATTGCCTTTTGAATCCTATCGCTTTGCCCCAACTGAAATCGTAAGTCTGACATTTTTAATTTAGAATTCTTTTCCAGAATTTCCTTCTTAAAATTTTCAACTCGTTTTTGTTTTTTCTTATCCTTTTGATTGAGTGACAACTCTGAGTTTTGTTCTATATCAGTAAAGTTTACTTCCTTATAGATCACTCCTACATCTTCACTGTCGTGAATAACACCCTGTTGAGTAGAATACTCTGTGTAAATTTTTTTCCAAAATTCCACTCTTGATTCAAACCCTTTCGGGGTCTTAAAAGAAGTTGATTCGTATCCCAAAGGGTTCACAGCATATTCATACCTTGGTGCTTTCCACTCTCTAGATCCGACAACTTCATTTATACCTGCTATAGGGTCATGGGTTACCGGAGTATCCTCTTCTCCATAAACGTTAATTGAACCAGCAAGAGCGAAAAATAAGAAAATTTTCATGTCTATCATTTTAATATTCTATCATTTTTTTTTAAAATGACTAAAAAATACGACCTAGACCTCTCTGTAAGTTGAGTCTTAAAAATTTATTTCCAGACTTTAAGCAGATTTATTTTATCTTAGTTGCTGGTTGAATTTTTGAATAATAAACTGAACTCTATGAAGAAACATGAATGGTTAATCGTCTTAGTCCCACTTGTTGTTTGCTGGATAATTGATAGATTTACAAAAATATGGGCAAATAGTATTGAAGGAATTATTTCCTATGGGTATTTAAATTTTGTACTTCATCATAATCATGGTGCCATGTTAGGATTGTTTTCTGATTTACCTAAAGTCTTAAGGATTGTTTCACTATCAACGGGCGGTGCCTTTTTACTCTGCATTTATGTCATCATTCAATATCTACTACCAATAAAGTCCCTGCTGTTACGAACAGGATTGTCTATTTTAATAGGTGGCATTCTTGGTAATGTTGCCGATCGTATCATATGGGGTTATGTTGTAGACTTTATTGTTATCGGCACTCCTTCCTTATCTAGCCCCGCTTTTAATATAGCAGATGCAGTTCAATGGGTTGGGTACGGCATGATTGTAACAGCTATCATAAAGGAAGGCGAAATTCTTTGGCCTGAAATTAACTCAAGAAGAAAATATTGGGTTAATCCAAGTTTCCAAATTAAATATTGTCTTGTGCTATTAGGAGTTGGCGTTGGTTTAACCTTGATTAGCTTGGTTTTCTCTTATACTTACCTGCGAGTTTCAATTTCAGAATTAGTCGGAGGAAACATTTTTTTAATTAATAAGTTCATCTCGCCCTTTGTAATTACTTTTCTTATTATTTCTGTAGGATTTTGCGCCATTCTTTTCACTGTGGGTAAAATTATTTCGCATCGAATAGCAGGACCTTTATATGCCTTTGAAAGATTTTTAGATGACACCCTTGAAGGAAAAGATGTCCGTTTGAAGCTACGAGCTGGGGATGAATTCAAACATCTTGAAGAAATCTCAATGCAAATCAAAGTTCAACTTTTACAGCTTAAAAGTCAGACGATGCGAAATGTAGCTAACTTGGAAGATAACAAAATTATCTCTGATGATTATTAAAGGCTTGTGAAAGAATAACTTTTTTGTTTAAACGCTGCGGATCTCGAGTCAAACCGGGGCTTGAGCCATAACCAATTAAATTTTTTTTAACTCCTGTGGACAAAAACCAGGACGAGGGCCTTCGTCTGGAAAATTTCGACAAACATCCGGTCTTTTTGAATACACCGTACATTTTCTAGATTTTAAATCCAAAAAAATACAATCTTTATTAGCCTTTTGCATAAGCATGAATAAACCCGTAGCTTCACGAAAATAAATAATTTTTTTTTCTTTAATCAATTTTTTAGTGACTCGCTTAATACCTAAATTCTCCACCTCGTCTTTATCAGTTAGGTCGAGTCGAATCAGATCTTCAATCTTAACTTCAACAGGCATGGTACAACAACCTGCAAAACAAGATTCACATTGAGTGCTCGTCTTAAATTTTTTCCAAGTTGAAGGTCTATCTATATCTATTTTCATTTTAAAAGATGAAAGTACCTCTTAGGGATTACTAACAAGACCAAGCAAGCCAAAATAAAGAAAATTCCTACTCCCGGCCCAAAAGCATAGGCTAAACTATCATATTTTTCACCAGGAACTTGAGACTTAATATTAACTAGCTCTAGAACAAATCCAGTTAAAGTTAAGGCCACTCCTCGAGAAATTTTATTATTCATTTTCCATAAACTATAATAAAAACTCATTTTTTCCTGATGCATCTGATTCTCTTTAAAAATGATAAAATCGGTAAGAACTGACTCTAAAAGAAATGCTACACTTATTAAAAATCCCCCCACAATAGAAGCAAAAAAAACTGTTAATATTAGATTTTTTTCTGGTAAGTAAACATAAACAAAACAATTTACTATTCCCATTAACATGAGTGAATAAATCGATAAATAAAGTTTATTATATTTTTTTGATAAATAAGTCCAAAATGGCACAAACAATGAGGCACAAATTAAAAAACAACCTAATACTATTTGAATCTCTTCTTCCGTGAATTTAAGCCTTAGTTTATAAAAATAAATAGCTAACGAGTAATTAATGGTGAGCCCTAAATTAGCGATAAAAAATGCACTCATAAATAAAATCACGAAAGGTTCTTTCATTCCTTTATATAACTTTTCAAAACTAATTTTGGCAGATTTCAATTCAATGTTTGGCTTATTATGTTTCTTTAAAGTGAGAAAGGTAAGCAAAAAACATCCGGTCAAAATGAGTACAAAAGAAATACTCGAATACCTATAGGCATTGGCTGAATCAAAAATTAAAAAAATACCAGGCAATCCAATGCCAATAAAAGAACCTAAGTTACCAATTGCTGACCGCCAACCGATTAACTTTAATCGCTCTTGAGAGTCTTTAGAAATATCTGCTACAGAAGATGAATACGGTATTGTTACAAAAGAATAGGAAATATTAAAAATTAATGAAGCCACTAGTAAGTATGAAAAATCCAAATACTCATTAGAAAAATGAGGAGGATTAAAAATAGCAAAAAAACTGATCCCCCAAAAGAAAATACCATAGGCAATTATGTGATACCTCTGTTTGTGTTTAACTTTATAGTCATCCACAAAACTTCCAATTATTGGATCTAAAAAAGCATCGACTAATATGGATACCCCCAAGGCTATTCCAACATAATAATGATCTAAGCCAACCCTTTCTGTGTAAAAAATAAGCAGATAAAGTCTTAAGAAAACTTCAATTCCATTTATCGCAAACTCTAATAATGAAAAACTTAAACTTTTTAATATCATTGGCTAGACCTAAATCTGTTGCTTTCAAGTATTTTAAAAAATTGTGTGACGGACTTTATTCTAGCATTGTACTCTTTCTTCATGTCGAATACAACAGCTGAACACGAAAAACTTTTTGATGAAATTTGTAATAAATTAAATGAGCTTTCTCAAAGAGAGGATAATTTTGCCCCTCAATCTTCGAAGATTGAAAAGATGCAAACCCAAATAAAAAAATTTCATACAGAATTACAAGACACACAAGACGAATTCAGGTTGAAAATTAAATCCCTTGAAAATGTGCAGGTTTCAAGTTCTGAGATTAACCAACAGTTTAAAATTTTGACTGAACAGTTGAATGCTGAAAGAACAATCAATACCAAGCTCAATGCTGATTTGGTGAAGGCACATGAAATTTCCCTTCAGTTACAACTTGAATCGCAAGGATTGAAGTCACGAGCAACCCAAATCCAAAACGAAGAAAAAAAATATTCTCAAAGTTTACAAGAAAAAGTGAAACAACTGCAAAGAGACCTTGAACTATCTTTTGCTTTAAAAGAAGAAATTTCTATTGAATTAGCTAAAGCAAAAAACCAATTTCAAATAGAAAAATCAGACTGGATAAACGAAAAGGAAAGCTTTAAATCCTCTTTAGAAGAATGGACAATTAAACTAACTGAAAAAGATTCACAAATTTCAGAACTTAATTTGCAGATCGAATCAATGTCCCAATCTCTTAATGAAATTGAACTTGCTTCCATCAATCAAAATGAAGCTATGAAGAATCTGATGACAGTCGCTGAAAATAAAATTGTTGAATTAAAGTTGGCTCACGATAAGAAGAGCATGGAATGTCAGGACTATTACCAGCACCTACAACAATCAATGACGCAGCAAAGTTTATTAAAACAAGAAAATCACAATCTCAAAGAATACATAAATAAAGTTAATATCTTTATCCAACAACAGCAAGCTCAGCATCAACAACTGCAACCACAACAAAATTCTCAAGTCGCACCAAGCCCACTGTAGCTGATTCTTTACAAGACATGAAGTAACATTTTTAAATAATACCCTTCAGGAAACGAAAGCAAAAATGGGTGATCAGGCGCATGCCCACCTTGGGCGACACATTTAGCCTTTACATAGGCTTTAGTAAAGGCCTTCTGTAAGCAAATCCTAAAATCTTCCATTGATAACAAACCCGAACAAGAACAAGAAACTAAGAGTCCGCGCTCTTTGAGAAACGGAATCACTTTAGAATTTAATTTTTGATAGGCATGCTTTCCTGTAGGAAGACTCTTTTTGTTTTTAACGAATGCGGGCGGATCGACAATAATCAAATCAAACTCATTTTTATTAAAATCAAAGTCTTTCTCTAAAACATCCATTATCAGCGCAGAATGTTTTATCCCATATCTATCTAAATTAGTTTTAGCCTTGTTAATAGCATCCTGAGAAATGTCTAACAAAACAAATTCCGCTTCAATGTTTAGCTCCTTAAGAATAAGTCCCATGTAAACAGACCATTGCCCCAGGTAACAACAAACATCTAAAACTTTAATTTTTTCGGGTTTATGAAAAACTAAATAATTTTTAAATAGTTCAGCAGTTCTCAGCAAATTATAACTTTGGTCAAGAAAAAAACCTGTCTTTTGCCCTTCATTCAAATTCGTCGAGATTGAAAATTTTTTTTCTAAAAAGAAATGGTCTAAAATAATCTGACAATCTTTGAGATTAATGCCTTGAACTTCCTTTAAAACTTGAGGAACCGTCACCATCAAGCCTTCTTTTTCTCTTATTTTAGAGTCATTTCTGACTACGATGCCCGTTTTCTCCCAGGAAATATTTGAAATTTTATGTTCAAGAGATAACTTAACAATTTCTTTTACGAAACCCATCATATCAGTTAATAAGTTATTCATCCCCATGGTGAGAATTTGTATTGTAAAAACTTGAGAATCTGAAACTTGAAAATAATCAATAATTAAACCTGGCAGGTAATCATTCTCGCTAAAACATATCCTACAGCTAGATTGATACCCCAAAGCTTTTCTTTCTTTCCAACAATTAAATACTTTTGCTTCAATGAATTTTTGCTTTGCTTCAATGAACTCTCTGGAATCAAAGGTAAGAGCTCGGTAAAAAATTTGTGATTTAAGATTTGCATAGCCTCTTGAAATAAATTGATTCTTTGAGTCTCTTACTTCAATGACTTGATTTGCAGAAATGCTGTCAGGAATTTTTTCAAAATCATCGATAAAACCCCACGGATGATACTGTTTATATCTGTATTCTTGGTTTGCTTTGAGTTTTAAACTGATCATTTATTTAGATCTTCTTTTCGCAGCTAAAATAAGAGTATTTTCTAGTAAGCAAGCAATCGTCATGGGACCAACTCCACCAGGAACAGGAGTTATCGCTTTCACCTTTTTAGAAACTGAAGAAAACTCAACATCTCCACAAAGCTTACCTGTACCTGTACCATGAATGCCCACATCTATCACCACCGCATTTGAATTAAAATACTCTCCAGTTAAAAACTCGGGCTTTCCTGCAGCTGCGATAATAATGTCATTGGCTAACGTGAATTCCTTTAAATTCTTTGTCCCACTATGAGCCACTGTCACCGTTGCATTTTCATTTAACAACAAGGCCGCCATCGGTTTTCCAACAATCTGACTTCGTCCAATAACAAGAGCTTTCTGCCCGGCAATAGGTATTTGATAATACTTTAAGATTTTAATAACACCATTGGGTGTGCAAGGCTTTACATGATCAAGCCCGGACCATAAATAACCTGTTGAGGTATAGGTCATTCCATCAGCATCTTTTTCAGGTGAAATGGTACGAAAAACCATCTGACTTGATAAATTTTTTGGTAATGGTAATTGCACCAAAATACCGTCTATTCTTGGATCTTCATTCAGTTTTTCAATTTGATGCAAAAACTGAGACTCAGTGAGATGAGAGGGCAACTCAAGAATCTCTGAATTAATACCGACTTTCTGACATGCGATATGTTTATTTTTCACGTAGACTTGACTGGCTTTGTCCTCTCCGACAATAACCACTTTTAATAAGGGAGCTTCTCCAAATTGTTCTTTAAACTGCTGCACTTTGTATTTTAATTCGTTTTTAAGATCCTCAGCCACCCTTTTTCCATCTAATAGAATCATATCGCCCCTAATCTGAATATTAACATTGACCAAAGCCCCACTTTTCATTAATTTAGCGTCATCTATAGCGTTTTTACAAACAGAAAATGGTTAACTTGGGGGATTCAAAAATGGCTGATAAAGTTAAATTATCGAAAGATGGAAGCTCTATAGATTTTGTTCAATCTGAAAGCATCCCTACATCCCTTAAGAAATTTAGACAAAGCCCAGAAATTGAAGCATTTTATCGGTTTATTTTTGAAAATGACTTACAAAAAGAGGCCTACGAAATTTTAGATCGAATTATTGTCCAACGAAAAGCGAAAAAATCTCAAGACAAAAAACTCCAAGCGGCCGAAGATAAAAAAGACCTCAAGAAAAAAAAATAGTTCATTGTCCGAAATTTACTCTTCACCCGGATATCCAAGCTGTGTGAACTCATACCCTATAGTGGCTCCATTATTTCAATGTAAATGAATTAAATATCATTTGATTGATATTTTTAAACACTTCGAAATGTTAGGAGCCTATTATGGTAAATCTTTCACTAAACAAGCGTGGCCAAGGTCTTGTGGAATATTTAATAATTCTATCTTTAGTCGCTGTCGGCACCATAGGAGTTATCAAAGTTATAAGTCAGAACATAAGGGTTCATTATTCGCATGTTGCAGAATCCTTAGGGTCTTCAATTCAGGGTGAACGTCCCAAAAAAGGCATTGTCACGAAATCAATGCATGAAGAAAAGGACTTTAATAACTTTTGGCAAGGAAATCAGTAATGAATCAGAAGGGGCAAACTCTTGTTGAAACAATGTTGGTTTTGCCCTTATTACTCTTGGTTTTTTCCAGTCTTTTGATTATTTTCACCATGACATTTGCATTTTTCTATTCTCAATACCATCTTCATGAAGCCACTTTCTGTGGACTTAGCTATCCTACAAATTATTGTCAAAAAATTCTTATAAAAAATATGACCCTATTAAAATTTATTAAAACAAAATCAACTACCATCGTTAAAACTCCTTCCCAGGTCATAGGAAAAATGACGATTGCTTTGAATGCATCTGATGAATTAAAATCAGTACACTTTACTAAGACCATTGAGCTCATTCAATGGAAGTGAGAAAGGAACCGTGCCGTAATAGACAGGGATGGGTCTTACTCAAGTTCATGATCCTCATAAGCCTACTGGTAGCCCTTATTTCTTACAGTTTGTCATTTCAACTCTTACTGAATCATGAAATGGTGATTGATAAGATTTGCAGGACAGAACAACAGAAGATTATGAGCTTAGCTAAAGAAAATATCGAAACAATTCTAAACTTTAATTCATTGGCAGAAAGTCTTTACGCTTTTCAAGAATCTCTTAAACCCTTTATATGGATCCCTAAAATAGCCATTATTTATAAAAACCTTCTCTCTCTAAGAAAAAATTTGGAAAAAATTCAGCTGTCATTTATTACGATACAAAATTTAGTTTTAAAAAAGAATGCCTTTTTACTCTATTCGAACCTCAAAGGGGGCTTGCAAAAACTTAAGGAAAGTTATCGTTTCCAATCAGAGCTTCATTCACAAGCTCTTCCTTTTCTAAATTTCAAAATGGCCATAAAGAAAAAAAAGGAAATTATCTTCCCTCCTTACGAACTAGTTAAAGATTTCACTTCAGAGCAAAAATTAAAATTTGCAATTATTAGTCTCAGCAAAAAAAAATTAGGATCTATTCTATTCACTGATTATAAACAAAATAAGTATTGCTGGGCCAGCTTAACCGCAGCCCCTGAAAAAAAACTTGAAATCCTCTATTTTAAAAAGTCAATGTTTACAAACACCTGGTAAGTGCCCTGAGGATCCGATATACGAAACTCAAATTGGCGCCATCTCCCTGTTACTTTGGCTACGAAAATGAAATGAATCGGGTTTATGAAAAACTCTCAGTTTTCTCAAACACCATTGTATAGTAAAAAAGGACAAATTCTGATTGAGGCCCTTTTTGTCGTTGCTTTCTGTGTTTTTTTAATTCTCATCGCCAACGAAAGCACAAAAAAATTCCATCATAATTACAAAAAAAATGAAACTTTTACACAAAGAAATAAACAAAATTATGGAAAAACTCAATACTCAAATTATTAGCAAGTATTTTTTAAATGTACGTATCAATCAAAATAAAAAAGTCATCCTCTTTTTCTTATTAGGTCTAGTGATAATTCTTAGTGCTACTTTTTTTAATCAGGAAGAAAAGAAAACAACCAATAAGTTTTTTTTAGATTCAACAATACCTGAAGGTTATGTTTTTGTTCCTGTATCCATATTAAACGGAGCCTCCCTTTCCAATATGATTGGTCAACATGGAGTTGTTGATCTCTATCTCACCTTCAATGGTAAAAAAACAAAAAAAATAGCTTCTCGAGTAAAAATTATTCAAGCTACAAATGAAATTGATTCTTTTGCCGTACTTTTAAAAGAGGAACAAAGTCAAAACATCTTAACCTATACAGAACCCTTTTTTGCAGTCATACAAAATCCAACAATAAAATCACAAAACATCTTTCAAGCAGGAAAAAATAAAATTTCAATTCACTATCAAAATTAAAAAAGGACTTCTTATGAAAAAATTAACTTTAAGATTATTTTATAACAAAATACTTATATGGGCTCGTCTAGAAATGTCTCTGTTTAAAGATTATCTTTGTTATTATTTCATTATATTTCCTTGTTTTCTCTTCGGTTCGGTTCTTATTCCAGCTAAAGACTCGAACTATAAAGATTTTGAATCGTATATTAAAAATTCAGAGTACCTTTCTTATTCTCAATACCAGTTAATTCAAATTAAAACTAAACAATCGCAAATTCAATTCACTCTGGCTTCTTCGGAAAATTGGCTTAGATTGGAAAGTCAATACTTAGACGTAAATAAGGAGATCCGATCTCGACAATCTGAAAACATTTTTAATGGCGCCGAAAGGAAATTATTATTTAATACTTTTGAAAAAAAATTATCACAGACATTGGACTCTCAAGCTCATAAATATTATTTGTCTCAATTATGTTGGATCTTTTCGAATGATAAACAATTAAAATACGAATTCAATCAATTTGAAAAATACTGTCATTACGAAAAAATTTATTTTAGGGATCTCTTAAAACAATTTCCTGACTATACGATTCTTATTTCCGATGGAAATATCTTCAATCTACAGGATGATCAGCATTTAAAATACAATGAGGTCCCACAACACTTACTTTTTCTCTCAGACAAAAAACAGGCAATTAAATATTATGGTCAAGTAACCGAACTTACAAAATTATCGCTAGATGTAAACAAATACCTTGTCACAGGAAACTGCAAGGATTACGAATCATCTAAACTCGAAGATATAGAAAGCTATGATATTTTCTTTAACCATGAGTGCATACAAAATTTCAAACCTAAATCAATATTCTCAAAAATAGGTACTTACATTAAATCAAATAAATATGAAATAATTTCAGGAATTATTCTTTCTGCCCTGTTATATAACTATTTTAGTGATAAAAATATTAAGTTTGAATAATCCCAAATGCTTTTGCGATCTGATCTCTAAGCAAGTTTTTGACGAGGTAATTTCCAAATTATCCCATCAACAAAAAAATGATGGATTTGAACTAAAGACAGGACCAACGCGTAAGATATGTCTAGCGGTATATTTCCTTGTCCAAGAAAACGAGGAATTCCTTCAAATAAAACGATCCCACCAATGATATTTATTATGATCCACTTTCCATGAATTCGAAAATTAAAAGATACACCTTGAAGCACATAAGCTAAAAATAAATATTGCAAGGAGTGTAGTCCGGGTACGAAAATATTAAAATTAACGTCTGTAGTTGTACAAAAATATATAGCTTGTGTTATTGGGATCAATAAAATTATCATTGGTAAAAATGTTTGCGATTTTTTCTTTTTAATAATGAACCAAAACATAAAGAAAATATAACAGAAAATCATCCAAACCAAAGTAATCTGAGCAAACCAAGATGGAAATGAATAACTAGGAATTGTTATACCCCAAAAATATTTTTCAGAATTGCTGCTATTTGAGGTGACGAAAGAATAAATAAATGATGAGAAGCAAGTAAAACCAATGAGTCTTCGCTCCCAAGATGTAATTACTATTTGGGCTCTTTGTAAGTACAACAAAATCAGTCCTAAGCTTTGACCACTGAAATGAAAAGGAGACCAAATCATGAATAATCTTACTATGACAGTACCAAAACCATTTGGAGCTAGTAATCCAAACACAAGTAATATAACAATGATCCAAGGAAATACATAAGCTGTAACAGGGAACAATTTTGTTTGGGTTTTATCTGAATAAAGGCGATACAATGTTGCTGAAAAATGTGGCCAGTTAATCACCCAAGATATAATGTAGGCTGTACTTGATAATTGTGCATTAATTGAAGAATTAAAAAATAAATATAAAACTCCTGAAAGCAAAAACGAAACTGAACATAGAAAGAAAATATCTATATAGGAACTAATAAAATAAGGTGAATTAACTTCGTTCTTCAAAACGTCTGAATCCTACAAAAGAATATAAAACACAAAAAAACGATATTATAGTTTCAAAAGAACTCATCGGAATACTTCTTAAAAAAAAGAAACTTAAAATCATGAAAATTACCAATAACAAACCCACAGAAACAGCGAACCTTGCCCATTTAATTTTATTCTGCCCCATTAGTTGAAGCGAAATTGAAAACAAAATGACAACTACACATAGGCCCAGATGCATCCATTTAAGTTTTTCCTCCATTTTCTTCTGTGAAATAAAACTACTCTCATAAAATATCTGTTTTTTAGGTTGAAACCTATTGGCTTCTTCACCTCGCAATATGTATGACTTCTGGACTACAACTTCTATTTCTGGACTCGTTCCATTTCTTGGAATCTTTAGAATTTCAGAGATAACATCCTGACCTTCCAAAAGTTTTCCAAAAATAGTATAATTTCCATCAAGATGCGGAGCCGACCCAAGCAAAATTGAAAATGAACTATGGGCACTATCTTTATCATTATCCTCTCTGGCTGCGGATAATACACCAGCAATATGTTTCACGTTCGATATTTCAAGAGGGAGTTTTGTAAATTCTTTAAGAACCTCATCTGGCAAAGATTTTTTGCGATTATAGATATCAGAAAACTGAATAACGAATCCTGGTTGAATTCTGAATGCATTCACTGATTCAAAATATCCCCTCTCGGCAATTTTTCTAAATTGTTGAGCGTGCTTAGGGGCGATTTGATCGTTTAATTCAAAAACCAAATCACCGAAATTTGTTTCAAAAATAATTTTTTCTTCCTTCTTGTCCTCCCCTTTTGCATTTGAAAAGGCAGAAGATAGAAAAAGAAAAAAAACTGAAATTAGCACGTTTAAATAAGAAAAATGAATTCTTCTAGTCATTTATACTTTTTTTACATATTCTGATTTTAAATTCATAGCTCCAAATCCATCGATTTTACATGAAATATCGTGGCCGTCACCAGCATCCATCAGTCGTATATTTTTAACTTTCGTTCCCACTTTTACAACTGAAGAGGATCCTTTTACTTTTAGATCTTTAACAATTGTCACGGTATCCCCATTCTGTAAAGTATTTCCATAAGCATCGCTTACTCCTTGAGGTACTTGAATGGGTTCCTCGTTCGTATTTACAGTCTTATCTACAGTTTCATTTTGATGGTTCCATTCATAGAAACACTCTGGACAAGTCCAAATACTGCCATCAAAATAAATATTTTCAGAATTACACTTAGGACAATAGGATACATTCTTCATATTATGAAGACTACTTCAACTTGCATGATGGAGCAAGTTTTGAAATAGACACTCTAAAATAAATTTTTGCATTAATTTAGCAATAATTATTGATCAATTCTATTTTCAAAAGTTACACTTCAATGGAGTTTTTAGGAGAGTTTTATGTTGTATTTTATTTTTTTAAACCTGACGCTTTTTATTATGAGTGGTACCAGTGGTTGTATCTCTAAAAGTAAAAATAGCACTTCTAATTCTAAGAAAGAACAACAAAAAACAGTTCGATCTAGCAAGTCAGTTTCATCGCCAGATGAAGAGGAGGATGAAGACCCATCGAGTGACCCCGTATTACATGTAATAGGGGTCTATGAAGGCGCGGTCCCTACCGATGTTCCAAATGAAAAAGAAGTGATCGTCACAATCAGTGACAATAAACAACCTATTATATTATGTCTAATGGCCTACGACAGTACTCTTTGGACTTTGAATATAAAAAGTGGAGTTCGTATTCAAAAAATTATTTTAGCAGGTTATCATTCACAACGAATCAGAGGATTCCTAGCGCCAAAAATTTTACAAGTTTATTCTCATGATTACTCTCCATGTAATGACTGCTGGGATGGAAAAAAATATTTTTATTCTTATACAAAACCTCCCGTCGAAATTACTGAGATCACCGGCTATGATGTCACTACTTTTCAAGGTAAATATTCGGGAAAAGAATTTTTTATCTTTCCAGGAATGACGGAGTGGAAAAACTAATAATGCATCACGTGGGGCATTTTGTACTCTTTTTTTTGGGCACAGTCCTTGCTTATTTAGGCCATCTATAGAAGTTGTTTCTATTTGACACCAGTTAAGAAAGGATTTTTTATGAAATTCAAAAGGATGATCATCGCAACACTCGTTGCAACTAGCAGTTTGGGAATTCAAGGTTGTACTGATTCTGAGGTAGGCTTAAGCGTTGGCGCCATTGTCGGTGGAGTTATCGGAAACCAGTTAGGTAAAAGTAGCGAAAGAGATCGCCGTTACGACAACCACTACAACAATGGTTACGACCAGCGCTATGATGGCAGATATTACCGACACCCTCAACGGCCTCCCAGGTATTGCGATCGTTACCGTTGCTATGCTCCGATGAGCAAGGAAGTTGAGTTGCAAACTGATGCAGCTGATTCTTTAGACTTTTCAGATTCTTCAAATGCATCTGAATCTTCACTCGCCTTCGATAAAAGCCGTTTAGATAATCCCGTGCTCCTCGTTTCAGAAAAATATCAAATACCAGAAAAATCAGCGCAGCTTATTGTGAGTGCACTAATTAAAGCACAAAATAAGGATTATACGGAGCTCAATGAGCTTGGCATTGATACAGATGATTTTGAATTAATTTATAAAAACGAAAACCCCTCCTACAAAGCGCTCATGACGTTGAGTCAGAAGCTAGGGTTGGATGCTGGGGAAACTAATGATTTGATCCAAAATATGAAGGCTGACATTCAAGCTGAAAGACAAAGATTAAATTTGTAATAAGAATGATGTATAAAAGTGTTGATAGGAGCGCTTCGCAGTGGTTGAGCCTACGACTCAAATCAAGGCCGCAGGAAGGAGACGACTGAGGCCTAATATTCAAGTCCCCCCCCTGAACGAGTGACAAAGAATGGCACTTTTTTGGGTGTTTTGGTGGTTCCCCGTTTTTGAGTGGGATTCGATATTCTGATTAAATTTTCCGACAGTTCTTTTAACCATTTGAAATGACGTTCCTATCGGAAATTCTTGGTTAGTTGCTCTAGTTTATCCTGTTTTATTTATCCTGTTTAATTTGTCCCAATTACATCTCCAAACTAACCCTTTCAAGTAAGAAAAAACAGGAGTATACTGTTGTTACTTTATCTAAAAGGAGTTATTCAATGAAACAAATTCTACCTCTTCTTAAACTTGTAAATACTTCTCCCGAGTGGGAGGGTTTCTCTGCTGGTGATTGGCGTTCTGAAATTAATGTTCAAGATTTCATTTCTAAAAATGTGTCGCCATACCTGGGTAATGATGAATTTCTGTGTCGAGCCTCAGATAAAACTGAAAAATTGTGGAAACAAGTCAAAGAATTAATGATTCAAGAAATTAAAAAAGGAGTTCTGGATGCCGATACAGAAGTTGTCTCTAGCATTGTTTCCCACGCTCCTGGATACATAAATAAAGACTTAGAAACAATTGTGGGACTCCAAACTGAGAAACCTTTAAAGAGAGCGTTAATGCCTAATGGTGGTTATCGCATGGCCATGAGTGCTCTTGAAGCATTTGGCTATAAGATGTCTCCAGCCACAGAAGAAATTTTTAGCAAACATCGTAAAACTCACAATGAAGGGGTCTTCGATGTTTACACCAAAGAAATGAAGGACGCTCGCAAATCTGGAATTATCACTGGTCTACCAGATGCTTACGGGCGTGGACGTATCATTGGTGACTACCGCCGCGTGGCTCTTTATGGAATTGATTTATTACTCCAAGCTAAATCTGAAGAAAAATTGCAGTTAGAATACCGAAATATGGATGAGGACACTATCCGGCTTCGAGAAGAACTTTCTGAACAAATGCGCGCCCTTCAAGAGTTGAAAACAATGGCAAAGACTTATGGTTTTGATCTGGGTCGACCAGCCTCAACAGCGACAGAGGCGGTTCAATGGACCTATTTTGCTTATCTTGGAGCTACCAAAGAACAAAATGGTGCTGCCATGTCTTTAGGTCGAGTCTCTTCCTTTTTAGATATCTATATTGAACGTGACTTAAAGAACGCTAAATTAACAGAGTATGAGGCTCAAGAAATAATGGATCAATTTGTAATGAAATTACGAATGATTCGTTTTGCTCGAACACCAGAATATAATGATCTTTTTTCAGGAGATCCTAATTGGGTTACCGAGTGTGTAGGTGGAATGGCTTTGAATGGAACTACCCTTGTCACTAAAAATAGTTTTCGGGTTTTGCAAACTTTATATAATTTAGGCCCGGCTCCAGAGCCCAACTTGACAGTGTTATGGTCAGAGAGCTTGCCCAAAGGATTTAAAGAATTTAGCGCGAAGGTATCTATCGATACTAGTTCTGTACAATATGAAAGTGATGATTTAATGCGCCCAATGTACGGCACAGATTATGCGATAGCTTGTTGTGTTTCTGCAATGAAGGTTGGAAAACAAATGCAATTTTTTGGAGCCCGCGCCAATATGGCTAAATGCCTACTCTATTCAATAAATGGAGGAAAGGATGAAGTGAGCGGTGAGCAAGTCGGACCCTTGTTACCAGTCATTACTGATGAGGTTTTGAATTTTGATATGGTCATGGAGCGCTATGATGTCATGATGGATTGGTTAGCTAATTTGTATGTAAACACGTTGAATGTAATTCATTACATGCACGATAAGTATTGCTATGAAAGATTGGAAATGGCTTTACATGAAAGAGATATCGAAAGAAAGTTGGCTACGGGAATTGCTGGTTTGTCCGTGGTAGCTGATTCTCTATCAGCTATTCGCTACGCTAAAGTTTATCCTGTTCGAAACGCCCAAGGTCTTGTGACTGATTTTAGAACCGAAGGCGAGTTTCCTAAATATGGAAATAATGACGAGCGTGTAGATCTTATTGCAAAGGGTTTAGTTAAAAAATTTAATGACAAGTTATTACAACAAAAAACTTATCGAAATTCTAATATCACCATGTCTGTATTAACTATCACCTCCAATGTCGTTTATGGTAAAAAAACAGGCAGCACCCCTGATGGAAGAAAAAAAGGCGAAGCCTTTGCTCCGGGAGCAAATCCCATGCATGGTCGCGACACCCACGGCGCCCTAGCTTCTATGGCATCAGTGGCACAGTTACCCTATGCTTCGGCTCAAGACGGTATCTCGAATACTTTCTCTGTCGTACCTACCGCCCTTGGAAGAAATCAAGCGGATCAAGTAGATAATTTAACAAATATTTTAGACGGGTATTTCAAGCAAGGAGGACATCATATCAATGTGAATGTTCTTAATAGAGAAACCCTTCTTGAGGCCATGGATCACCCAGAAAAACATCCTCAATTAACCATTCGTGTTTCAGGTTACGCCGTAAACTTTGTAAAATTGACTCGCGAACAACAATTGGAAGTTATTAACAGAACTTTTCATCAATACATGTGATATGTAAAAGTTCTGTTGAAGTTCTTTTGATATGAGGACGTTATTTTGAAAACTCAAGGTCGAATTCATTCTTACGAAGTTGGCAGCGCGGTTGATGGGCCGGGGTTGCGTTTTGTTATCTTTACTCAAGGCTGTCCTCTTCGTTGTCTTTATTGTCATAATCCAGACACTCGCAATCCCAACGGTGGAAAAGAAACTACAGTTGATGAGCTGATGCATGAAATTGAAAAGTACCATGCTTATACGGACCATGGCCATGGCGGCGTTACCATTAGCGGGGGTGAGCCTTTGCTGCAACCAGAATTTGTTTCTTCTCTGTTAAGAGAGTGCCAGGCAAAAGGATTTCACACGGCACTAGACACTTCTGGCTTTGCATCCCATGCGGCGATGGATTTAGTGCTACCCTATGTGAATCTAATTCTGCTTGATATAAAATCATGGAAACGTGAACTCTATGAGCGGCTTACCCATGTTCAATTGGAACCAACATTAGAATTTGCAAAAGTTGCAAGTGAAAGAGATATACCCATCTGGTTACGTTTTGTTCTCGTTCCTGAACTTACCGACGATTCAGAAAACATCGAAGGTGTTGCCAGATTTGCTGCGACTCTTAAGACTCTTAAAAGAGTAGAGATTCTACCATTTCACAAATTAGGTGAATACAAGTGGGAAGAGCTTGGTCTTGAGTATTCCTTAAAAAAAACAGTGCCACCAGCCCCAGAAAAGGTAGCTATGGCACAATCCATTTTTAAAGAACATCTAACTTGTCCTGTTTATTAAAAATAATTAATAATTAAAATCTAGTACACACCAATGTGTTTGCAAGCTTTTGGTCTACGTATAAATTAGCTACAAAAGTATTGTTAGGATTTGGAACTTGATTATTTGGAACGACGACTGACATGGGGGTTCCTTTAAAAATACTAACACCTGAAGTATTCTCTTCAACAGTTACAAGATTGTAGTGAGCGGCCTTTCCTTCTTCAGCATAACTTAAAACGATTCCTTTTCCCATAATGACCTTAACAGCCAACCTAACTGCATTTTTATTTGATTTACCAGTGCAATCTAAATATTGATAACCAGTAGGTCCGTTACTTAATGATCCTCCGGCAAGGACTGCCAATGTTAGAAAATTTAAAACAACAAAAAACTTAAAAAACTTCATATAACTCTCCTTAAATTTATTAAAATTATTTTATACCTATTTTATATTCTTATTCTTCTTTTTACTTAATTAAGTGGGCTCAACCTATACAGAAATTATGCTATTTGCTATATTTATATTATAAAATATCTAGTGATTTTTTATATTAATAATAATGAATTATTTTCAAATCAAATGTGAAGATCAATAGGTCGTATCTGCGTGAAATCTTTCAATCCAATCAATTCAATTTTATAAATAATCTTTGCCAATCTTAAATGTTTTAGTTCATATAAGGCTTATGAACGACAGTGTTTTTAATTTTAATAACTACAAGGACTTTCTTAATCAGCGCTTACACTCAGAAAACTCTACGCGTGGAATTCAAAGTCAACTTGCCAAACATTTGAGTTGTCAATCTTCATATATTTATCAAGTTTTAAAAAGCAAAAATGATTTGACAGATGATCAGGCCTACCTAACCACCACTTTTTTTAAATTATCAGCTCTAGAAACAAATCACTTTCTTTTACTTGTAAGATATTCAAAAGCCGCTACGAAAGAACTAAAATCCTTCTTATTCAATGAAATTAAAACGAATAAACTGGAATCTGAAAAGCTTTTATACCATTCTGACGCAACTCCGGCAGTCAATTCAGACGAAGGCTGGAGCTTTTATTTTTCATCATTACTTCCATCCTATATTCACATGCTAACCAGCTCACCTAAGTATCAAAGCGTCGAATCTTTAAGTTTAAAATTAAAAACTGATAAAAGTGTTATATCAAGTACTCTCTTAGAGCTAAAGAAGTATGGATTTGTCGATTTTGAAAAAAACCTATGGATCAATAAAAATCCAAATATTCATTTTTCTAAAGAATCCATTCATAATTATAATTTACATATTCTAAGAAGATCTCAAGCCATGGCCTCTATTGTTAAAATGAATACTCATAACGATCTTCATTTTTCCAGTCTGTTTACTCTGGATCATGAAAGTTATGAGTTCATCAAAAAACAAATATTAGAAAATATAAAGAAAATTCAAAAAAAGATTCATGCTGGAGGTAGCGATGAATTATTTGTCATGTGTTTAGATCTGTTTTCCCCACAGATATAAATCAGGCAGCTTTATTGTTTTGTTCTTTTAGTATTTTATAATCATCAGCATTAAGAGCCAATTTTAAATCTAAAATAAGAGTTAAAGCCTTTTCACTTCGAGCCACTCCCTGAATAAATTCAGTTTTGACATTAGATTCAACATCAGGAGTTCTGCTGATATCTTTTCCCTCAATAGCAACGACACTATCAACTGAATCAACGATGACTCCCAAAGATAAGGGAGCAAAGTCCAGAATAATAAACGTCGTTTCTGAATGAGCCTCTGGCTTCCCTAGCTTAAGTTTTAACCTTAAATCAATAACAGAAATTACTTGCCCACGTAAATTCATAATCCCTTTAAAATGAGGAGGAGCTTGAGGAATCGCCGTTGTTTCCACGGTCCCTAAAACTTCTTTAACTTGAAGCAATGGGATAGCGAATTTTTCTTTTCCCAAAGTAAAACAAAGGTAACGACCGCCTAATTCAGTCTGATTTTCTTGATTTGAGGAAACATCGTTCATACTCATGCCTTTCTCTTAAATTATCGATCTAAATAATTTTCAATTACGAATACACATCCAGATCGGTTATATTTTAATTTTCTAAAGGACTTTATTTTTGATAGGCTATTTCAGCTAAAACCACTAACCGACACAAAGAACTCCCAAAAGTCTCATTTTGACGCACTTGAACTATTAGATTCCTTTAAGAGCCTGTCCCCAAAAGGTCAGATAGCTCTTTAAATAGGGTTTCATTAAAAACTTAACTATTGCAAACTAAGCCCTCGGACCTATTGCTCTCTATACTCTTTTAGGCTACAAATTGACTATATAATTAAAGCAGAGAAAGCAGCAAAACTAAAGAGAGCCTACGATGACCCTATCTAAAAAATCATATACCCCCAAGCCATCTTGGCTTAAAGTCCGTGCCCCCAGTGGCGAGAATTATTCCCGCATCAAAGACATGTTAGGGGAATTAAAATTGGCCACCGTTTGCCAAGAAGCCAAATGTCCAAATATGGGTGAATGTTGGAGTGGAGGAACAGCTACATTTATGCTTATGGGAGAAGTCTGTACCCGAGGTTGCCGGTTTTGCCATATTAAAACTGGAAATCCTAAAGGTGCGATAGATCCTTTTGAACCCGAGAAAGTAGCCTATTCCATCTCTCAAATGGATTTAGAATATGTCGTCATTACCAGTGTCGATCGTGATGATTTAGAAGACCAAGGCGCTGGTCATTTTGCCCGAACCGTTGCGACCATAAAAAAACTCTCTCCGAATCTAATTGTTGAGATTCTAACTCCCGATTTTCGCGGAGATGAAAAGTTAATCGAAGTGATTGTAAACTCCAAACCTGATGTCTTTGCTCACAATGTTGAAACCGTAGAAAGACTCACTCCAGGAGTTCGCGATCCTCGAGCTCACTATTGGCAATCTCTAAAAGTTTTAAAACATGTAAAGACTCTTGATCGCAAAATGTATACTAAATCCTCTATCATGTTGGGGTTAGGTGAAACGGATGAAGAGCTTTTATCAACCCTAAAGGATCTTCGCGATGTTGGCTGCGATGTCGTGACCTTTGGTCAATACTTGCAACCTACGGAAAGACATCTGAAAGTGGAAAAGTTTGTCACTCCGGAAAAATTTAAAGAATGGCAAAATATTGCTGAAACTATGGGCTTTTTGTATGTGGCTTCTGGCCCCCTAGTGAGAAGCTCTTACCGAGCCGGCGAATTTTTCATGAGGGGAATTATTGAAAAACAGAAAAAAGAAATGGAAAATTCTAATAACCCGAGTTAGTACGTTAGCTTAATTTTTTTAATTGGAAGATTTGATTTATTGAAAAAGGAGAATTCAATGACTTATGATTTGAGATTGCCGGAACTTGGAGAAGGAGTTACCGAAGGTGAATTGATCAAGTGGTTAGTTAAGATAGGGGATCTCGTTAAACCAGACCAAAGTGTGGCAGAAATCATGACCGACAAGGCCACCGTGGAGGTTCCTTCTTCCAAAGCCGGAGTTGTAAAAGATCTTAAATTCAAAGCCGGAGATGTGATTAAAGTAGAAACGGTTCTCATGGTGTTAGATGAACAAAATGTTTCAGCAACAGCTTCGACACCCGCCGTAGCAAAGGCACTCGCCAGTTCTTCCAAAGCATCAGCTCCTCAAGCCTCTTCCTCTGGCGCCGGAACAACAACCTACTCTATAAAACTCCCTGAACTCGGCGAAGGAGTGAGCGAGGGTGAGCTCATTAAATGGCTTGTGAAGGTGGGAGATACGATCAAACCTGACCAAGGCTTGGCTGAAATAATGACCGACAAAGCCACTGTCGAAATCCCCTCGCCTAAAGGGGGAGTGATCACTGAATTGAAATTTAAAGCTGGAGATGTGGTTAAAGTTGATTCTCCTTTAGCTACGATTCAAATTTCTGGAAGTTCGACGTCCATGCCCTCTGAAAAGATAAAGGAAGCCCCAGTTGCTCCTTTAGTCAAGGCTCCTGCGGCTGCAGTTTCTTCCTCATCCTCTTCGGCGTCAAATGCTGCCAAAATTTTTCCACCTGTGATGGATTCTAAAGTGCTTGCCACTCCTTCGACCAGAAGATTAGCTCGAGAATTACAGGTGGACATCAATACCCTTTCTGGTACTGGATTAGCTGGCCGAGTTACCCGTGAAGATGTGATGAAAACCACAGAGTCTGTAGAAACAAAAAGTCCAACGGAAAAGACGACTCTGAGCCTGCCAAAACCTGGTTACTCGTCAACAAGAGCCAATGAAGAAGAGAGAGTTCCTCTTAAGGGAATCAGGAAAAAAATTGCTGAAAATTTGCAAATGGCCAAGCATATTATCCCACACTTTACTTTAATGGACGAAGCTGACGTCACTGAGCTTGTCAATTGGAGAGAGTCCCTTAAGGAGGTCGCTGAAAAAGCTGGCACTAAAATCACCTACTTACCTTTCGTCATGAAAGCTTTGATCGCGACAATACGTGAATTCCCTATGTTTAATGCTTCCATTGATGATGAAAAACAGGAAATTATTTATAAAAAGTATTTTAATCTCGGTTTTGCTGCCGACACACCCAATGGACTCGTTGTTCCTGTAATTAAGAATGCGGACCAAAAAAGTCTTTTAGAACTTTCAAAAGAAATTTTAGAACTTTCTAAGAAGGCCAGAGATGGAAAGTTAAAACCTGACGAAATGAAAGGGGCCACGATCACCATTACCAATATCGGGTCAGTTGGGGGCACTTATGCAACTCCCATTATCAATCATCCCGAAGTCGCTATTCTTGGAATGTACAAAATCCAAGATCGTCTTTATTTAGATTCAACTGGAGCCGTAAAAAATCAAAAAATCATGAATTACACGATTACCGCTGACCATCGATTAATAGACGGGGCCGTAGCCGCTAGATTTTTAAAATCATTTTTGGCTCGAATTCAAAAGCCATCCATTTTGATGTTGGACATGCAATAGCTTTAACTTATTTAGAAAAAAAGGAATTTAGTATGCAAAAATTTGATGTTGTCGTTGTGGGAAGTGGACCTGGCGGTTATGTGGCAGCTATTAAATGCGCCCAACTGGGACTCCATACAGCTATTATTGAGAAGGAGTCTCTCGGTGGAGTTTGTTTAAATGTTGGATGCATTCCCTCCAAAGCAATGATCACCGCAGCCCACTGGTTGGATAAAATGGAAAATGATTTTCCCAAAATGGGGTTTGAGATTTCCAAGCCAAAAGTAGACTACAAAAAACTGCTCTCTTGGAAACAAAGCGTTTGTGAACGTATGTCCATGGGAGTTAACCAGCTTTTGAAAGGGAACAAAGTAACTGTCTTTAATGGTGAAGGTCAGTTTGTAAGTCCGACTCAGATCAAAGTCATTCCTTCAAAAAAATCTACTTCATCCGAAGCTTCTTCATCTGTGGAAGTTTTAGAAGCTAAAAATTTTATTTTAGCTCTTGGTTCTCGTCCTATTCAGATTCCTGGTTTTGAATTTGATGAAAAAAATATTATTTCTTCTACAGGGGCCCTAGATTTAGATCACCCTCCTAAAAGAGTAGTCACTATTGGTGGAGGTTATATTGGTTTAGAGATTTCAAGCTATCTAAAAAAGTTTGGCTCTGAGGTGACCGTTGTTGAAGCTCAGGGAAGTCTTTTGGCTGGTGTTGTTGATCCAGAATGTGCCCAAGTTGTTTCTAAACGATTGCAAAAAAAAGGTGTTAATTTGTTATTCAATGCCAAGGCAAAATCGCAGAAAAAAGTAGGCAATGAATATGAAGTGATTGTTGAGTTAGATGGTAAAAACCAGGTTCTAAAAGCAGATAAGATTTTGGTCACCGTTGGCAGAAGGCCGAATGGAGATCAGCCTCATCTGAAAAATCTAGGAGTGCAAATCGACGAGCGCGGTTTTGTAAAAGTAGATGCTCAACGAAGAACGAACCTTAAACATATTTTTGCAATTGGTGATCTTTGTGGCCAACCTATGCTGGCCCATAAAGCCAGCTACGAAGGGGTTATGGTTGCTGAAATCATCAAAGGGAGTCCGAGGGCCTATGATGTCAAAACAGTTCCAGCTGTTGTTTTCACAGATCCAGAAATTTCTTCTGCCGGCTTAACTGAAAGTGAAGCCCTTAGTAAGGGATACAAAAATTTAAAAATAGGAAAATTTCCATTTGCCGCTAACGGAAGAGCTGTTTCCATGCTTGAAACCGATGGGTTTGTTAAAATGATTGCTAGTGAAAGTGATATCTTGCTAGGAGTTCATATTGTTGGCCCTGAAGCTTCGAATTTAATTTCTGAGGCCGCCTTAGCCATTGAGATGGGAGCAAGAATGCAAGATCTTTCGTTGACTATACATCCTCATCCTACATTGGGAGAAACGATGATGGAGGCCGCTGAAGCTACTTTGGGTCATGCTATCCATATTATTCAAAAGCCTTTACATCGAGAACCTACTCGTTTTCAACATGAGTCAAATAGGCCTTAAGAATGTCCCTACGGGCGACAATCCCAATAGGTCTTTTTCTGTTATCGATGACTAATACTCGGCGGATTTGATTCTCTAAGAATAGTTTGAAAAGTTCTGCAAAGGATTTGTCCTTTGTTATTGTAATTAATTTTGTTGTTTTTGGTAATTTTTCAACACAAAGAGCTAGCTTGGTATCTACATTTTCAAGAACCCCTATTCTCATTAAATCCATTTCACTGATGATACTTAAAAGTTCTCCATCTTGCCTTAGTAAAGGAGCACCACTGATTTTATTCTCAATGAGAAATGTGATAGCTTCTTTAATTGTCATAACGGTATTTAGTGAACTCACCGGTGATGTCATTATATCTTTCACTGTTGTTTTATGAATCGAAACTTTCCCTTTCATTCTCTTCCCCTTTACCCTTAAAAACTGTCTAGAATATCAACAAACCTATAGGTTTTACCCCATCCCCAATAATTTTCCATTTATTTTTAAAATTCGGGTATATTTATCTCGTCATCATACTTCATCACTAATCTTGAAGTAAGGAGTTTCAGATGAAAAAATTAGTTTTGTGTTTAATTTTTATTTCAGGAATAACTATTTCATGCCAAAAAAGTGATTCAAACTCTAATACTCCTGCACCCGTAGTTGTTGCTCCTCACCAATACAATTACAACAACGGTGTTTGTTACGATTATACTATGAATGTAAATGCCGATCCAAGTTTCTGTCCACAACCAAACCCTGCAACAAATGCCATGAATAATCCCAATTACTATAACAATGGTATGTATAATCCCAATGGGATGTATAACAGCTTCTATAATTCTAACGGTCGATGGTTAAACGGAAACTGCGTTAATACGGCTGGGCAGACCATTGATCAATATTATTGTTTAAGTCAGACCTATCCAGGTCAATGTCAAGGTTTGTACATTCAGTACTATGAATATGGACTTAATACGACTTATCAATGTGTAGCGGCTCTGTGCAAAGGTAAAACCTTAATAGAGTATGCTACGGGTAAACAAGTTGTTTGCCAGTAGTTCAGATTTAACTAAACCTATTAACTAAAATAAATTTAAACTGAATAGTTCTTTAAACCTTCTACTAAATCACTGGCTAAAAGGGATTGGAAGTTGTTACCGTCTTGAATCCATTTGTCAGCAAGACTTCCGTGAATATAGGCCCCTAAACAAGATGCTTTATTAACAGAAAGACCTTGGGCTAAATAAGATCCAATGATTCCCGCTAAGACATCTCCCGTTCCAGCCTTTGCTAAGGCTTTGTTTCCGCTAGAAATTATATAAAATTTTCTCTGATCATAAATCATAGTTTTTGGCCCTTTAAGTAAAAGGGTGGCCTTTGCAAATTTTTTAGCAAATTCTTTACAAGCAGAAATTCTTTCACTTTCTATCTCTTTTGCAGACATTCCAATGAGTCTTGAAAGTTCTCCCGCATGAGGTGTCACAAGGCAGTTTTCATGAAGTTTCATTTTAAAATGGGCGATAAAATTTATACCTTCAGCATCAATGAGAATTTTTATTTTCAATTTTAACAGTTTTTCAAGTATTTTTCGGTTCTGTAAACTCGGCTCTAATCCTGGTCCAAACAAAAACCCAGAATATTTTTTATTCATTTCTTCATTCGATAAGTTTAACAGTTCCTCTTTAGATATGTATAAAAAATCAGGAAGTAGTTCTTTTACATTTTTTAAGTTCTTTAGCAAATCTTCTTCTAAGGCCAATGTGACATAACCAACACCAGACCTGGACGCCGCTTCAGAAGCAAGTCTTAAGGCCCCAGGCATTTTTTTAGAACCGGCTACTATGAGAAGATGTCCATACTTGGATTTATTTCCTAAGGGGTTTTTTTGGGGAAAAAGAAGCTTCGCTTCTTTTTTTTGAACCAATCGAAAATCAAGCACCACTTTTCTAATCAACTCTTTTGGGAATCCAATCGAAATTCTAATAATTTTTCCCGAACGGTAAGGCCCACAATTTAAAAACGAGCCCACTTTAGGATACTCACAAGCTAAGGTATAATCAGCCTTCACGGCAGTTCCAAATTCATTTCCTGTATTGGCATCGAGGCCAGAAGAAACATCTAAAGAAATAATTTGAAATAGTTTTTTTTTGGAATTTAGTTTCTCAATGATCTTTATGGTTTCATCATTTAAGTTTCGATTCAAACCAACCCCAAAAATAGCATCGATAACCAACATGGGGTGCACCCATTGGTCTTCTAAGAAATCAGGAAGTTTAGAGAACTCATGATAATTACATATTTTAATAGCTAGACAAGGGTATTTATTAGCGATCAGCTTTGAAAGACAAAGGCCATCCTGCCCATTGTTTCCTGGGCCAATGAGAAAAATCATACCTTCCATTGTCCCCAAGGGAGTTCGAATACTGTCTTTTGCAAATTCAAAAAGACTTTCCAGTTTAAGAAGCATCCCCGATGCGGCACTATGAATTAATTTTTCGATAGAGATATCAAACTGTGTGCTAGCTAACTTGTCTAATAGCAGGGATTCTTCTCTATTTAACATTCTCATAATAGGTTGAGCTCATGGTAACTAAACGTTCGAAGCCACCATCACAACAGCTTCGCCCTTAACACAAACTTCTCCTTTTTGATTTCTCGCAATGGTTTCAACGGAGGCAATTCCTTTTTCTTTCCTCATTCCCGTGACATGCATTTCAATAGTGAGAGTATCATTTATAAATACAGGAGATAAAAATTTCATCGTCTGGCTTAAATAAATTCCACCTTGCCCCATGTTTTCATTCAAAGCTCTTGAAAACAAAGCCCCCGCAATCATTCCATGAGCGATCCGTTGTCCAAATCGAGTTGTTCTTGCGTAGGCTTCATCAAAGTGAATTGGGTTAAAATCGCCACTCATTTCGGCAAATTGGTGTACCATTTTATCAGTAACCTGAACAGACATCGAACACTTGTAACCCGTATCAAATTTAATATTCGCAGCCATCATAAACTCAACTCCATCTCTTAACTCCCTCATGAATTAAATGTATTACATGTATTAAATGTATCCGTAAAAACATTATAAAATGTTAGCCGCTAATTCTGCCAACTCGGACCGTTCGCCCTTCGTTAAAGTGACATGAGCCGCTATAGGATGACCTTTAAACTTTTCTCCCGCATAGGTCAAACCACTATTTGCAGAATCAACGTAGGGATTATCAATTTGATAAACGTCCCCCGTCAAGACAACTTTTGTACCTCGGCCAGCCCGTGTAACAATTGTTTTGATTTCATGAGGAGTTAAGTTTTGAGCTTCATCGACAATTAAATATTGTTTTGGAATACTTCTTCCACGAATATAGGTCAGAGGCTCAATATTTAACATCCCTTGATTGATCAATTCTTGAGCTCTGCCCGAAGCTTTCTTATCTGCCCCCATAAGAAACTCAACATTGTCAAATATAGGCTGCATCCATGGATTTAATTTTTGCTCAATGTCCCCAGGCAAATACCCGATATCTCTTCCCATTGGAAAAATGGGCCTAGAGACTAAAAGTCTTTGAAATCTGCCCTCATCTAGAGTCTTATGAAGACCTGCAGCAATCGCCAGAAGGGTTTTTCCTGTGCCAGCCTTTCCGACTAAGGAAACAAACAAAATCTCATCGTTTAAAAGACAGTCCAAGGCAAATGCCTGTTCCGCATTCCTTGCATGGATTCCCCAAATACTATCTGATGGGGAAAGCAAAGGAACGATAGCTTTATCGGCAAAGGAATACCTGCCTACGGCGGAATGATTGGGGTTTGATTGGTCTTTCATAATAACATATTGATTAGCAATGAGCTTAGAATCAGGAGCTAAATATTTTTTTTCTTTGTAAAAAGAATCGATTTGAGCCGAAGTAAGCTCAATCTCAAGATAGCCTTCGTAGAGATCATTTTCGGAAGCGTTATTGGGCTCATAATCTTTTGCCGTGATACCATACACATCGGCTTTGATTCGAAGGTTGATATCCTTCGTAATCAGCTCAACCGTATGTCTTGGGTGTTGCTTCTGCAAAGACAATGCGGTCATCAAAATGCGATTGTCAGCCTTCATCTGGTCTAGTTCTGTGGACATCCCTGCAAACATCAAATCGGTGTTAATATAGACGAAGGTTTCTGAATGATTATCTAACTGCACACCTTTAGATAAAGATCCCTTGGCCCTGAGCACATCAATAAAACGACTGAACTGTCTCGCATTTCTTCCGTTTTCGCCCTGATCTCTTTTAAATCTATCAATTTCTTCAATGACCGAAATGGGAATATGGATATCACCTTCACCAAATTTTAAAATAGCTTGGGAATCAAAGAGGATCACATTCGTATCAACTACAATTTTCTTTTTTTTATTTGGATTTACTTTATTCAATTTGTTCAGCTCCTTTAGCGACATGACTGTCATTTAACTGTCACTTACAGGATGCCAACTAAAGGGAATAACTATCAAGAAATATTTGAGACTTGAATATCGCCATCATCAGTTTTCAGACTCGCACTTACCGTTTCAATAAACTTAACAAAATGATGTAACGCAACGTCATTTACGGTGCCTTTCACATAACTGGTACCATGGCGAACCACTTCTTCACTGGGAATCAATCTTGAATTATTAACAACAACGACGAAAGAAAAATAAGTTTTGTGATTTAAGTAGACTCTCATGGCAATTTCTTCGTCTGGAGAAAACTTTCCCTTGCCCATTTCTAAATCAAAAGAAATTCCATTATCAGAAATATCATAAACAGCCACACGCAATAATCCATGCTCTGGAAGAACCGCAAAGGCACCAATAAATTCAGTGAGTATCGTTCTTTTAACTTCACGTCTTTCAGAATTAATTATTTCTTGGCGCGCCTCGGTGATATCTAAAACAGGCGCCTTTGCTTTTGAATTTTTTAACCCTTGATGATTTTTCGACTTTAACCTATCCACAATGTCTAAAATTTTACCCACTCAAACCCCCTAAATGGATCCTTCCATCATATCACTCGTCTATCATATCATTCCATCTACTCATCGGAGAAAATGTTTCAAACTTAAGCCATTTTTGTGGAATTTGGGGACTTTTTGTTCTAAATTGATACAAATGAATTTATTTTTGGGAGTTAGCTTCAGTCTGATATTTCACCTTATTTTGGTCCTAGTGGTTTTTTTTATGCCTCAAGAATGGCTAAACAAAATAACGACAGCTCGAAGTTCCCTTATCATCGAAAAAGTCAAACCTTTGGATATTGAAATTATTGACGAAAAAGACCATCAGCAAATTGTTCGTAGCGCTCTCCCTCCTGAGTCCCAAGTGGATAAGAGTTCTAAAGAAAAAGCTCGCTTCCTTTCCGAAGCCACCCAACGGGTACTTATTGAAACTAAAGCCAAGCTGTCCGGCAAAACTTCTAATAATTTTTCAACACCTAAGTACCAAAAAGAACTTATTGCCAAAAAATTAGAACAAATTCAAAGGGATATTAAGTCCCCTAAGAATGAGGCTAAGGTTCCTGAAACTTCAGAGCTTTACACCTCTTCAAACAAAAAAAAATCTGACTACAAACCCCTAGAGTTATACCCCAACGAAAAATACGGAGCGTCCACTTTAGGTGAATCTTTACCTGACGATGTTTCCGTTGGTGATTTCACAGCCCTAAATACAGATCAATTTCAATTTTATACATTTTACTCTCGCGTTGAAGATTTGGTTCGGTTTCGTTGGGAAACAAAAATTCGCGAAGCTATGGAGCAACTGAATAGGTCCAGGGTCTTAACCAATGTTTCTAAAAGCGAATGGATCTCTGAAGTAGAGTTTTTGATAGATGCTCAAGGAAATTTAAAAAAGGCCCTGGTCCTTAGGGAGTCTGGTGTTTCTCGGTTTGATCAATCAGCTATTTTTGCCTTTGAAGACGCCAAAATTTTTCCAAATCCTCCCAAGGAAATGCTCAGATCTGATGGTTACATCCACTTAAGATATTCATTTCATGTCAACTACAGCCCTGTCTATACTGCTAAATAAACTAAAGTCGAGTCTAAATTAATCTGTCTCATGAAGACGACTCGGCATTCAACTGTTAGCATATCCCTATGAGGAAAAAAAATAATTCACGTGTGATTCTGCTTTTTTTAAGTTTCATTTTCCTATCACTTCAGTCAGAGGCCATAGTTACCGAGCTGGCCGTTTCTTACGCTCAAAAAAAAACCTATTTTAATGCTGATAACTTCAACAATATGGAATCGACCACAGGATCCGTATCTTTCTATTTCATGGAAAAGCTTGCAATTGAATTAAGTTATACCACGGCTTCAATACTCAGAGAAGAAACGATTTACAATGGAACGGGCTTCCAACAGCAGACCACCTTACAAAAAGTTAAAGTTTATGGTTCTGATTTCATTTTTATTTTGGCAGATAAAAAATCAATAATTCAACCTTATTTAAAAGTGGGTATCTCACAAATTGAAAAAACAATGAGTACAAAAAATTCTGATGTTTTTATCTATGACACAGACCCCATCAACTCCGTTTCTCCTAGCTACGGAGCAGGAATAAAAATTCCTTTAACTGATACTTTTGGTTTGAAACTGAGCTATGATGCTTGGAGAACTGAAACTAAAGATTCTGCCAACAACAAATCAACCATTGAAGATAACTCTATCCGCGCTGGCTTAACATGGGTTCTATAATACTCTGGCAACGTGGCGTTTTTTTCAGCCTAATGTCCTTTCTTCTTTCTGGATGCCAGATGGGCTATTTGATGAAAAGCGCTTACAATCAGGCAAGCCTCTTAAACCAAAGAGTACCTATAGAAGAAGCCCTTAAAGATCAAAGACTCACTGATGATGAAAAAAATAAATTACTTTTGGCTCAAGAAGTTAGACAATTTGCTGAAGTAGATCTAAGCCTTAATGTAAAAAAAAATTATTCCACTTTTGTTAAGCTCGACCGTCCCTATGTTAGCTATGTTGTTAGCGCTTCCCCCAAATGGAACCTCGAAGCTTATGTTTGGGAGTTTCCTTTTGTTGGAAAAGTTCCCTACAAAGGTTATTTTTCGGAACTTGAGGCCAAAGAAGAATCAGAAAACATTAAATTGCAAGGGCTAGACGTTTATGTTCGTGGAGTGAGTGCCTACTCCACTTTGGGTTGGTTCAAAGATCCTCTTCTTTCAAGCATGATGAAGTACAAAGATTACGATCTTGTTAATACCATTATCCATGAGTCTGTTCATGCAACATTATACATTAAAAGTGAGGCTGATTTTAATGAACGAATGGCCACCTTTTTGGGAAATAAAGGAATGGAACTATTTTACCTAAAAAAAGAAGGTGAAAATTCGAAAACAATTGAGATCACCAAAAATGAAAATCATGACGATGAGTTGTTTTCTAAATTTATTACCAATGAACTCACCAAACTTGAAAAATGGTATACTCAATTATCAGAATCACAGAAAAAAGAAGAACTCCGACAACAAAAATTTATTGCCATAAAAGAAAATTTTAAAACTGAAGTCAAACCTCTTCTTAAAACTTCTCATTGGCTCAACTTCGATTCATGGGATCTCAATAATGCGAGGCTCATTGTCTATAAAACTTACATGAAAGACCTTAATGATTTTGAATTGCTATTTAATTTAGTTGGCCACAGTTTTGTAAAATTTATAGAAGAGTGTAAAAAACTTGAAAAAACGTCTAATCCCACCCAAAAGCTAAAAGAAAGAATCCTGGAACTAAAGAAGTAAGCCCGTGTTTGAAACGTCTTAAATTGAGTCCACAAAAGGGTGTTAAGTTATCCTGACGACCTACAAATAGCTTGCATTCTACTTTTATACTCCATAGATAATAAAGCACTAAGAGGTAAATATGAAGTTTCTATGTTTTTTTCTTTGGGTGACTCAATTTTCTTTTTCACAAACTTTTACACCAAATCTAAATAGAACCTATTCTCCACCTAACCGCTATCGGTTTTACAGTCCCTCAGCCCAAGAGGCGCAGCTTAAATTTAATTATTCTGTAGAATTATTTAAAACGTCTCAACCCAGAGATACAGAATATAAAACGGCCATTGATAAACAATTGTCATTCCTATTTGGGGCTTTTTCAAACCAAAATCGACAGGCTGTTCCTAAGGGGGACCACACTTTTCAAATATTAAGAGCCCAACAGGTAAATAGCAACACTTGGCGAGCGGATTACTCCTACTCTGGAAGAATTCTTATTTCTCAAGGGCCCAATTCTTATTCATTTTTTCTTCCAATCCGACCTTATGAAATTTGGGTGAAATCATTAACCAATAATACAGCTAATCTTTATCCTTGTACCGATGATCAGCACCCGCAAGAAGGCTATTTTTGGTATTTTTTCAACCCCAAAGCCTATGGATGTAACCTAAAAGAAAATGTTGATTACTTTAGCGTTCAAGGCCAACTTCAATACCTTCAAAATACAAAACTCACTTTTCCTGAATATGATCGGCTTTTCGTCAATGGAGAACTGACTTTCGATATTCTTTTTGGTATGGACAATTCTTCTTTAGATTGGAACCCTCAATCATCTAGGGATTTGAGTGCACAGTCTTACCGACAAATAAAATTGGTCCTTTCTCAGTGGGGTTACAAAGGTCATGTGTGGACAAACCAAGAACTACAACTTTTTTTTGGCAAATTAGGTTATTATAATCAAATGCCATTTGTTGAGGAATTAGTAAAAACAACCCCTAAAGGAAAAGTAACCTATAGAATATTTTTTGGAGCTTCTACTATTTATGATGGAATGAGTTTTCATAAGTTTTTATCAAACTCATTAATGAATTCTTCAATCATGCTCTATGCTGGCCATTCAGGATTGGGTGAATATCTAAACCTTGATTTGATACAAAATCATTCCACTCTGAAATTGCAGGCTAATCAAAATAGATATCAAATTTACTTTTTTAATAGCTGTAGCTCCTACCCTTATTATAATAGTCAGTATCTCAACTTAAAAAGAACGACGACAGACCCTCTTGGAACGAAAAATTTAGATATTATCACTAACGGTTTATCTACTTTATTTTTATCCATTGCTCCTTCTTCAATTACTTTGATGCAAGCCGTAGAGTCGTATAGCAACGGGGGAATAAAAATGAGCTACCAGGACATGATGAGGAAAGGTGATTCTAATAACTTAATTGGCATCAATGGTGACGAGGATAATACCAGTTCCCATTAGGAATTTGTAACATCATTCATGTAGTCTGTAATAAAATGAGCCTGTCTCCAAAATATCTTTAGCAGATTTATTCTTCAGTGATTTTAGGAGGAGGAAGTTTTACTTCTCCTTTTTTATCCGCAGGCAAAATAATATTTTTCACTTTTTCCGAAATATCCTTTTTAAGCTCTAGGTATTGACCTAACTTTTTAATACCTAAAACACCTTTAACTTTGTCCAACTCTTCAATCGAAATTAAATTATAAATACTTAACTTTTTTTTTAAATCCAAAAATGCTTTATTTTTAACTTTCTCGTCTTCACTTTTAATAATTCTTTGAGTGAGGACTTCGATTTCTTGCGAGTTGGCGGACTTTTTCTTATTTAAGTACTTAATGATGTCTGAGATTTTTTTTTCTTGCTCCGTTGTTAATTTTAATTCATCTGAAATTTTCCAAATCAAAAGGTCTTCCAACTGAAGCTTTGCCTTAAAATTTGACTCAGCCAATGCAGTTGAAAACATTAAAAAGAAAATGGAAATTAAACGTCTCACCAAACTCTCCCGCTCTAAAAACTGCAGGAGTTACGCATATGACTCAACTCCTACTAAAAAGTACCTTAGGTGAGAAGAAAATAGTAGATTATAATGAATTGAACAACTCTTTAGTTATACTTTCATCTTGGAAAAAAACTGATTCAGCAATAAACTCCTGTTCCGATTTATAACTCAGCACCGTTTCTGTCAGCATTTCTGGAGAGGACTTTATTAATGAAATAATTTGATCCTCATTTTGGGAGCTTTTAATCACATGACTATTCTGTAAAAAACTGAAAGAAATCTTTTTAGCCATATTAAATGAAATCAAAGTTGCCAAACTCAGAAACGACATCACTAAATAAAATCGCCAATGCCTTTTTAACAGATCTTTTTTATTTTGAAAATACGATCGGGGCTTTATTTCTGCATTTCCTATAGAGGACATAATTTTATCATGAAAGTCTTGATAATATTTGTCCTCATGAGGCAAGGGTATTTCGGTAGCATAAAAATTTGATTTTTTAATAGCTCTTTCAACTTCATATAATTCCATTAGTCCACCTCCGCATATTGAACCATATCTGCAAGATGCCCATTAAATGAATCATTCCAATCTTTTAAATCTTCTCTTTGTTCAAACACTTCTTTTAACTTCAACAAAGCATGTCTATAGTTGGCCTTTGCTGTATCATAAGGACAATCCATAATATCTGAAATCTCTTTGAAACTCAAATCTTCATAGACTCTGAGAATAAGAGCTGTTTTTTGTTTTAAAGGTAACTTATCAACCTCTTCTTGAATTTGCGATGCCAGTGCGGCCTGTACCAAACTTGTTTCTGCTATGGCACTTACGGCCATCTGTACCGTGTCAATATCTGTTGTTTTTCTTTTATTATCTCTTAATTTATTTTTGGCAGTATTCACGGCAATTTGAAACAACCAACTTTTAAAACTCGATCTTCCTTCAAACAAGTTAAGTTTTTCATAGGCCTTTATAAAGCTCTCTTGTACCACATCTTCAGCTAAATCTAAGCTCTTTACAAATCTAAGCGCCATTCTTAATAATACCTTTTGGTGCCGTTTAACTAGTTCTGAATAGGCTTTCCTATTCCCATCCCTAACTTCCTTTATCAACTCTAGATCTGTTGAAATTATAAATTCCTTTTCCATATATCTGACTCATTTCTTTTTAAAAAAGGTTAATCGTTTAAAAACAAATCCCCCATGCGTACTTATTAAGCAACAGAAGGGCCAGGAATTCTATTGTCAATTTGTCTCCAATTTTTCACATGAGGACTAAGACCATTTTAAGATTGATATCTAAATCTAATAAAACCGAGTTGATAGTAAGGGTATAAATAAAACTTATTAGCACTATTTCAGATTTTAAATTTGTGTGATTTATTGACAGGGTCAAAACGACCTTAAGCCGCAGTTACTTTGTTTCTACCTGTTTGTTTTGAGGTGTAAAGAGCTTTATCAGCTCTATCTAAGATATTTGTCCACTGAGTGTCTAAAGAAGTTTTAGCCGTAATCCCCAATGAAACCGTCACGGGTATCTTTTTATTTTCAAAAACAAATTCATGATTTTGAATTGTAGCTCGTATTCTTTCAGCTATTTCGGTAGCTATTCTTTTTTCCGTCCCATTTAAGATAAGAACAAACTCTTCGCCCCCATACCGAGCAAAAAAATCATTGGATCTAATCAATTTTGAAGTAACGACCTTCGCTAATTCTTTTAATACATAGTCTCCACAAGGGTGACCATAAGTATCATTAATTTTTTTGAAAAAATCGATATCAAAAATAATAATACTCATCGGTTCATTTAATATATCAGATCGCTTAACTGACTCTGGGCCCTTTTCTAATAAGGCGCCCTTCGAATGCGTTCCTGTTAATGCATCCTTTGTTGCTTTTTCAAATAAAGCTTGGGTTGTTAGACTTTCGATATTTCCTGTTTCTAGATACTTAAAAATGACATTGCCTGTTTTGACTTGATCATTATTTTTTAATTCACAAAGAGCCATTGGTGGCAACACCTGCCCATTCACAAAGGTTTTATTCGTAGATCCCAAATCTATGACATAAATATTATTCCCCTTAATATCAATACGAGCGTGTGACCTAGATAAACTTTTGTCGTCAATAAATATATTGGATTCAATGGCCCTTCCCACAACAAATCCATTATGCAAATTCCATTGTTTTCCTTGATAGCCTGGAGGGCCAATCAAAACAACAAACACAGGCGGAGCGCTATCTGTTGCAGACAATTCCTTCTTAAGCGTTGTGTCCGAAGCCACAACGGTTTTTTCATTTACATCATCCTTACCATGCCCCATACGAAAATCATACCTTTAAAATAAATGCCATTCAATAAACTTAAAGCCCCTCCTAGACGGGCCCTAATCACCTTCCAAAGACTCGAGGCTAGTTAAGAGATGGCTACATCTTCTTCTATTCGATAGTAACCCTTCCACTCCTTTAGTCGAGCTCGAGGCCTTACGCCGTCTTCGGGATAGTCAATTAAAACATAAGTTAATTTTGATATCTTCCCAAGAGAAACAATATCCAATGAGGTTAGCTCCGTCCAGGTTCCGACGCTAAAATATTCTTTTTCAGATCTCCATTGTCGGTATTGATAAATATGAGAATGACCAAAAATGACGGTATGGACTCTGTCGTTTTTTAAAATTTTCTTTGCAGATCCCATTAAGTCTGGATAAACAGCACTTTGAAAAATAATTTTAAGTGTATTTTTTAGCGACCACTGTCTTCTTCGATCTTTAACAAATAAAATTTTTATTACAAAAATAAGAGTTGAAAAAAAAGATTTAAAAAACAATTTAGTCTCATGAAAAAAAATCCAATTTATCATTTTTGAAAAAGGCCTGATTTTATCTATGAATGGAAATTTCTTTTTAATTGAAAGAACTAATTCCACATAAAAATGACTTCCAAAAGGAAGATTTAGGATTGGCTCAGCTAAGTTTTTTTTTAAAAAAAACTTCTTAGGGTCAAACTTATTTGCCGCCTCGTGCATGTGTCCATGCTCAACATGAAAACCATCAAAAAAATAAATAATATTTTTAAATCTAATAGGAGCGCCAATAACCTGATTAAGATACAACCGGCAGGAAGGCCAAAGCATTGATTGATCATGATTGCCAATGATATAGGTAACCGATTTATGTGGTTTGGTGGCAAATGCTGACATCGCATCAAAAACTTTTTGATGTCCTTTGATTATTTTCTTTAAAATTTCTAGAGAAATTGGTTCTGTTATCACCGTAAGGAAATGGCCTTTATAGTCTACCTGTAAAAAATTTAAAAAATCTCCATTTAAAATGAGTTCGATTTCATGGTCCTTATAAATTCCCGTTGAGTAATAGTTTAAAAATTCAACTAACTTATCACCATAATAGAATTCTTCTAAAGAGTTTAGTCCGCCACTTTCTAAAAATCTTCCCTTGCCTAGGTGTAAATTACTAATAATCACCTTTGCTTTTTTGGGTAACGATTTTGCTTCTTCTTCCATCGCATTCATTCTGTTAGGTAGCTTTTTTGTAGTGAACTGGTTCGTTCTCGCCTTTATCATCCACATGGGATAAAGCCAGGCGCAAAGTTCTTACTGTTATTTTAATTTGATTTTTATAAGATTCTATACTTTTATTTAACTCTTGGACCTTATTTCTGTACGTTTCAAGCTCCGACTTAGAAATATCGTTCTTTCTTTGTAATTCTAGTAACAAATCATCCTTAGACTTAATGACAGCCTGTTTCTCTATTTTTATTAGCTCTAGTCTATTTTCCAGTTCACGCTCTCTCACGCGAATTTTCTTGAAATCATTTTTAATTCTCAGCTCTAATTCTTCATTCTTTTCTTGAAGTCTTGTATTTTCACTTTCTTTAAAGATTAAATTTCCTTTCAATAAAGAAATCTCATTTTTTAAGTCTGACTTAATTTCTAAATTTTCTTTTTCCAATTGAGAAATTTTAATTGTAAATTCTTCTGATTTATTTCTAATAATTTCTGACGCTGTTAAAAGTTCATCGTTTTCTTGACGTAATCTCTCGATTTCTTTTTCTAAATCAATAATTCTATTCTGAGCAATGCGAAGACTTTCAGATTGAGCCAAACTTGCGTCTATAGATACTTGACTTGAATTAAATTTCCCGGCCTTTGATGGCATTACAAAAACTTTATCTTCACCCGCAGAAGTAAGAATTTCCTGATTAATTTTGTCATTTAAATGCTCTTGCTGTCTTTGTGCGAACCTTGTAACGGCAATTGTCTTTTCAATATCCCTAGGTAAAATTGAAGATTTCTCCTCCTGTTTAGGTGGAAAAAAAATTTCTGTGCTATCTAATTTTTCAGAGATTCCAGGAAGTTGATCCGCCTTATTTGCATTATTGACTTTATCAAAGGTTATCGAGACTTTATCTTTTACAGGAAGATTTTTATTTTCATCATTGGAATCGTTAGGATCGTTAGAATTAGAAAGATTAAACATGATCTGATCAAGAAAGTTATCATCACTTTCTGGTCCATCGTACTTTAGATCATTTAGATTAGGCAGTCCATTAGGATCTTCATCTTTAAAACTGGGAATTAATATATCTGGGCTAACTTCTTCATTTTTTGAAGAGTATCCATAAACAGTATCTTCAAGAGCTTTTTTGGCATCAGGAAACTCGGTAGCCTCAGAAGTGAGTCCATCAAAATTACCAACGTCATCTAACAATGAGCTAAATAAATCATCGGCAGCAGAAACTTCTTTCTTAACTATTTTCTTGTTCATTCAGCTACTTATCGGACTTAAATCAATACTACTTGAGTCATTTGTTTCGTTACGGACTGTATTATCAAAAATGAAACAAATTGTCGTCGATAAGGACAGACTTTTTATACTCGACTAACCGCTGATGCAGACTCTCTATAGTCATTTTTGCTAAAGCCTTAACACCAAAGTCCTGAATAGTGTAACTCGCGCACAAGGTCCCGACGACACAGGCTTTTTTAATTAGATCAAAATGAGGCAATGTATTTCTTTGGGCAAGATAACCAAAAAAACCACCAGCAAAGGTATCACCGGCACCCGTTGGATCAACGACATTTGAAATAGGCACCGCTGGAAGCAAATAATAACCAAAGTCTTTTGAATACAATACAAAACCATATTCGCCTCTTTTAATGACGATCATTTTAGGGCCCAATTCAGCAATCTTGGGAGCTGCCTGAATCGCATTTGAAGACTCTGTCAATAAATCAGACTCTCCTTCATTAATAAGAATAACATCCACTTTTTTTAAAACTTCTTTTAATTTATCTTTTTTAGAGTGAATCCAAAAATTCATCGTATCCATTCCAATATATTTTGGAAATTCAATTTGTTCTAAAACTTGAAGCTGAAGTTCTGGAGCAATATTTGCTAAAAATACAAATTCTGATTTTCTAAAGGCTGGAGGCAATACAGGGTTAAAATGTTCAAAAACATTTAATTCAGTTTTTAATGTTTCAGCCTCATTTAAATCACCCTCATACTTTCCTTCCCAATGAAAAGTTTTTCCTTTCATTTTTTCAACTCCAGACAAATCCACATTTCTTTTTAACAACAATTCTTTATCCAAATCTTCATAGTCTTCACCGACAACCCCAACGACTCTTACTTGCGTAAATAAACTTGCTGCTAATGAAAAATAATTTGCAGAGCCACCCAGAGTTTTGGCCACAAATCCAGATGGAGTTTTAATTGTATCGTAAGCTAAAGACCCGACAACGAGCAAAGATGACATTTTGATTTCTCCTATTTCTCCTAATTGATTATATTTTTTAAATGCAATGTACGTGTTAATTTAGAATTTGAAACATCCATCTGTTTTGGGTGATTATCAAATTCACTTCGCAACTGGCCACAGGCCGCAAAGATATCTCTTCCCATGGTTCTTCTTAAAAGAACATGTGCCCCCAATTGGATTAACTCATTTTGAAATTTTAAAATTTGATTATCTGACGGCCGTTCAAAACCAGAACCTGGATGCTCATTAAATGGAATGATATTAATTTTACAAGGTATGGATTTGGTTAATTGGAATAACTTTCGGGCATGTTCTACTTGATCCGTTATCCCCTTCAGCAAAACATATTCAAAGGTCACTCTGTCTTTTGTTTGCTTCACGTATTCATGACAAGCTTCAAATAATTCTTTCAACGGATACTTTTTATTAATTGGCATTATTTGTGATCTACTTTCATCATCATAACCATTTAAACTCACGGCTAACCGTACTTTATGATGAGCTATTTTCCACATCTCAGGAACAATGCCAGAAGTTGAAACCGTGACCCTTCTTCTTGAAAAATTCATCCCCCATGGAGAGTGAATTATTTCAATAGCTTTAAACACCTCATCCGAGTTATCCAAGGGCTCACCCATTCCCATAAAAACCATATTTGTAATTCGATTTTCAATTCCAATGAGATCTTGAGCCAGCATAAATTGCCCAACAATTTCCTCGGCCTTCAGTCGTTTCTGTAATTTTTGTTTTCCAGTGAAACAAAATTTACAACCCATATTACAGCCGACCTCTGAAGAGATACATAGCGTGAGCCGTTCTTCTGAGGGGATCAGCACCGCCTCAACGGTTTTCATATCGCCAATATCAAATAAAAATTTTTGAGTGCCATCAACGCTTTTTAAATGTTGAGCTAACTTGGGCATATTGAAATCCATGTACTGATCTAATTCCTTACGAAAATCTTTTGCAAGATTGGACATCAATTCAGGTTCTGTAATTCGTTTTTCGTAGACCCATTTAAATAACTGTTGAGCCCTAAATTTTTCCTTTCCATGAACTTTAAATAAAGCCTCTAGATCGGATAAATTCATGGAATAAAAATTTCGTTTACTTTCAATTTGATTAAACATGCATTGTGTATGCCCTTATTTTAATAAAAAATCCAGATTTTATCAAAGGCTTAAAGAAATTACTCGCAAGAAAACTCGACAGTTAGGGACTTTAGGGCCTGTTACAAAAAAAGGTATACCATTTGGCTACAATCCTTAACTGGAATCTATAAAAAATGACTTATGGCCTCTTTCATTTCGCCCAAATCACAAGGGACACAACCTATCTTCCCCACGACATTTCCAGCGGCAATATTTGCTAAAACGCAGGACTCTGTTACGGTAAAACCAGCGGCTTGCGATAAAGCAAGGGTCGCAATCACTGTATCTCCCGCCCCTGTCACATCGAAAACTTTTTTCGCATAGGTTGGAACCTCAATTATTTTATCTTTATCGAAGATAGTCATGCCTTCCTTTCCTCGAGTAAGTACTATTCGAGGAGATTGAAGCTTTTGCTGCAAAGCTCTGCCAACAATATAAACTTTATCCGGATTTTCCCTTAAATCGTCAAAATCCATACCTGCTAAGATCAAAGCTTCATCATAGTTGGGTTTGAATAAATCACAGTGCTGATAAAAACTTAATGGGTTCGAACGATGTGGATCCACATATACTTTTTTGTGATTTATGTGAGCTGTTTCAATCAAATTTTGCATCAGATCTATAGAAAAAATACCTTTAGCGTAATCTTCCAAAATAACAGCGTCATAATCTTTAATAATAGCTTGATATCTTCCAAATAATGCCTTTTGCACTTCCTTAGAGATGTATTTCTTTAACTCGTAATCAATTCGAACAATGTGATGGGGACCAGCCATGACTCTGGTCTTTCTGGTTGTTGGACGTTGCGAATCCACAATCATATCCATCCAAGGAATATGACTTTCATCAAAAATACTCTTTAAAAGATCAGCACCAAAATCTTTGCCAACGACAGAAAGCAGAGAAACTTGGCCACCAAGGCTAACAATATTTTGCGCCACATTGGCCGCTAAACCCAGGCGCTTTTCTTCATTCTCTACGTCGATAACAGGCACTGGTGCTTCTGGGCTGATTCTTTTAACCGTACCAATGATATACTCATCAATTCCCACATCCCCGACAACTAAGATTTTCTTATGCGCCAGTTGGTCGAGCTTTTTTAGCAACTGCATTTTTAATAAATCATCTAATTCTACTTTTTCAATCTGATAAGGTGATTTCATAAATCCTTCACTAGGCATTAGGTCGAAATATTCTGGGATTCGTTTCCTTTATCCATCTTTTTTATCGTTTGTTGCGCTTCATCGGTCAGCTTGTTCATTTGCAAAACAGCCTCTGCCATTTGAGGCAAAGCCTTCTGTCTAAATTGCGCAATATCATCCATTGCTATTTTCAAATCCTGAAAAGCAACTTTCAAGGTATCCATATTAAGGCTGGCACTCGAGGCTTGTTTTTGAATTTCAACACCTTGAGTTTTAAGTCTCACGGCCGTCCCTGCAATCAAATCATTAGTCGTTTGATTAACCGAATTTATTTTGTCTAAAACAATTTTTTGATTTGCCAAGGCCATGGCTACCGTGGCAGCAACTTGAAGCGCACTCACGGTGACATTCAATGATCTATTCACACCACGAATAAGTTCTTTATTGTTTCTCATAATAATTTCGGTAGCAATGACTCCTTGTTGATTTACTGCCATTTGTTGTTGAAGATCAATCACACGCTGACGAAGAGGGAATAAAATCTCTTCACTTAAAAACTTGTGTTGCTCACTGGCAGGAGTCACTTCCCGCTCTAATTTGTACACTAATTTTTGATCAATAACTTGAGAGAATTTTATCATATTCTCAAGCTTGTCACTAATTTCTCGCATCGATTTTTGATCTTCTACTAAAGTGATATTATCTCGAGTTAGTTGGTCCCTTCCGCTTTCCAATGATTTAATAATAGCAGCGATCACATCTTGGGCTGATTCAAATTTAGAAAAATATTTTTTTAAAGGATTCCCCACCCCTGGTAAAAAGCCAAGAGTTCTAGAAACCCAGCCTTCTTCAAAGCTAAACTTTGAGGGGTCCAGTTCTTCCACTTTTAACTTTAAATTAATGAGAGAGTTGGCAACATCGCCCCCCTCGGCCGAACGATCTGACAATTTCTTTACAGGTTGCTTTAATAGCTCACTTTTTTTGGCAGCTTCCTTTTGTAAATCCAGCCCAAAGGTATCTACTGCATTTTTTTGTTCCTCTTTATTCTTATAATCTTGAGGATTTAAATTTAAAATCTTATCTACAAATTGGGCTGCCTTTTGATCCAAATCAGAGCCCCCTGGCAAATTTCCTTGAACTTCCTGGGGAGAGTGAAGAACCAAGTCTTTTTTTATTTGATCCACAGAAAGTAAAGTGTCTAATTCATTTTTTTGTATAGTTTTTGTTTCCATTTAATGGACTCCATTTAGTTTCTTTTTTTGTTTTTTAGTTTTGTTTTTTGGGCTTAGGGTTTTGGGTTTGCATTATTTTAGGTTATCTTTTTTAACAAATCTGTTTTTTTACTTTCAAATTCTTGCTCACTGATAATCCCCTTAGTCTTGAGCTCATGAAGTTGATTGATGGTCTTAAAAATCTCATCATTTCCAGCTCCCGAAACAACCTCAGAAGCCCCTAAAGTTTTATTAAGAGAGGCTCCCAGCGATTGCCCCATTGCCATCGCTGTGGCCATTTCAACCCCTACAGAAGCACCTCCACCCCTTTGATCTTTCCCAAGGCTATCTGCCGCCTGAAACTGAGTATACTGCTTCATATCGCCGGTAATTTTCATAGATGACATTTTATCAATTTGACTCTGAACTTCTTCAGGCAAGGAAATGCTCTGAACTCGAAAGGTTTCCAGACTGAGACCGTAATTTTCAAACTCGTCCTGTAGAGCTGAATGAAGCATCTCAGAAAACTTTTCCTGATGTCCAGCCATGTCCAAAAAAGACACTTGTGACTGACCAAAAAAAGAAGCCAAAGAAGTTAAAATATTCGCCTTTAGTTGACCCTCGAACTCTGAAACGGTAAATATTTCCCTCGAACCAACAATTTTTTGAAAGAAAATCTTAGGGTTTTTTATTCGATAACTGTAGGTACCATAGGCACGTACTCTTACCACTCCAAAGTCTTTATCCCTTACCGTTATAGGCGTCCCCGTACCCCATTTTTGATCGATTTGTTCTTTCATTGAAAAGAAGTACAAATCTGATTTTATCGGCGATTGAAAGCCCATTTCCCAATTTTTTAAATTAGTGAGCATCGGCAGATTTCTGGTGGCTATCGTATGCAATCCTGGACCAAACAAATCAGCAACTTGTCCTTCGTTCACAAACAGAGCCAGCTGAGATTGCCTGACGGTCAGTTGTGCTCCATTCTGAATTTCACGATCTTCCATTGGATACCTAAAGGAAAGAATCCCATTCGAATCTTCCGTCCAATCGATAACATCTATTAATTGTTTTTTTAAAAATCCAAAAACCATTACTACCACCCTATGAAGAGATTGCTACTAGAATTACCAATGAAACTTTTAGAGATCAATAGGCCTCTCAGATAACTGGTCGCGTAGCAGATGTTGATCACGCAACTATGTTAGCGTAAGCTCGAGCAATGGATAAATTAAAAAGCTTAAAAAATACTCGTACTCCGCGTTTTATCAACATCAAGATAATTTATTCGATTTTATTTCTTGGATGCCTATTTTTTTATTATTCATCCATGTTTATTCTAGGAAGCCTATTTTTAGCGTCATTTCTTATCCTCTTTTTCACCATGAAATTAAGTGCAAAATCACTGGAATTAACTTCGAACTCTTCAAATTTGTTGCCCGAAACCAAATCCCTTCAAAAACAACTCTTTGAAATTCAATTTCTTGAAAATATTGAGAAACATGGCGAAAAACTTTACCTTCAATATGAGGAGTTAATAGCAAAATACGAATCTTATTTGAAACTATTAGGACTCAAATTCAATGCAAATGAAATTACTTTTCAAAGATATCATGCCGCTGTCGAATCCATTTACTTAGCTCTTATGGATAATTTCAAAAAAATGGCGAATTCCTATATATTTCTCTCTGCCACTCCTATTAAACAATTAAGATCAAAACTTTTACTAAATCCTCCTGCTGAAAACATCATCGAAATTAAAAATAAAATTTCCATCTATGAGGAACGCTTAAGTAAAACCATCGAACTCTATTCTTTAAATGATAAAGCTCTTACTGAAATCGACAAATTGGCTTTTGCTTTAAATGAAATTAAAAGCTCACAGACTCCTTCTGAGCAAGACTTGAAAGAGATGATGAGTCAATTGCAGGAGCTTGCCGACCGAGCAAAAAAATATAATTTGTAATTTGTGGAAACAACAAGTTAGCTTGGCACGTGCTTGAAAAGTCTTAAATCGAGGCCGAAGGAAGGAGTCGACTGCGACCTGGCACAGCCAAGTCGCAGGGAGCCCGACCGACGAGAACGAAGATTTAAGACTTTTCAAGCTCGCTCTAACTAGAAATTTAGGTTCATTTGGAGAGCGTAAACTCTGTTTTCCTTTGGTGAATTAAACGTGCCCACATCTTCGCCATAGGTAACTAGATCTAGATTAAACCAAGCAAAGAGCGCCGACGCGCCTGCTGTGAAATATCCTTGATTTAAACCAAACCGGTAATTTCCCTTCCACCAATTGAACATTGTCCAATCGAACTCAAATCCTATATGAGTTCCTTTTCTGATGTTAAAGGCAGGATGAAGAATGTTCCTAAAATCCAATGTTCCTCTTCCTCCAAAAATCCATAGACTTGGGTATTCCCAGCGGGAACCAATATCGATAACTCTAGTTAATTTTTCAGGCTTGCTAGCTGACGTTGCTTCTTTATTAAATAACTTCAAAGAACCCATGGCTTCGGCATCAACTATATTTCTGACAACGAGTCCAAAAGTTGGCCTGGACAATCTTAATAATGAAAAAATGCTTCCATCATCATCGATATGTGGTTTCACCAAAAAACCAACATCCGCATCTATAAAATAACCTTCTTTCAGATCCGATGTTTGCACAAAACTGGAGTCTGCAGCGAGCTCAATGGCATCTATGGCCTTACTAAAATAACCCCGATTAACGACCTTGCCAGTGATTCCCCAGGATACTTTCGCAGATTCTATATCCTTAAAAGTATCCGCCCATGCAAAAGAAAAAGTGGTGTCCAAATACATTGTTGCATTCACTGCCACCGGTTGATTTGGGGTTAGCTCTAAAGAGATATCTGCTGGAATAAACCCTACTCCCCAGCCTTGCCCCACCCAAACACCATTCGGAGCCACGAACCTTCCTCCAAATGATTTTCCGTATTGCTTTTGAATAGCCGAAAATATCGCATTTTGCTTATCAGTTTCACTACCTTTAGTGCTTGAAGCCGTGCTAATTTCACTGCCAAAACTTTGAAATGAGGAAGTCATTCCGACCCCAAAGGATAAGTTCATCTCGCCATTTTCTCTAAAAGCTAAACCGGCAGGGTTATAATAAATTGCCGTATAGTCATTAGCTACAGCAACAAAAGCTCCTCCCATTCCCATCGCTCTTGGAGACAAGTAAGATTGATGAATTTTATATGAAACTCCATCATAACCAGCAAAAACAACTTCGGCAGCAAATAGCATCAATAAGTACACAGACAAAAGAATTTTCATGTTTCCTCCAACTAGAGCTTCACAAAAATTGTAAAAACAATTTATACTTTTTTGTATGCGTCTTTTACAATTCTCACTTTTTTTGACTTTTGTCTGGTATAGCCTAGGAAATTCAGCTCCTCTGATCGAACCTATCCCATCTAAGCCTGTACCTCATCTTTATCTAAATGAAACTAAGGGCGAGGAAATGGAGATAGTAACTCCTAGCTCTAAACAACTTCAACTTGGCTATCTTGCAGGTAATATTTTTAGCACCTCTGAATCGGCAGCAAACTGGTTTTTAGGGTACGCGCAAAAAAGAGAGATCGAATTTGAAAAATACTATTTAATTGGTGCTCTTTTTGATTTTAATAAAAACCTTGGAATTTCGATAAGATCAGATCTTAAAAGTTTAAACCTTGTTTATTTTTACCCACTAGAAAATATAGAGATTGGACTGATTCATTTTATAAACTCAAACGAAGGAATTTCAAACATAGTTAATATCAATCATACCAAAATGAGTGTTGGATATAATTTTTTGAAATTAATAACTCTGAATACCTTTTATGGGTTTTATGGATTTTCTTACGAAGTTCATTTTTCAATTTGGTTTTAAAATTTGCGAAAGGACGCCTAAAACTTGATTTCTTAAATCGATTTGTGAACCATTATTATCAATAATAAATTTAGATTTTAGTTTTTTTTGATCTAGCGGCATTTGACTTTCTAGACGCTTTTTTATTTCCTCTTTTGTCCAATTGTTTCTTTCTTGTATTCTTTGCATCTGAACCTCATTGTCAGCGACAACAAGAATAATTTCATCAAATGAATTCTGCATATTTTTTTCAAACAAAAGAGGCACATCGTAAAATAAAATCTTTTCTCCATGCTTTTCAGAATCATTTTTTATAATTTGAATTTGTCTTTGAATGAGAGGATGAACAATATTTTCTAATTTAAGCAATTCATGCTTATTATTAAAGACCACTTTTGCCAATTTACTTCTATCAATTGTCTTGTCTGATTTTAATAGCTGCGTGCCAAAACTTTCAAGAACCTTTAAATAACCCGACTCACCAATCTCAAGCTGTTTTTTTGCCAGCTCATCCGCATCTAATACTTGATAGCCCAACTCTCTTAACACTTTGGCAACACTTGATTTTCCAGTTCCCATGGAGCCGGTAATTCCAATCCATTTCAAAAGCGCCTCCTTTTTCTTTCATAGTCTAGGTCGAGTCAAAATTCATAGTTCTAATAAAACTCCAACTCAAATTCAGACTTTAGTCTATGTTATTATTTTATTTCAGAAATTTTTTATTACACCGAATTAAAACAGTAGGAAAAATTAATGGCAAATAGTTACGAAAGATTTGGAAAATACATCCTATTAGAAAAATTAGCTTCAGGTGGTATGGCTGAGGTCTATTTATCAAAGCACACTGGCGCCATCGGCGTCAGCAAGTTCGTTGCCATAAAACGAATTCTTCCTCAGTATTCTGACAATGAAGAATTCATTGAAATGTTTAAAGAAGAAGCGAAAATTGCCGTCAATTTAAATCACAGCAATGTGGTCCATATACATGAGTTTGGCATTGAAAAAAATCAATTCTTTCTTGTGATGGAGTACGTGGAAGGACGAAACCTCAGACAAATAATTAATGAGCTGAAGAAACGGGCCAACCATTTTCAAATTGATCAAGTTGCTTATATAATAAAGGAAGTTGCCGCCGGACTAGATCATGCTCATCGCTGCCTCGATGGAACCACTGGAAAGCCATTGAATATCACCCATAGGGATATGAGCCCACAAAATATAATGATCAGTTTCGAAGGACAGGTTAAAATTATCGACTTCGGAATTGCCAAAGCAGAGAATCAACTGGAATCAACCAAAACAGGCACACTTAAAGGAAAATTTGGATACATGAGTCCGGAACAAGCCGATGGTCAACATATTGATCTTCGCACTGATGTTTTTTCTCTGGGAATAGTTTTTTGGGAGCTTCTTGCCAAGGATAGATTGTTCTCTGGAAATAATGAAGCCTCAATTCTTAGAAAAATAAGAGAATGCGCAATTCCTTCTTTAAGAAAAATCGATCCAGCGATTCATCCCGATCTCGAAAAAATAGTCAATAAAGCGCTCGCAAAAGATAAGAATTTAAGGTATCAAACTTCCGCAGCTCTGCATAGAGACTTAAATAAATTTTTAAATACCCACTATCCCGAGTTTTCACCTCAAGATTTCAGTGTCTTTATTAAACATACTTTTGCAGATTCTTTTTCTGAACAAAAAGGGAAGTTAGTGGAATTTTCAAGTGTTCAAATTCCTGAGGAAGAGGGGACAGAAAAATCCGTCACGAAAGTGAATGAGAAATACCAAATTAGACTCAATTCGGCGGCTGAAGAACTCCATCGTTTACCAGCCCCAGAGGCAGTGCGACTAGAGAAAGTAAATGACTTTATCAGCGAAGAAGATAAATTAGAAATTCCTGAAATCACTAGCAAAATGGGTCATTCAAAACCGGCTCATAATCAAATTGAAGAATCCGCCATTTTTCACAAAACAATTAATACCAAATCATTTGCAAAAAATACCTTTGGTAACAAAACAAAAAAGGTTAACCTCAAAGATTCGAAAAACAAAAGACAAAATAGACTAACCGGATTTGAACCAAAAGTTAAAGAGAATAGTTTTTCTTCATTTTTTATTGTATTGCTATTAGTTTTGATTTCGGGCGGTGGCTTCATTTACTTAAAAAAACCAACTTTGATCACAGACTTTTTCGTCTCGGTTGATCCTCAAACTTGTTCAACTCAAAAAAATAATTCAAAATGTATTGAAAAATGCTTGGCTGGGAATAAATCATATTGTTTTGCAAATGCATCAACGACAACAAAACCAAAAAACCCTCCCATAGCAAAAAAACCCGAAGAAACAAATGTCATAAATCAATCCTCAAATGATCCAATTCAACATTCATCAGCCACTGAAAAATACTCGATCTATGTAGACACTCATCCACCCTTAGCTGAAGTTTATATTGATGATATAAAACAAACTGGCTACACTCCAATGATGGTCGAAGTGCCAGCAAAAAGGAGTTTTAAGTTTAAACTCTTCAAAGAAGATTATGATCCCATTGAGAAAAAATTATACGTAACACATAAAGGATTTAATATTAAGGAAACTCTCACCGAAATGAAATATGGGTACATTATCATAAATTCTCCGAATGCAGGGACCCAGTATAATATAAGTATAAATAAAATTTCAAAACCAGAGTACGTGCTAAGACAATTGATCAAAGTTCCTGCACTAACTAAATTAAAAGTGGAAGTCGTCAATTCACTTGGCTTTGTCGCCACCCAAGACCTCTTAGTTAAGGAAAATACGAAACAAGCTATCGAAATCATTCTCAAGAAAGCTGAATAATGACCACGAGAACACTCCCCTCTTTTCTTTTAGAGTTCCTGCAACGTGATCAAAAAGTGGCATTCCTTTATAAGGATGAGGACTCATGGAAACCCATTTCTTGGTCGAATTATCAAAAAGATGTCTATAAGTTTGCTCAATTTCTTCATGAATCAAACTTATCTGAATCAGCTAAGGTAGCTATCATTTCAAACACTCGATATGAATGGTCTGTCATTGAATTAGCTATCATGTGCGTACAAGCTATCTCAATTCCTATTTATCAAAATTCAACCCCTGAAGAAATGAAGGTCATACTCAATCACTCACAAGCTGAGCTCATTATTCTAGAAAACAATACTACTCTGAAGTCTTGGAACAAAATCAAAAAGGACTGTCCTCATGTTAAAAAAGTTATTTTAATGGAACAAGCTTCAATTGTAGATAAAGAGCTTATCTCCATAGAAAATATATTTTCCAAAATAATTTCTCAGAATGAAATCAAAAGAATTGAGAATCAAATTAATAAAATTCAATCCTCTGACTTAGCAACCATAGTTTATACAAGCGGAACCACGGGAGAACCTAAAGGCGTTTTATTAACACATGAACAAATCATTTCTGAAGTTAGCGAGGCTTTTCCCACTTGCGGTGTCAGTTCCGAAGACACGTCCTTAACTTTTCTTCCCTTTGCTCATGTATTAGGTCGCATCGAAACATGGGCTCATTGCTATTTTGGATACACCATGGCCTTTGCTGAAAGTATTGACAGAATTAAAAATAATTTAACGGAAATCAACCCGACTTTTGTTTTCGCAGTTCCAAGAATTTTCGAGAAAATTTTCACCTTTGTTATAAGCAGTCTTGAACAAAATAAATATAAAGCTAGGGCCTTTCATTGGGCTCTTGATGTGGGGAAAAAAGTTTGCACTGCTTACCGAGAAAATGAAAGAATTTCGCCGAAAGATTTATTTATTTATGAGTTAGCTAAGGCAATTCTCTTAAAAAATATTAAAAACGTATTTGGAACTCGGTTAAGGTTTTGCGTGAGTGGTGGCGCTCCCATAAATCGAACCATCTCAGAGTTTTTTGAAGCCTGTGGCGTTATCATCCTAGAAGGGTATGGGCTGACAGAAACAACGGCCGCTATCTGTGTTAATACTCCTTTTAATTATCGATTTGGCAGCGTTGGCCTTCCCATAGGCGATGTCGAGCTCAAAATTGCGTCGGACGGTGAGATCTTAGTTAAAAGCAAAAAGGTCATGAAAGGATATTACAAAAATCCCGAGGGAACAAAAGAAGCCTTCGACGGATCTTGGTTTAAAACGGGTGATATCGGAGAAATTCTACCCTCGGGAGATTTGCGAATCACCGACAGAAAGAAAGATTTAATTAAAACAGCAAATGGAAAATATGTGGCCCCACAAAAGCTAGAAGGAATTCTTAAATTGAACCCTCTTATTTCACATGCCTTGATACATGGAGATCAAAAAAAGTATGTTATTGCCCTTATTACTTTAGACAAAGACAAAACCCTTGCCTGGGCAAAATCCAATGCTATTAATATCTCTGATTGGAACGAGCTCATTTCTCATAGTCTTGTTGTCGACAATATTAGGACGACCATTATTAATTTGAACGCGGAATTAGCGAGCCATGAAAGTATCAAAAAACATCAAATCATTCCTGATGACTTTACTGTTGAAAATGGATCGCTTACACCCTCGCTAAAGGTGAAAAGAAAACTACTAGATCAAAAATACAAGTCAATCATTGATGGCCTCTATGATTAATCATAAAAAGCGTGTTTGATTAGAGCCAAAATCTAAAGGTGACAGCCCCAAAGTATGATGAAAAATTCAAAGTCTTGTTTTCACCTAATGTATTTTGATAGAGATCGCCAGCCACTTTGGATCCAGAAAATGATGTAACATCTTTGGCATATTTAATTTCACTAAATACTAAACTTCGATATCCAAGTTCGATTCCAAAAGTAGTTGTATCCACAAAAGACCACTCCATTCCAAAGCCTCCAACCATCAAGGGAGCAGTGCTTTTCAATGGAACCTCATGGTCTGAATTTGGCGATACGACAACTCCAGTAAATGTATTTGTCATTGTTAAATTTGACGATCCATAGCAAGCGAATAAATAAATTCGCGAACTTGGCAGTCTATTCAAATGAATTTCTATCCCTAACTTAGGTGAAACAACAGTGACATCACTTGAAACTAAATAATTAACTGTTCCAGATTGTGAAGCCGTAACATCAGAAAGCTTTCCCGGCTTCAAAATTTCAAAAGCAAAGCGCCAACCAACATAGGGTGTTGAATACACAAATCCAAATTCTCCCCCCATCCCTAGCTTATATTCATCTGAGAAAGAATCCGTTGCCGTTACAATATCATCAAAAGGTGCTGTTTTCAATAGCGAGGAACTCATCTCACCCGAAAAATAACTTGCAAATTTTTCCTGACTTAAAGTTAAAACCCTAGCTGAAATTTGGATTGAAAATAAAAATAGAATAAAAACATATTTCATAAAAACATATCTAAAACAAGTTTACTTGTTTTTTTCTGTCCTTTAATTTGCAATACTTTAAGTTGCAATGGCTTCTTTAAATCTAAAATTAAAGTTAGCGTTTTATCAGTAGGGTCAGATAACAATCTGCCATTTCGTACATAAATAGAATCTTTTATAAACTTTGATAATTGAAGTTCATCGACTAACGACACTGGCATTTGATTAAAGTTTATAATAACTTGAGGTGGATTTTTTTGTAATTGGACATGGTAATAACCAGGCAATCCCTTATTCTCTTTCCCTTTGATATTTCCAACATCCACAATCCATCTTTCAGAATTCAGATTTTGAAAAAAAACTTTATCTAACTTAAGTAAAGAAAAACCATTGCCGGCTTGACCCCCAGATAAGGCCCCCTGAAATTTCAATATATTATTTGTTGACACAGAAGAACTTGGAATTGCGGCCAACAAATAAAAAGAAAAAAGAATAGCTCCGAAAAATATTTTTAACATAATTAAACTCCTCTCAACGAGAATTCTTTAATTATAGTACCTTTGGTCTTTATTCCTTGTCAAAGTGGTACATAGCTTTTAACTTCATTTGAATATCTAGACCTAAGCGCAGGGTGTGGGGCCAAGTGAAGGTAAAATAAAGATCAGAGTGGTAAAAACTAGAACTGCTGTTTACAAAATCGATAACCCCAATAAACGCCGGTTCTATACCTATTGGTATCTATAACAAAATTTTCCTTTGCTACTTCAAAACTATCCTTATCTTCAATAAGATGCGCTTTTAAGTCGAAAGATTCATAGGCATATCCAAGCATTACAGGTAATGATTCAAAAAAAACACTGTTTTCTTCTCGATAATGACAAGCTAAATAGGCAGCCATAAAGTTATGACGATTTTTTCCGGCCATCTGGATACCTTGAATGTTCATTGGATAATTATTCTTTACGGCCCAATTGTAAACCGTTTGAAATTCATTAATTTGGATTCGAGTTGATAAGAAATAGTCCAGAGTCACAGAAGGTGAATTTGTTTTCCTTAAAATGAACTGCCAAACATGATCATGAAAACCACGGATATAAGAACTCGCAGACTGAGACGATGAAAAGAAAAAATTAAGCTGAGCCAAAAATTCCTCGCGCAAAGCAGGTGTGTCTTTTTTTGATCCAAGAAAAATTTCCCAAAGATTAATTCCTTGTTCTCTAGCGTTTGGCCGTCCAAAGGCCTTTCTCAATTGATCCATAAACCTAGCGGTATTTTGAATGTGTTTTTCCCAACTTGTTTCAGATACCATAGATCGACCGATCATGTAGTCAGCCATCATACAGGGAAATGGATCCACAGAATTCGTAAAATTGGGAACTTGAAAAGAAACACAATGAGGATCCAAATCTGAAAAAACTTGGTGAACTTTCAGATAACAATTTCTGCCAATCGACCCAGTATCGCCGAAATCGTTTTCACTATTTTTTGAAGAATCACACAAGGTATCCAAGGTTTTGTGAATCGACGAAAACCGTTCCCTTTCAAAATTTTTAAACCCTCTTTCATTCTTATCTAGAGTGTCTAGGCAACTTTTTTCGACGTTCAGGCTATCAGAATACAACGATAAAAAATCAAGAACAACTTCTCGATTGTCAGAATACAATGGTAACTTTTCAAATCTCATTTTTAATTTTTTTTGAGTATCCACTGAACATTGATTCAGAGACGAAAGTCGATATTCAAGAATTTTGTGAATACGCCCGCTAAGAACGCGGTAATTTTGCAGAGTTAAAAATAAAACAGGATTGGTTTTATGTAAAGGTTCTTCGGCTAAAGCTAAAGAACCCCACACAGTGGTGAAAAGGAGGTAACAAATTGAAAACAACATTTTCATATAGACTCCTCCTAATCAACACCAACAAGGAACACTCACGATTGAAATTCCAGATTAATCAGCACTTCCACTAGAAACTTCGACATAGGTAGGAGGTACATAAGCCGGTGTAGCGGGAGTAGAAATTCTAGAACCAGGTCGCACAACGGTACCAGTTCCATATCCTGTTCCAGTTTGGGCTTTGCTATCAACAACAGCAATACAAGCGAAATCAACACAAGAATAGTTTGCTTGTTGAGAAAGCGATGAATACTCGCTGCCACCTTTACCACCAACTCGAGCCCCATTAGCGGAGTATACTCGAACACCATTGTTTGACCACAATAAGCTAGCTTTCACACACACTCCATGTTGTTTAGCGTATTGAGAAGCTTGATCAAAAAATCCACTGCCTTGAGTTTTATAGATCATGGCACCTGTAACTCGACCATTAATGGCTAGTTGACATACTTCAGGTGTAGTTGCTGCGAAAGAAAGTGATGAAATCACCATCATCGCCAAAATTGCTATTTTCATAAAATCTCCTTTTTTGTTTGTTTAGTGTTTATTAAATTAAAAATTTGACTGACTTTAATTTATTTATGAAAAAATTTCGCTGTATTTGTTTTTGACAGGTAAAAAGGTAAATAGAGATTTTTTCGTTTACTGATAAGTAAATAAATCCGCTTACTATTTACGCAATTGTTCTATTTTCTTAAATTCAAGTGCTTTATAAAAAATGTATTCAATGAATGAGTCAAAAAATTTATTAAAAAGGAGCTACTATATGAAAACAGCGATAACTAAAATCTTATTCACAATTCTTATATTTTGTCTTATCTCTTGCGGAGAAAAAAAAGAAGAACAAAAAGAAAGTTTTGATGAAAATACCTATAACGGTTTCAAAACAAATGCTCTCAATGAAAGCAATTCAGATATTGAATACATTGAAAAATCAAATTATAGACATTCGATAATCTTTAAAAAAGATAACTCGATTGAAGTAAGATTGAACCATGTATTGAGCTATTATATGGAATCAACTCCAGATAAAGTTTATAAAACTAAACTAGATGCGATTAATCAAAAAATACTGTTGGCAACCAGTAAACTGACTCCACAGGATTCTAAGCAAGCATGGGAAGAAACTGAGAAAGAAGCTATCGCTTTGGCAAATAAGGAAATTGTTCCTGTCTCTTGCACCCTATTTATGAAGGGAAACAACTTAAATCCAAAAAAAGCTCCGGCTACCCATCAAAGTAACGAAAAAGGCCAATTTGCAACTCTTGATCTAGATATTCTTGAAACCAAAAGTATCCCCTATCTCACCTCCGATAAAATTCCAACTGACCTTCATGAAAAAAGCTGCGATCAAAAATCTTATCTTAACTGGCTAGAAAATATTGATCCAGAAGAGAAATATACATTCCTTAAAGCACAATTCATTAGCCAATGGTTTCTTTTTAACGACGATAAAGGTTTTTTCGAACACCAAAAGGCTACATTGTCGTTTAACAGCATGAATGATAAAGAGCTAACACTATCTGATACGATCTTAGAACGGAAGTTTTCTAAATAAGTTTTTTGTTTTCGTTGAAAACAACTGTTTAAAGTTATTACGGCTGTATATTATTTCACATCAATAGCAAAATATCAGGTATGAATTTTGCTGTTAATTATTTATGTGATGATTAAATTTAATTCTATTTTCCAACCTCGCCAGTTTTTCTATTTAATTTTTGCTTTAATTTTTAGTACAAATGCAAAAACAGATGGCTTTTCACTTAATAATAGGTGTTTCGATTATTATAAGAAACCAACAATAATTTCAAGTGACCAAGAATCCAGCCTTGATGAAATTATTACCGTCCTTAATAGCGCCCCATTATCGGATGAGGCGTTAAAATATATTCAAAATACCAATTTACCATTTCAAATATCACCCAAAACTCTTTCACATATACTTTATGGAGATTATAAATTAGATGGCAATGATCTTATTTTATCTGGAGGTCTTCATACTGTTGAAGGATTTCATAGATTCCTATCACTGCATGTTGGACTGAAAAATCATTTTGAACTAAATCCACAAGATATTAAAACTTTTAAAAATGGAGTGACCGCTATTCGTTTTCCGCAAGAGATATTTCCTCAACAAAAAACAGGTCTAAAACATAATACAAACAAAACCAATATGAAACATTTTTTCCCAAGAGATTGGGACCAATTAAATATTGTTAAAAAAATAGCTTTGATTTACCGACATTTTTCAAATCAAAAAATATTTTTTCAAGATAGTGACCGTTTCAAAATTAAAGGACGTATTAATTTAGGTCAGAATATTATAATGAACATCGATCTTATTTTCTTCGTTGACCCGTTAGCGCCCAAAGACGCCAAACCAACTCTGATATCTGCATATCCTAGTTCTGATCAAACAAACTGACCTTTTTTTAAAGTAAAATGTCTTCGAAAAAGGCGCCGGCTTTTTTTGATTCATCAATAATGTGTATTTCTAAAACCCACAAATTCTTAGTTGTTACTGATTCTATTTCAAACAATTTTTCAGAGGAGAACAGCTTATGGACCTACAACTCCATTTATTGTTAAAAGAGAATTTCATTCTGGGAATGGATTAAGCTTGTACGATACCCTCGTTGTATAAAACCTCTGGAATAGTACATTATTTAATTAAATGGAATAACGCGAATTGTTCTATCTTTTCCTAATAAGTCCTTTACGGTAACTTCAAAACCTTCAGCAAACTGTTCTTTAATCAATTTCATATAACCTTTCAATTCTGCACAAAGTGGATTTAAGGCACAAAGAGGCCTTATAACTTGATGATCAGCTGTTACAAATGTAGGAACTACCCCCTGATTATTTTTCTCTGCAAAAAATAAATCAGTAATAGTTTCTCTGTCCTTATAAGAGGTTGCACTAACTCCGCCTACTTCTAGTTTTTCAATTTCCCTATTTAAATCGCGATAAAGGTCAGAAGATCGCGAATCTGAAATAGGGACAAGTCTAGTGCCCTCGGGAATTAATTCTGCAACTTTTCCATCATTTATTTCTTTCGCTGTTCGATTAGATATCCAAAAGTGAATATCTTCCCCATGTTTTTTTTTCGTTTTTATTAGTTTAATTAGAGCCGAATAACGTTGTTGACGGCTTATTCCAGCATTACCTTTTCGCACTTCCTCAAAAACTTTAATCAAATTAGAATCAATCACCATGGACGAATCACTCAAGGGCACCGGGCGCAATAATTTGCCTTTTTCATCGTAGAAGACTCCATGCATGGCTGCCTTAAAAGTAGTATGACATACAGCTTTTTCTCTCTGATCTCTTGGTGGTATTTGTCTTAATCCAAAACAAGACTCGAATAGAATCATAATTGTAATAACTATTTTTACTAAATTCATTTACTTATATCGGAGATTAAATCTATTTTTTTAGCCCTTGAGCTAACAAAATCGCAATTTTTTTATTAAACCATACTCTAGTCGTGTTCTGTGACTTTACTCACTTCCGATAAGTTTAAAGTAATGTATTTATTTTTTATTCTTTCTTTTTTAGTATTTAAATCGGAGGCCCAAACCTACGATTGGTTGCGTTCAAGTGTTAATGAGTTCTGGTACAATCAATTTGCAGAAAAGTGTGCTTCTTCTAGTTTTGCCGGAGGCAATGGAACTTGTTCGAAATCTGAGGACTCGTCACAGATAAATCAAAACCTCAGCAAAGACCTGCTAACGAAATCATATTTTGATGAAGCTCTAAAGGAGCAAAGTATACAGAATCAATGTCAATTTACCTATTGGAGCAGATTAAACACGGATGACAATTCAGCTTTTAAGGACCAAGACGAAGCAAATAAAAAGCTAAATGTTCAATTTCCAGAATTACAAAATAAATTGAAGTCTATTAGCCCCTCAAACCGCAATATTGATTCAAAGCCCACGAATAATAATTCTATAAAAGAAGCCCAAGAAGCCCAAAAACGAATTGTTGATAAACTTGTTGAAAGCAGTTTTCAAATTGCGCAAAAGGAAAGGGAGTTGAACTTTATAAAAGCAAGTAATCCAGTATTTTCAGCGGATCCAACTTTATCTCCAAAACTTAAAATAGAGAAGTTGACAAACGAGATAGCTGTTCTAGAGAATTCCTTGTTGTTTTCTGAAGATCCGGAAGTATCCAGTTTTGTAAAATTTAAAATAATTAAAAAAATTCATAATACTTATGCCTCTGGAAAAAATCCAGATTTAAATGAATTAAAAAAATATTTCTATGAAGATAACTCTGACAGTTTTCAATCGCAAGTTGTCAACAGAAAGCTCATATCAATTTCAGAAGAACAAGTTAAGTTTTCTAAAATAAATGGAATGTATGACAAAGATTACTATTTTAAAGTTGCTACGATTCAGTCAGGGATTGGAGCAAATATATTAAATCGAAAGGTTAATCAAAATTCGCAGTTTGCTCAAATACAATGTGATCTAGATTCCAAATACGGAAAAGGAGAAAAAATTTCATCCATAGCAAACTCTGTTGTCATTGGGGGGGTTACAATTTTTTTTGGAGGAGCTGCCTTAATGTTAAGTCGTTTGGCACAAATTGGAATAGCCACACAAAGGGCCGCAAAATTAGGACATGTAATTTCAAGTGTCGCCAATACGTCGATTTCAACAACCGAAGTCGTCAAAAGTATTGTTGACTCTTGTTCACCTCATTATCAAAAGATGGAAAGTTCTATTTGTTCCCGTGTAGAAAATCAAAAAAATAACGGTATTGATCTTGAATTAACTTCACAGATCAATCATTCAGAATGTTTAACTGATTTAGGTTTAGCAGCACTTTCTGGAACTGTTGCTTTAAATAATTTCTCCCAAGCTAGAAAACTAAAACGGGATCAACAAATTGCAATTTTAGGTATATCTCAAAAATATAACTCACTTATTGAAAGTATTAAATCAGATACTCGTTTAAACGCAAAAGAACGTAAGCAATTGCTTTCAGAACTGGATCGATCCATTTCCTTTTCGAAAATAGAAAACTTTCCTAGAAAAGAATTTTTAGAATCTATAGCCAAAGAAAATCCTCAAGATCTACATCAGGCTTTAAAAGAAATTAATAATTCTGTTAAGGGACCAGACTGGAAAACTAGGGCTCGAAATTGGATATCAGAAAAAAAATTTAAAAAAGAAGACGCCGACGAATTAGAGAAGTGCCTGGTTGACACAAACACCCAAACTAGTTCTTGTTCAGCTTTGAAAAACAATCCTGAAACTTAATTGAACATATTTGTAGAAGTTCCAATTGAATATTTCCAAACGACTTGTTTTTTAGCCAAATCAATTTGACTTAAAGTAAAATATCTTCGAAAAAGGCGCCGGTATTTTTTGATTCATCAATAATGTGTATTTCTAAAACCCACAAATTCTTAGTTGGTACTGATTCTATTTCAAACAATTTTTCAGAGGAGAATAGCTTATGAGGAAAATCACCTAACCGATGGCCTGACATCATCGGATTTAATTTATAACCTTGTTTCTTAGCTAATTCATTGGCATATTCAAATAATTTTTTTCCTGATAATCTTTCTAATTTCCACTTTTGCGCGCAACTGTCAAAAATCGCATGACAAGTTTGAATCAGACTATTTGTTTCTGATTTTCCAACTAAAAATGTTTTGCCATAATCTGCCTCATGTTCTTGAATCACAGGCCCTAAATCTAAGAAACAAATATCCCCAATGGCACATTTCAAATGAGGATCTGACAATTCCCTAAAACTTTTCATGGTATCTGATTGAATTCTAATTTTCGTCGGATGCCAGAATTTAGTAACGCCAATTTTTGAAAAATGTTTGTCTACCAAATCTTTGATGTCTTTTTCATTCATTCCTGATTGAATTTCTGAGATAATCTTATGAGTTGTGGAAATACACATCTCTCTGGCATTTAGAAAAATATCTAAGTTAAATTTAGCTCCAGTTCTTTCATAGTTATCGCCTGCATATTCACTTTCAGTATTTTTCATACAACCTTAACTTCAGTGCCAACATCAACACTATCATACAATTCTAAAATGTCTTTATTTCTAAAACGAATACAGCCATGGGAAACAGCTTTACCTAGCATGGATTCATGATTGGTCCCATGTAAATAGATAAACCGAAATTGAGTGTTTAAGTTATGTTCCTCCACCCCTTCCAGCCAAAGCACTCTCGTCAGAACAAGATCTTCGTCAGAATCATTCGAGTTGTTAGGCCAAATCTCCCCAGTAGAGACCCTTGAGCGCAAGACCGCACCCATCGGAAGTCCGTCGCCTATTTTTGATAACACTCTCAGTTTCCCATATGGAGTGCAGTAACTGCCTTCGCTGCATCCCAAGCCATTTTGGGCCGTTGAAATGAGATAAGTTTTTCGAAGTGTACCGCCCTGCCATAATTCCGCTGTCTGCTTTTCGCTACTAATGATAATTCTCTTTGAGAAATCTTGTTTTTTTATTAATTCCTTTGTTGAATCGTTTGTTGATTTATTCTCGTTGTTCATAAAATAAATATATATTTAAAAATGGATTGGAGTCCAAAAAAATAAACATTCAGAATCTCTTAGCTCCTTTTTGTGTTAAATAGCTCAAATTATGGGTTATATTTACTATTGGCATAAAATGTGAACGTCACTTTCCTATGCGGTTGTTTTCCAGAATCATTCATTTATTGTTTTTTTTCTTTGTTCCTAGCTGGGGAGCCCAATTAAATTGCCGATCTGAATCCTGTATTGATGAGACCTTACAAAGCTCTAGATTATCCAATTTTGAGACTATAGCTCAAAGTGAACAAGAATCCTTTATTTGGGAAGACGAGATTCCCGACGAATCAAAATCAAGGCACCAAGAAAAAAGAAAAATTGAAATATTTTTTAAACGTTACCGTCGAATCGGAGCGCCAGCCATTTTTCTTTCACATGGATTTACAAATAATTATTCCATGATGGAGTTTGCTGGACGTTTTTTTTACCATCAGGGTTTCGATGTTTTTATGAGTAACCACCTGGGCTCTGGAAATCCTGGAGAAGAGTCGAAAACCACACCATATAAACCTGGTGATTATGGTTTTGTAAATATTGTTCGTTCCTACGACATAACTATCCCTGCTATTCTAGAAATGAAGAAACAAGAAAATTTAGATCAAGGAATTAAAGAATCACCTAGAGAGCTAATGGTTATGGGTTTTTCAATGGGGGGAATGACCCTAAAAGATTGGGAAAAAGGACTCATAGAGATTAATAATTTAGGTAGTCATGTCTATGATGAGGATACCGGAAGAAAAAGACAAAAGATGATTAAGGGAAATATCTTTGTCGGTTCACCTCCGAACTCGTTAGAGGGTCTTGGGCCAGCCGTTGAAGAACTAGTGAAAATAATTTCAAAAATTCTTGGCTCTAAAGCGCCAATTTTTAACGGATTTTTACCTATTGGCTTGGGAGGAAGCTCTTATTCAACTATTAATGGAATTAAATCCATTTTAAGAAGTGCATTTGATAAACTAAGCCCATTCATACCTGACAATTTTATTCGGCCATTCATTAATGCCGTCGGAAATTTAGATGAGTTTGGAGATTTTAAAACTAAACTTGGTGCGATGTTAGCCACCAATCATTCTGATCCACACTCCGATATCGTTAATTCTTTGAAAAATATGAAATTCAGAAATCAAAAAGATATGGGAAAAATGGCGCCAATAACCGTTCCTACCTTCGTTGTAGCTGGCGATAGAGATCAGTTAGCAAATGCTGATTTGATTAAAAAAGATTTTGATCAGATGAAAAAAAGAAATCCCAATATGAGATTTTTTAGGTCCGAAATAAATGGACATCTGGATCTTATGTTCGCTCCATTCATTGCAAGAATATCAACTGAATACGCTCGATTTTCACAAAATCCAAACGGTTTTTTTAACCGGTGTTTAAGATCTTATTACCCATAACCATCTTTATAAAACTAAAAAGAATTCCATAGTTTTAATTGACTCTATTGTTTGAGCCATTCAATTAGGCAATATCAAATTTTTCATACTGATTATGTTAAATTTTTTCCACAAGTCCACTTCTCAAAAATAAGAAGTAGACTTCTCAAAAATAAGAAGCTATCACAAGTTATGAATTTATTTTGGAAAAATACTAATTGGTGGATTGAAGATAAACACTTATCAGCCCTAGATCAAGGACCATTCAAAAGAAAATACCCTGAAATATCTCTGTCTCCAGGAGTAACCTTAAGTGGCGATCCATCAAGAAAGCGACCGATTCAAGTTTAAATAAAAAATTTATTCTTACTGGATCCAATAGTTATGATCTAAAATTTGGGCTCGATCTTATGCCAGGAAGGTGGGCTAAGGGCACCGGAGAAATGTTTCTGTTACCTATGGATTTTGATGAATGGTGCGAAATGAGAAGTCAAGCCAAATGGCCTCTGCTTTCTCGCTTGGATGGGTTGCGACTGTACATGAAAACGGGGGGATTTCCAACGGCTCTCGCAGAGTCTGGCGCCGAAGGAAACTATCCTGCAGAAGCGATTAAAACTTATCGCCGTTGGATCGAAGGCGACGTTGTCAAACTCAAAAAACAGCCCCAGTACATGATGGAGTTGATTGGGCAAATCGCCAAATCCATGGGAAGTAGTCTCAGCATGCAAACTCTAGCAGAAAACACACAGATGATGAGCTATCACACCGCTCAAGATTATATCAGCATTCTTGAGCATGCCTTTGCCGTCAGAGTTCTCTATGCTTACAATCCTGAAAAAGATATTTTTCAAATGAAAAAGGAAAAGAAATTGTACTTCACGGATCCATTAATCTACTGGGTCGCTCTCGATTGGTCAGGCATAAGAACTCCCGAGCATTTTGAAGCTCAGTTGGCAGAGACCATCGCCTGTGAAAATCTCATGCGAAGGGCAAAGCGAATTGGATATTACTCGGATCAAAATGGAGAGGTGGATTTTGTTTCAGCAAAAGATTGGGCTATTGAAGTCAAATGGGCTCCAACCACTGGCAATTTATCAAAAGCTTTTAAAAATTTATTAATTGTTAACAAAAAAGTTTGGACTCAGGAGAATTTCCTCCTTTAATATTTCAGAGAATACATTTGAGAGAATCTATTTGAGGATAGATATTCTTTCTAAAGGAGAGGTTTATGGATGCCATAGCAAAAACATCATTGTTAACAGCCGCCATGCGCGCAATGGAAACCAAACGCAGTGACAAGGAAGGAAGATTGTTCTCTGATCCTTATGCTGAAATCTTAGCCGGGGACGAGGGCATGGACCTCTTACGAAGGGCCATCGAGGAATCCGGTGACCAGCCTGCCATTGCCGTGCGAACTTACTTTATAGACCAAAAAATTACCGAAGCTCTGACTAAGGGGATTCGACAAATTGTCATGTTAGCGGCGGGAATGGATACCAGGGCATTTCGACTTTCTTTTCCAAAAGGAACACAGTTGTACGAGTTGGATCGAAAAGAAGTTCTAGATTACAAACAAATGAAACTGACCAAGGCTCCGCTCCGGTGCGAACGTCACGCCCTTGCTGTTGATCTGCGCGAGGAGTGGCAAGGGAAATTACAAGGAGCAGGATGGAAACGATCAGAGCCGACCTTGTGGATGGTTGAAGGCTTGTTAATGTATTTGGAAGAGTCACAAGTTGTAACCTTGTTTGAAAGAATAAATTCTTTAGCCTCGGTCAAGGATGTGATGCTCTTTGATATTTTAAGTCGCACTTTGCTTGAAGCACCTTATATGAAAAGACAGCTTCAATTTTTGGAAAAAATGGGGGCTCCTTGGCGTTTTGGTACCGACGAGCCAGAAAAATTCATGGAAGGTTTTCATTGGAATGCCGTCGTTAAACAAACCGGGGAAGTCTCCCCCACCCGATGGCCCTTTCCAGTTGCTCCAAGAAATATTCCCAATGTCCCTCGCGGTTTTTTGGTTGAAGCTTTTAAGATGTGCACGAACACAACAAAGTAACAATTAAAGTCACTTCATTTTCAAATAGACAATAGCCTTGTTCTAAATTGTCATTTATTTCGACAAGAGGTCGGCATAGGTTTTGGATCTCATTTTATTGTATTTCTAATTGAAAAAAAAGATGAGGGACAAATGAAAAATAAAATCATACTAAGCTCTTTGTTATTGTTGGCTTTTGCAGCCTGTAATAATAAAAACTCTTCAAATGAAGTCGCCATTCCTCCCGCTCCCCCATCAAATCAGTGCCTTATGAATCAAAATACAATGAATTATAACAATCCCAATATGGGCTATAACAATGGATATAATGGTTATTACTCTGGTGGCTATAATTCTGGCTATGGTTACAACTATAATAATCCTGGCTACGTCAGCGCTTATGGCTCTGGAACTTGTTCTCCTCAATTGTATAATGACTATTCTCAATATGGTTTTGCGCCTTATCCCTATACCAATTACAATTACAACTATGGAGCTAATTATTCCTACATGCCACTCTGTGATTGCCCCGCTAATTACCGACCTGTTTATAATGGAAGTATCGGTATGGGTTGCGTTGCCCTCCAATATTTTAACCCTGTTGCTGTTGGAGCCTATTACTATTCATTAACACCTAACAATTACCAGTGGGTTAACTTCACACAAACGTCCAATACCGTTACCACCATTGGCAATCAAGTAAATTGCTTCCAACAGGTAGCTATTTCTTGTTTCACTGATCAGGCGAATAACTGCGGAACTGGTTACATTTGCAGATCCACAGCTGGCGGTTCAAGGTTGGGAATTTGTACGCGACAGTAATAAAATGAGATGTCTTTTAGAATAATTTAACTTCATCTTCAGAGGTAGAAAATGATTGAAAAAAAATATTTGAATGTCACCCTAGGATTTATTGGTCTTTGCTTAGCCACTTTGATTTCTTGTCAAAAAGGAAACAAACATGATGAAAATTCCTATGCCGATTGGCATGCTGCTGAAGTCACTGATCTAGAAAAACAATCTGAAACGAAGGTGACATCCATTTTGAGTTGCCGTTTTCGTCCCGTAGATAACTATCATCTTTATTATTCGATTTACAAACCCACAAAGTTAGAACCTAAAGAAGAAAAAGTAGATAAAGTCACCGTTAAGTTTTACGAAACGGCTTTTTTTGGTAACTATAATTATAGCACTAACTATGATAACGCCGTGGTTACCTCCACCAAAATCTCTACAAAAAAAGTGAAGGTGCTGATTAAAAAAGAGGAATTAATTGACGTGATCGAGGTTTATGAAAAAGAGACTGAAGTCCCAAATGAAAAGCCATCCTCCACTGAAAAGGCAAAGGAATTGGTCAAAACTTCTGACAAATCTGATAAAGTGGTAACCGCTGACAAGGTTGAAGAAAAACTTAACGCGATTGAGAAGTTTGCTAAAGGATATAAACTTGTGTTAAAAATGCAAAGGCACTCTGTAACCGGTGAATCTAAAAATTTATTAGAAAATATCCCCTTTAATTCCCTTATCTTAGATAAAGATACTTTAAAAGGGATTACTTTAGAGTGTCAATAGAGCCCCCTGCAATAATTCCTTTGTCATTTAGCCCACAAAAATTTACTATCTTTGTGGGCCAATACGAATTCGTAGACCAAGGCGCGACGGAAGAAAGCGCGAAAGGAATGCAATGGCAAATATCTCTGATAACCCGTTTTTCTTAAGTCACTCTTTATTTGATAACGCGGTCCCTTTTGATAAAATTCAGAATCATCATTTTGTTCCAGCTTTAGATGCCGCAATAACCTTAGCCAAAGATCAACTCAGTCAATTAGTAAATAATCCAGACGCTCCCACTTTTGACAATACCATTTTAAAACTTGAGACTTGCAGTGAAAAAATGGAATGGATCCTCTCTTGTTTTGGCAACCTTGAAATTGCCAATGGAACCGATGAAATGCATCTGCTGGCCAAAGAAATTTATCCTAAATCGGCTGCCTTTTCTTCTGACGTTTCTCACAACCCTGAGCTATTTAAAAAAGTAAAGTTTGTTTATGATCACAAGGCCTCGCTGAAGCTGACCAAAGAACAGGCTCGCCTTTTAGAGAAAACCTATAAATCTTTTGTTCGAAATGGCGCCTTACTCAGTCCTGAAGAAAAAGAAAAACTAAGAGCCATTGACCAAGAACTTTCTTTGCTGAGCCCACAGTTTTCAGAAAATGTCTTAAAAGCAACGAATAAGTTTGAAATGATCTTAAATAAAGAAGATTTATCAGGACTTCCCGAAAGCGCCATTGAGGCGGCCCATGAAATGGCCCTCAAAAAAGGGCTTTCTGAAAAATATTTAGTGAATTTGCAAATCCCAAGTTATGTTCCTTTTATCACTTATTCACAAAGCCGTGACTTGCGTGAAAAACTCTTCAAAGCCTATAATTCGAAATCTTTCAATGACGAGTTTGATAATCAAAATAATATACTCAAAATTTTACATTTAAGAAGTCAAAGGGCCAAGATTTTAGGTTACAAAACCCATGCTGATTTTGTCCTTGAAGAACGAATGGCTAAAAATCCTGATAACGTCATTTCTTTTTTAAGACGACTCTTAGATAAGTCCAAGGCGGCGGCTCTCAAAGATTATGAGGAAGTTGCCAACTATGCCTTGGAACAAGATCAGCTTAAAGATTTTAAACCTTGGGACTTCCCCTACTATTCTGAAAAACTAAAAGAGCATAAATACGCTTTCCACGAAGAAGATTTAAAACCTTATTTCAAGCTGGAAAATGCAGTTCAAGGGATTTTTGAACATGCCAGAAAACTTTATGGGCTTGTGTTTAAAGCTAATTTAACTCTGCCAACTTATCACCCGGATGTGAAGGTATATGAAATTTATTCTGAAAAAGGAAATGTCTATATGGGACTTTTCTATACTGATTTTTTCCCTCGCGAAACTAAAAAAAATGGCGCCTGGATGACTACTTTCAGAGAACAAGGTCTTTTTGAAAATCAAAATAGAAGACCCCATGTAAGTATTGTGTGTAATTTTACGAAGCCCACCGCTACCAAGCCTTCTCTGTTGAACTACGATGAAGTTCGAACTTTGTTTCACGAGTTTGGCCATTCTCTTCATGGGATTTTATCCAACTGTTCCTACAGGTCTCTTTCCGGAACTAACGTGTTTTGGGATTTCGTTGAGTTGCCCAGTCAGATTATGGAAAACTGGGTCCAAGAAAAAGAAGGCCTAGATGTGTTTGCAAATCATTATGAGACTCATCAGTTAATCCCCAAGGAACTTGTTGAAAAGCTAGTACGTTCTCAAAAATATTTAGCCGGTTGGTCGAGCCTTCGCCAGATTCAATTTGCTTTGTTGGACATGACATTTCATTTAACAGATCCTCAATCAATCAAAAATGTCGACGAGTTTGAGACTCAAGCTACTGCCGAATCACGAATTCTTCCAAAAATCGCTGGCACGAATTCGGCTTGTAGTTTTAGTCATGTCTTTGCAGGAGGGTATTCTGCCGGTTACTATTCCTACAAATGGGCCGAAGTGCTAGATGCCGATGCTTTTGAATTTTTTAAAGAAAAAGGGATTTTTAATTCTGATGTTGCCTCTTCATTTAAAGAAAATATTTTATCCAGCGGTGGCACTGAAGACCCAATGGAAATTTACAAAAGATTTCGAGGGCGCGAACCCGATCCAGACGCCCTATTAAGAAGAGATGGTTTAAATTAATGATTCAAACTAGAAGAACTGAAACAAAAAATAATTATTTTAAACCTCGGGTTCAACATGTAGGAATCATGTACCGTGAACAAACAGAGAAGGCCATTTTGTCGGCTACAGAAATTGCATTGTGGCTCAAGGAAAGAAAAATTTCGTGCTATACTCTGCCAGATCAAAAGACCATACCGGGTACCCAATTAATATCTTCGTCCCTAACATGGAAAAAGTTAAATCTGGTCATCGTTCTGGGTGGGGACGGCACTTATTTACGAGCCGCCTGTCACATTGAAGGAAGAAAAATCCCTTTGCTGGGTTTTAATATGGGCTCCCTAGGGTTTTTAACTAACTTTTCTTCGGATCAAATTTTTCCAATTCTTGAAAACACTCTTTCTGGAAAAATGGAACTCCAATCAAGAACTATTCTTGAAGCCCATATTATAAGAAAGAAAAAGAAAATTTCATCTTTTTTGGCAATTAATGACATCGTTATCGAGCGAGGAAGTTTTTCTCAGCTTATTAATACATCGATTTACAGTGAAAATTATTACATCTCACAAATAAAAGCGGATGGTTTGATTATTGCCACTCCCACAGGATCCACGGCCTATAATTTAGCCGCAGGTGGGCCCCTGATCTATCCAGATTCTCACTGCATTGTTCTTACGCCAATTGCCCCCCATAGTTTAAATTCAAGGCCATTAATCCTTCCCGATGACAGAAAGTTAAATTTTAAATTGGAAGACTCAACACCCAAAGCTCATTTCATAGTGGATGGTCAGAAAAAAATGGAAATCTCCAACGCCGACGAGATCCATATTGTAAAAAGCACTCATCAACATTGGATTATCAGGTCTCCATCGCATAATTTTTTTCACTTACTTAGAGAAAAATTAAAATTTGGTGAACGCGCCTAAAAGGAAAATAAGGGAACTATATGTTAATTGAAATTAAGGTAAATCATTTTGCAATCATTGAAAATCTTCATTTACTTTTTAAAGAGGGCTTCAATGTGATCTCTGGAGAAACAGGTTCTGGGAAATCGGTGTTATTGAAAAGCTTATCTCTGCTAATGGGAAATAAAGGGACCTCAGATATTATCCGAACTGGCCATAGCCAAGCTACCGTAGAAGGTTCATTTGATATTTCTTCCAGGCCAGACATTAAAGAAAAACTAGAATCCTTTGGTTTTGAGACCGATGAGGATCTTTTGGTTGTTCGCAGAGTTATTTCTGCAGATAAGTCAAAAGTGTATTTGAATGGCCAAATGTCTTCATTAAATAGCTTACGGGATCTGGTGTCTCCTCTGGTTGAAGTCACGGGACCGGCTTCGCCCTTGATAGAACTCACTGGACAGCATGAGAATAAAAACTTACTTTCTTCAGCCTATCACTTAGATTTGCTTGACCGGTACTCTGGTGTTTGGGAATTACGAAATCAATTTATTTCTTTCTATTCAAGGCTTAAAGATATCGAATCTAAATTAGAAGACTTGAATGAAAATGACCGCAACCACGCCCAGCGACTTGATTACTTAGAATATCAAAGAGACGAAATTTCTTCTCTGGATTTGCAACCCGGCGAAGACGAGGTTCTTGAAGCACAAATCAAAAAATTAAAAAATATGAGTCGTATCATTCAATTTGTATCTTCAGCGGAAGCTACTTTGGACCAAGATGATGACTCGGCCCTTTCAAGAATTAAGTCTTTACTTAAGAAAGGTAATGAACTTTCGAGTCTTGATCCCGAAATGGGGACTAAGCTTTTTCAATTGGAAAGCGCCAAGGAATTAATTGAGGACGTTTTATTTTCATTACGCACGCATATTAACAAAATGGATGCAGATGCAGAAAATCTCGAAAAACAAGAAGCTAAACTTAACGACCTTCGAAAATTACAAAAAAAATATGGCCCAAGCTTGGAAGATATTCTTCAGTCCTTGGTAAAAATTGAAGATGAAATTTCCCTCTTACAAAATTCTGAAAAAAGAAAAGCTGACCTAGAAAAGCAAAGAGATGAAATCAAAAAAGAGATGAATAAAATAGCGATGGACCTTAACAAAAAACGATCGCAAGGTGCTTTGACTCTTCAAGATTTGGTGAATGAGGAACTAGAAGACCTTAACATGAAAGGAGTTATCTTTTCTGTACAAATTCAATTAAAAGATCACTTTAATTCCCTTGGCCTGAATCATGTCGAATTTATGAGCCAAACTTCTGCTAAGGACATCGCCAAACCCTTGGCCAAATATGCTTCTGGAGGAGAATTATCACGCATTTTACTTTCATTAAAAAAAGTTGTTGGCAAATCAGATTACCCCCGAACCTATCTTTTTGATGAAGTCGACACCGGAGTTTCTGGCGAAACAGCAGAAAAAGTGGGAAGAAAACTAAACTCCATTGCTCAAGGCCAGCAAGTCATTTGTGTTACCCATTTGCCTCAAGTCGCTGCATTTGGCGATCACCATTTTCTAATTCAAAAATCCTTACAGAATGAAACTATTCAAATGACGGTGGAAGAATTAAATGCCAAGGACCGCGTTCGCGAGATCGCCAGGCTTATCAGCGGTGAGAAAATAACCAAAACAAGCATGGCTCACGCTCAAGAGCTTTTAAAACATCTTTCTTAGAGTGAGTTTCAAGAGCTCTTAAGATTTATAATCTGGCCCTTTTTGGCACTTGTATGAAATATTTTTCCGAGCTCAGCGTTATGATGATTATCTCTACCCAGGGGGAAGTCCTTCCTGTATTTTTTATGAAACTAAGAACAGGGGGATTCACATGATCCAAACAATCAAAAAAATTTCTTTTGCTTACTTGATCTCGATCATTTTTATTTCAATATCAGCAACGTCGGCTCCAGCAAGTTTATTTGGCTATGTCTTATCTCACCCCGCAGTCACGGAAATAGAGTCCTCTTTTCCAAACAAAATTACCGCTCACTTAGTCAAAGTGGAGCAAATTGCAACCTATCGCTGTCCCAACTGCTTTGATTTTAGACTTACCTACGAAGGTTATACAGAAAAAAAACCCTTGAAGTTTGTTAAAATAATTCAAGCTAGAGGAATGCCCGACAATTCTGTTTCCGTTACTGTAATAAAACCATAAAACTCAGACTTTTTTTAAGCAAGGTCAGTTTTTAAATGAGTACGGCTATCGACACGTAATTTTTTACCAATCCTAGTTGGCTAAAATTTATCTGAATTTTATCTAAGGGCAGTGAATGTAGGGAACAAGGTGACGTAAATTGCTTTATTGCTGTCTAAATCTCTTCAGGTGAAAAACTTAACGTTTTAATTTAAAATAAATTCTAGATTAAATCGAAACCGTGAATTCATGGGAAATCCCTCCCATTACAATTGCTGCGGTCGTTAACCTAAATAAAAGGAGAACTACATGAACTATTTAAATAAATTTTTATTAGCAATTTCTTTGATTTTTTCAATGAATGCCTTGGCAACGGATGATTTCATTGACTATGCAACCGACCATCTTACTGTTTCCTATCCTTATGATAATCAGGTCATAAAACTTAATATTGGCCTAGGAAAAGAAAATGGGTATCGCATTACTTGTTCAGGGTTTGCCTTCTTCAATAATACCACTGCTAACCTCTGGGTTCATAATGGATTAGGAAAAAACCCGAAAGATATCAATTTAACTTCAGGAATTCTGGTTTCGACGATAAAAAATATATCATCCTCAGATTGTAAATATCTTAAATATCTACTGGCTTCGGCAACTTCCGAGAATCCTGTGGTGATTAATTTTGCGAGAAATAGTCCATTTTCAATTAGCAATTCTAAGTAAAGCTATTTTTTTTAAAAGAAGCTCAGCCGTAAAACGTTGGGCCTCTTTAATTAAAAGAAATCCCTTTTCTAGGCTACTGTAAATTTATCAATTTCAAGTTCAAGCAGCGGGAATGATCGATAGTGAAAAGAATATGAAGCAATTGAACGAGAATCCATTCTTCACCTTAGGGAACTATTAAGATGTCTTGCAAGGACAAATACGGACTACCTTGGGTCCGAGAGATTGGACACTTTGATTCCAATTCACACAGTTCGAAACTCCTTAAACCTGGCGCACTTATTATGTCGTTTTGGTGATTTCATAAATTACTTTATAATTTCAAATATTTGCTAAACCTGAGATGTGGCGCAACTCTCTTGGTGTCCGAATCCCAAAAACTGTAATTGAGAAAGTGAACTTAAGCGAAAACTCCGAAGTGGAAATTGAGTCTAAGAATGGAACTATTGTTATTTTTCCTGCAAAAAAAGAATATTCACTAGACTCTTTATTGGAGCAGATTACCAAAAACAATTTGCACTCGGAAGAAGACTTTAGGACCGAAGGCAGTGAGGTCTGGTAATGACTTACATACCTAATCGAGGTGATATTGTTTGGCTTAATTTTTCTCTGCAAGCAGGTCATGAGCAAGTAGGAACTCGTCCTGCGCTGATTCTCTCTCCTGAGAAGTATAATAAAAAAACAGGCTTGGCAGTATGCTGCCCAATTACATCAAATGTAAAAGGATACCCCTTTGAAGTAGCAGTCAAAGGCAAGAAAATTACTGGAGCTGTTTTATCAGATCATCTGAAAAATCTAGACTGGAAAGTTAGAAAAGCTAAATTTATAGAAAAGGCTCCAAATGTAGCCCTCGAAGAATGCTTAATGAAGATTTCTGCTCTTTTTATTCAAGCATAGTTTATTAATGGTTTGAGATTCCTTTGGAAATTAATCGAAAGGAATATTATCTATGAAAGTCTTAATTTTATTATTAATAACGATTTTAACAGCTCAAACTCACGCTGAAAATTTGGGTGATAACAATTGCAATATTGTTCTTCTTGAAGCCAAAAACTTTATTACTGGTGGATATGGCAACTATTATCAAGCTTCAGTGGTTGTATCAAAAAATTTTGTTGAGCCATTTGGTTCAAACTATGGAGTTCTGCTTCAATATGAAAGAAATAATACTGTTAAAACCATTAATTCTAAAGAAATGATCTCTACTGCTAATTACATCATTTTTAACTTCAAATTACCGTTTGGAGCCACTGGTAGGTTTAGTTTTATAAAACTGATTCCCTTTTTACAGACTAATACTAGTCGAATCTATGATAATAATTTCGGCCAAGGATCAGTGACTTTAGCGAGTGCTAATAACTGGCAATTTAGCCAATCAAAGTGCAACATTAAATTTTAAAAACAGTAACATCATAGGTTTATTTGAGATCAAATCGCCCCAGCGTTTCAACAAAAGTGCTGGGGTGATGAGGCCTAAAGTTTTTGGTGATTGATATACCAAAATAAGGCGACTTGAGTCTTAACGTCCGTCAGTTTTTGTTTCCAAATCAAGTTCAAGGCTTCTTTAGGGGTGAGCTCTAAGGGAATGAGGAATTCTTCTTCATCTGGATGAGCCCCCGTAAAGGTCAAACCCGTAGCTAAATAAATATCAATCACTTCATCAGCGTATCCAATCACGGGATGAATTCGAGTCAGAAATTTGATTTTTTTAGCTGTATACCCCACTTCTTCCCGTAGCTCTCTTTTTGCTGTTTGGAGAGTGGTTTCCTTTGCGTCCCGTTTACCGGCAGGAAATTCTATAAATATTTTTCCGAGAGCATATCTGAATTGTTTAATAAATAATAATTTCCCATTGCTTAACTCGGGAATAATGAGGGCGGCACCCGGATGACGAATGTATTCCCTAATCGATTCTTTCTTATTTGAAAGTTTTATTTTATCCGTGTGGATTTCAATCCAATGACCTTTTGTTTTACTGATATTGCTTATTTTTTTTTCAACCAAATCAGATGGCTTAAATGAGTTGACTTGCATAAATATTAATATGATCCTTTTTAATAAATAATGGAAAGGAATTTTTGTGAATTTGACTATGCCTATGAAAAAGTTAATATCTCGTTTTCTAACTCTCACAGCAGCTACGGTGACCATCACTGCTCTGATAGGTTGTGCCTCTGGAACACCCGTGAGTGGTTTTGTATTCTCAGATGTGCAAGGCCCTGTGAATGCCACGGGTGCACTGAGGGGAAATCTTCATGGTGAGGCTTGTGCCGCGTCTTATTTGAGCTTAATCGCTTTGGGCGATGCGAGCATCTCTGCCGCAGCCAAAGCCGGTGGTGTGAATCAGATTTCCCATGTAGATCATACTTGGACAAATGTTTTAGGATTGTACGCGCAATATTGCACCCACGTGTGGGGATCAAAGGGTGGTCCGTCTCCATCGTCGATGCCTATGAAGGTGCCTTCTCCAAGCGCTCCCGTCCAGGTACCTGCACCCGCTCCGACTCCAGCTGCGGCGCCAACATCTTTGTAAACAGGACTTGGGTCTAGGCCTGTTTTACTTGCACTCAATTATTAATTGTATGAACCTATAGACGGAAGTTTATGGGTTTTTTTGTTTGTAAAGGAAGGTTAAAATGGCATTCAATTTATGGGCTATATTGTTTTTGTCTACTTTATTTATTTCTGAGTTTTCATTAGCTAAACGTGGTGGTGGCGGCGGCGGTATCAGTGGCAGCAGTGAGATTGGTATTGGCTTATCAACTGTTTCATCAACCCAAAAAGATATTAATTCTATCATTGATAATGTCAATGCCACACAAGGCGGAGTCAGTACTAAAAATTTAACTTCTGCCTATGATTTTTTTATTCAATATGCTTTTAGATTTACAGGCACCTCCTTCGCTTTAGTTTTAAGACCTTCTTATTTTACACAATCAGGGAGTGGCTCTGGGCCGACAGTTGGCGACTATGAACATACATTAACAGGCTATACTTTTTTCCCATTAATTCGACTCTATCCTTTGGAAAATAATTTTATTCGATTCTTTATGCAATTTGGCGTGGGTGTTGGATATCTAAAAGGAACTGTAAAACAAGGAACATCATCACTTTCCTACGCTGGATCTAATTTTGGTGGCCAAGCAGGCCTTGGGGCAGATTTTTGTTTTGCGCCAAACCATTGCCTTACCTTGGAAGGAAATCTAAGGTACTTGCCAATTGAAAGAAATATTGCTGACTCGGCATCAGGAACTTTTACAGGATTTACACAAACCGAAGCAAATCGTGAAGTTGAGTACGATCGCAATGACCTAACAGCTACGATGTCTGGAATTCAAGGAATTTTAGCCTATACTTTTATCTTTTAATTATTTTTGATAATTACCGACTTGGACCCGACCTCGGGATCCGCCTAAGGGCCTGAGGCCAAAGTCTAAGATTAAAAATGATTTACCTTGGGTACTGAAATTTTTCATTTAAACCTTTAGTCATTTTTGTACTAACCGACAAAATCTTCATGGAATTAAAAAGGTTAGTAAGTTATCAAATATTTTTAACCCACAAACGGTTCGTCAAAAATAATTTAATGTTTATTTTTTTGTTAACTGTTTTAGGATCTCCATCTTCTTTTGCAACAATATCATTTGGAGCCCTTACAAGTCTGAGCAATTCAGAAACCAAAGACATCAACACGGCGCCTTCTCAATCTATCACAGTAACCGATGCCTATCTAGATTTGTCATTTAAGGAAACTTCCCCTTTATTTTTGACTCTTGGTTATCTTATTCTTTCTTCTGCCACGCCAATCAGCGCCACCGCTTTATCGACCCTTTCTTCAAGCAATCCTTATGGTGGTTTAAAATTATTTATTTTTAAAAATACGGTTTCGTTATCGGCGACTTACTTTCCTTCAATACAAACTGATTACACAACGACATCTGCAGAAAGTTGGCTTGGCAGTGGCTATTATGCAAAACTTTTATTTCATCCAAAAATTAGTAATAAGTTTTTTTTAGACGTAGGTGTCGGGTACTACTCTGCCTCTTTCTCTTCAAAATTTTCCACGTCCAGTGTTTCGAGCGTTTCTAATTTTAGTCACACTTTAATAATGCCCCTATTGGGTTTACATGTTTCATTCTAATTTGCAAAGGAGGCTAGAGTGATAAATAAATTTTTAAAAATAATTTTTATTTTGATTTTATCATTATTTCCTTTATCTATTCTTTCTTGTTCAAAAAAGCCTGCCGCCCAGCAAACAACAACGGAAACTCCTGCAACCGAAACTCCCCCTGCAGAAACTCCACCCACGGAAACGCCACCGGTGGTGGTCCCTGCGGACATTAATAGTATTGTCACCGTAGGAGCGGGAATTAATTTTAACAGCTCTACAGGCTCATGGTCAGAAATGGATCTGGATCCGATAAGTAAAAATCCAGACATTGTTTATTATGATCGAACGGCAATTGTCTCGCCCATTGTTGGAGCTTTGAAATACGCGAAGATGACCGATTCTGGCAGTTGGAAGGTAGAAATCGTAGACACGAATGCCCCTATTACCGCCATCACGAACACTTGTGGAGGCGGTGCCACTTCAGCTAACTGTATTGGGGCACCCAACGTTGCCGTTCCTACTGCAAGCCAAGCACAAATTTATGATATAAAGCACTTTGTTAGCTCGGGCGTTTCAACAGCAGTGATTGCCTACGCCTTCGGTTCAGGGGGCGCAGGAGCTTCCACCTCGGGAAAATCCATTCGCTTTGCCAAAAGAGAAACCACAGGAATATGGACAATCGAAACAGCGGTCACGGGTGCGCAAATCCTTGCGGCCACCACAGGGAGTGTGGGTGCCCAATTATCTACTTTGCAGTATCCCATCACCGGGGTCAGAATTTTAGTCGACGATAGCAACCGCGTTCATCTGACCTTTGTTGTTTATGCCTCCACCGCCAATAACAGCGTCTATCTTTATTCCATGAGATCAGCAGCAGGAACTTGGAGCACGCCCTCTGTTATTTCAACTTCGTCTCCTAGCACCTTGAGCGTCGTCAGTGGAGCCCCAACCTATGCAGCGGGAACAGGATTGCAACAAGCTGGAGCTGCCTGGTGTAAGTACAACAGCGGAGGAACCTCGGCGAATGCCACCGGGATCGTCTTAAGTACCGCGACGGTAGACAACACGCCTGCGGCGTCGACTCAAGGATTTATTTTAAAATGTTCGACTGCCAATGCGGATGGTTCTTGCTCTGCTTGGCAGGGCTTGGATTTCACTAGTGGTTGTTCAGGAGCCTGCATCACCACGACTCCCGCCTCTTCTGCGGCAGCTTCGAATCAATTTAGTCGCAGTGATCTGGCAATAGATCCCGTCACTGGTTATATCTTTTTAGGTCAATTTGTTGCGGCCCCTTCCCTCACCGCTCCGGCTGTGATTGCCACAGGAATTCTAACAACTCTATCGCCGAGCAGTTGTGATTCAGGTCTCAGCACAACAGCTTGGTCAACGGTGAGAGCTCATCCCACGGCGGCTCAAGGAACGATGGGTCTTAGGGTCGCTGCTGATGGAACTAAACTTTATTTGGCCTCGTTAACCGGCGCCGCAGGAACGAATATTTCTTTGAGTTTTTTACCGGTAGCCCATGCCAGTAACTGGGTTTTAACTGACCAAGTTATCGTGGATAGCTCAACAAATACTGTTGGTGGGGGTTTTAATTTTGATTCAACAACGGGAGTTCTGTGGGGATCTTTTGGCTCTCTAACAGCGGCAGGTGCGGGAACTACAGGCCAAGACATAAAGGCCTTCGGAGCCTACCCTGGCGATATAAATTCGACAACGGGGATCGTAAATAGTTGGTTCGTGGATCAAACAAATTCAGTGGCGCAGGCAACAGCCGTTCCTATGTTAAGTGCGAAAGTGGCTCCCGATGGGACTGTGGGATACACCTATTTTTATCAAGAACCTGGAACTACAGGTCCTAACTCTCACTTGTATTATGGTTTCAAGGGCGGTCCAGAATCCACTCCCCTGTTTGGAGAAAGAATGGTTTCCAATTCGATTGCAGGAGCCACAACATTTATGAACGGTCTTCACCCTTCTCTGGCCTATGATAGCAATAGCAATCCAGTGATTTCTTTTTTGAATCAAGGGATTGCCGCTAGTACAGGCTATTTGATGATTGCACGATCTGCTAACAAAGGAGCCTCATTTGATTTGGACCGAGTCGATGGCTCCACGGTCACCACAAACACTGTCGGTCAGTTCACCTCTGTGGGAGTCAGTCCATCCGACTCCATTGGTGTTTCTTACTATGATTACTCTACAGGGGCGACAGGACAGAGATTGAAGTTTGCAAAGAGACAAAAAAATGGAGCTTGGATTCGTTACATCGTTGATGGACCTGGTTCGACAGGAACCGGCTGCGATACCTCAACAAGTGGTGGGATTGGCATCAACTCAAGATTTACTTGGACCAGCACCGGAAGACCCGTCATCGTCTACCAAGGTTTGGTTGGCGGGGTTAAAACCTTGAAATTTGCCTATGCAACCGAGGCAGAATCAAGTGCCACTTACACATGGAACTGTTTGGTACTTGATAATACTGGCCAAGGCGGCAATACCAGAGCTGAAGGAATCGGTATATTTTTAAGCTCCTCCGATAAATTGTATATTTCACATTATGACTTAACTGCGGGAGCTATTAGACTTGTTACTTGCGATAATAATATTTTAACTTGCGCTGCCGGTGGAGCCTCTTCATTTACCTCTGAACGTTTAAGCTATATCATTGGCACTCCGTTAGCTATTGCCAGTGCTTCAGGTATTTTCATCACCACTGAGGGTAAAATTTGGATTTCCTTTCACTCAACAGCTGATAACGGCCTTTTTATCGCATCGAAATCAGCTGCAGGTGTTTGGAGCACCCAAGCAACCACCATTGATGCCTCTCCTGCAAATTTAAGTTCAACGTACACAGGCCAACATGGTGTTATGTTAGCAAATGATAAAGGCCTTCCCATGCTCTTCTATCGAAGCTTTGAAAACTGGATTAAGTTTTTTTCAAAACAAAGTGAGTAAGGGCCCTAAGGACTCTCACATTTTATCCAGGAAAAATTCTTCAGCGAGTTCCCTGGCACACATCGCTCAAATTTCAATATAGATGGCTCTTCAAACCAAGATCCTAAATTGATGGATATCTTTGTTTCATTGTTTTTTTGAAATTCGTAAGTGTCTTTTACATGCATGTGCCCAGTAATCATTACATCAAAAGGATCGCGGTCAGGATCATGATTCTGCTTTTGATCTTGATCTTGATTTTCAGCATAGTTTCGGATCATTTCGATAATTTCAGTCGTTTTGTTTTCTTTAAACCGACGGCTGTTTTTTCTGCTTTCATGACTCCATTTTTGTCCCAAAATTTTCCAAAACAATCCAGGAATAGTATGAGCTAAAAATGTCATTGTCGGTGTTCTTAGAAATCGACGTAACCGCAAATAGGCTAGGTCTTTGGAGTTGATCAAATCACCATGTTCTAATCGAAATTTTAATCCCTCAATGGAATAGGTCTTTATTTCTCTTTGAACTTCAAATCCTAATTCCTGATGCCAAAATTTATTTAAATGAAGATCATGATTTCCTTCAAAGTAAACGACTTTAAATCCTTTTTGTTTAACCTGAATTAAATTATGTATAAGCCGCTTATAGGAATGAACAAAAATTTGATGGTTTGAAACCCAAAGATCAAAGATATCTCCAAGTAAATAAATATCGCCCCGATGACTCAACCAATCTTTTTCTAAAAACTGATTGAGTTTTATATAATTTATATCTTGATTATCTTTTATATGAACATCAGATAAAAAGTAACTAACTGCCATTCATTATTTATCAATTTCTTGACTTTGTCTTTTGCGAATAAAAGAAGGAACTTCTAAATTTTGACTCGAGAATGAGGAGTTTAAGACCTCCCGGGCCATTTTTCTGGCTTCTTCTAAGGAAGCCTCGGCGTCCACATTCATTGAAAGCTGCTCTGGCTGATGATGTTTATTTTTTATTTCCTGACTTTCTCTAAAAGCGCGTGCCTTGGCGATCAACATTTCTCGAGTATTTAAAGACGAGTCTATCGGAGCAATAGGCGTCGCTTCAATGGGCTGAGGAGCAGGGATTTGAGAAACAGAGGGAACCTGATGAATCTCTTCCATCGCTTGTGGAACAGGATTTTGACTTTGATTTTGACTTTGATTTTGACTTGGACTTGGCATCGCCATCGGCATATGAATTTCTTGTGAAAATATTTTTTCTTGAGTAAAATAATTCACTGAGTTTTGCACCGTTGAAATGGGCGGCAATTCATAATTCAAATTGGGCATAGGGGGCAGTGTGAAATTCAAATTGGGCATCGAAACACCCTGATTGTTAACGATTGGATTTAGGAAATTTTGCATTCCAGAAAAGGCGTCTTGTACATTGATCTTAGGTTCTGGTTTTGAAAAACCGGTGGCTATTACAGTCACTCGCACTTCATCCCCTAAGCTGTCATCAATAACGGCTCCAAAAATAATTTCGGCATCTTCATGGGCTGCCTCTGTGATAAGGGTGGAGGCTTCATTAACTTCGTAAAGGCTGAGATCCGATCCCCCGGTGACGTTGATAATAATTCCTGTAGCTCCATCAATTTTGATATTTTCAAGAAGCGGAGAAGAAATGGCTGCTGTCGCGGCTTGAACCGCACGGTTTTCACCTTTAGCAGCGCCCGTTCCCATGATGGCCATGCCTTTTTCTTTCATCACCGTGCGAATATCTGCAAAATCTAGATTAATTAAACCACGTATATTTATCAAGTCAGAGATGCCTTTTACGGCTTGTAATAAAACCTCGTCAGCTTTTTTGAATGTTTCCAATAAAGGGGTTTTCTCTGCAGCAATTGTTAATAGCTTTTGATTAGGAATGACGATAAGAGTGTCGACATTTTCTCGTAATTCTTGCAATCCACTTTCTGCGTGCTTGCTTCTTTTCTTACCTTCAAACATGAAGGGCTTGGTCACAACTCCAATAGTAAGAGCGCCCAGCTCTCGAGCAATCTTTGCGACAACAGGTGCGCCACCTGTTCCTGTGCCACCACCCATGCCAGCAGTGACAAAAACCATATCAGCGCCCTCTAGCTTTTCAACAATTTCATTGTAGGATTCAATGGCAGCTCTTCTTCCTACATCAGGATTGGCACCAGCGCCTAAGCCTTTGGTTAAATCTAATCCCAGTTGTAATTTAGTTGCGGCTTTATTTGAGTTCAAGGCTTGAATATCTGTGTTGGCCACAATAAACTCAACACCGGTCATTCCACCAGCAATCATTGTCGAAACCGCATTGCTGCCGCCGCCACCAACACCCACTACTTTTATGTTCGCTCCAATACTGATATTTTCCTCTAGCTCAAACATATTCTCTCCCCTAATTAAAAAATTTGTGCAAAAAATTCTTTCATCTTTTTTGCAAGCGAATCTGCTGATTCAGATATTATAAACTCGTGTCCTTGTTTTGAAAGCTCTTCTTTATTTTCGTTTAATCCGTAATATAAAAGACCCACAGCCGTCGCATACTCACTGAGCCTGACGACATCAGAAAGTCCACCAACTCCAGAAGGTATTCCTTTTCTCACAGGAATTTCAAAAATAAATTCACCCATTTCGACAAGTCCTTGTAATTGACAGGCCCCTCCCGTAAGCACAACTCCCGAGCCCATCATGGACATCAAACCGCTCATTTTCATATCTTGTTGAATAAGATTTAAAGTCTCTTCAGATCTAGCCTCCAGAACATCAGCTAAATCCTTGCGCGGAATGGATCTGGATTTTCTTCCTCCGACCCCTTGAACATCCACGACTTCTTGCTCATTTATCTGCGAAGAAATGGCATATCCGAAATCAACCTTTAACTGCTCTGCTGAATTTTGTGGTGTTCTTAAACCAATAGCTACATCATGGGTAAAATGTTGCCCGCCTACGGGAATCACTGAGGTATGAGCCACACTCCCATTCACAAAATAGAGTAAATTGCAGGTACCACCACCCATATCCACAACACAAACTCCAAGACTTTTTTCGTCTTCAGAAAGAACGCACATGGAGGCGGCTAAAGAATCTAATACTAATCCTTTAATTTTAATTCCCGACTTTTCTACACACTTAATCGTATTGTTTATGGCTGTTTGCCCACCCGTGACGATGTGAACATTTGCCTCAAGTCGAACTCCAGACATACCAATAGGATCTGAAATTCCATCTTGGGTATCCACTTTGTATTCTCTTGGAAGAACATGTAAAACTTGTCGATCAGCGGGGACGGCCACGGCTTTTGCTGCTTCAATGACTCGATCAATATCTGATTGAGTTACTTCTTTGTTCTTGATGGCAATCATGCCTTTTGAGTCAAAAGATTTAATATGGGTTCCACTGACCCCAACCCAGGCCTCCTGGACCTGATATCCTGACATGAGTTCGGCTTCTTCCTTCGCTTTTTTGATAGCGCTTTGGGTGGCCTCAATATTCACCACAACGCCTTGACGAATACCGGTATTATGGGCCTTGCCAACACCGACGACTTCAATCTTATTTTCAGAATTGACGACACCAATAACAAAGCCTACTTTCGTAGAGCCAATGTCCAAACCTGCAATAACCGGATTCTTTGATTTTAAACTACTCATGGAATAATCCCTTAAGTCTAAACAGGACTCATCTTAAGTCCTTATCGTTTAAGCTTAGGGACCCTTACGCAACCTGACAAGAACTTTCTGTGAAAGGTTTGCATCTATGACGCGAGCATCAATTCGCTTTGATTCTAGATATTCCATTACATTTGAAACTCGTTCTGACTTGATTTCAATTTTATCTTCACCCATTTGAATGAGCAGATCATTTTTTATCAGCTGCAACCAGAATCCTGTTTTTTTATTGTAACCTACTTCTGCAATTTCATTTTGATTGAGAGGACCTTTTTCTGGAAGTCTTTGAATCAAATCGATCGTCTTCTTTCTTAAATCTTTTTGCAGAGCCACTTTCCGATCATAAAGATGCACGCGATCTGGAATTTGATTTTTATTTATTTTATCAAGCATTTCATTATTTTCGAATATGGGAAAGACATCATTATTTTCATCCCAATAAAGCATGACGATATCAAATTTATTTATTTTAACCTTCAATGAATTGGGCCACTCTCTTTGTACTTCAAAATTCCGAATCCATTTTTCATTAGAAATGATTTTAACAACTTCACTCAGATCGATTTGAAATAAAGACTTACCTTTAAAGTTTTCTAATTGGGCATTTAAATGTTGCTTTAATGAATCCAAATAGAAATCTTGACGATCCCAATATGCATTTTCAAATTTAATTTCTTTTAATTCAAAATAGCCTTGCTCATTTAATTTCCAAAGAGGAACAAAAATAATTATTGGCAGAAGGATCATGATAATAACTTTTATTATTTTTTGACTCATAGTTGTGGCTTTATTGTATAATAGCCTGATCTCATTCTGATGTAGAGTCGGGATTTACAGGTTCCCTACCTTTGTCACAACCAGGAATTGACAGGAGTCTGTCCCCAAAAGGTCATCTACTTCGTTGGACCTTTTGGGGACAGACTCGATAGGAATAAATTTGGTACCCATTTCTATTAATTGGTGTGAGCAGAGATTAATGACATACCAATCTTCCAGCTATCCCCAGCTCCCAAAGTAAGAAAAATATCACCTGGTTTCAGGATTTGATCCAGACTTACAATATAATCCACATCTTTTGCTAAATAATATTTCTTATCCAGCTTCAGTTCATCATATAATTTTTTGGAGCTAATGTTAGGGATGGGGGCCTCTCCTGCAGGATAGATATCAGTTAAAATTAAAACGTCCGTTAAATAGAAACAGTTCAAAAACTCATGCCAACAACTTTGCGTTCTTGAATAACGATGCGGCTGAAACAAGGTTACAATTCGATTCTCAGGAAATTTTTCTCTGATACCTTCCAGAACTGCCCTGACTTCCGTTGGATGATGTCCATAATCATCATAAACTTTAATCGAATTGTATTCACCCTTAAATTGAAATCGTCGATCCACACCTTTGTAATTCTTCAAAGCGTGAAGTGATTGATTTAAATCAAGCCCACAATGGTAGGCAACCAATAAAGATGCGAGAGCATTTAAAGCGTTATGGCGTCCCGGAATTTCTAATTCCAAAATTCCTAGCAAGTTATGTTTACTGTTTTTTTTATTATGATAATAAATTTCGTATTTGCCTTTTTCACCTTGGAGCCAAAAATCATTCTGAGAACTAAAGCCATAATACCAAATCTTTTTAGGAAAGTTTTCAAATAAGGTTCGAGTCACCTGATCATCACCATAAATAATATTGATTCCATAAAAGGGAATTTTTAATGCAAAATCATAAAATGATTTTTGTAAATTCTCAAATGTCTTATAATAATCCATATGATCGGAATCGATATTGGTAATAATTGATATTTCTGGGGTGAGCTTGTTAAAACTGCCATCACTCTCGTCAGCTTCCGCAATCATCCATTCACCACTTCCAAGCAAAGCAGTGGAATTGATTTTTTCAAATCGAGCGCCCACCACAATGGTTGGATTTTTGTTCGCGCTAAGAAATATCGAAGACACCATGCTTGTTGTTGTTGTTTTCCCATGGGTTCCAGCAATGGCAATGCCTCTTTTCGATCTCATCACTTCAGCCAAAGCTTCGGCTCTAGGGATCACAGGAATTCCTCGAGCCCGAGCCTCCTTCATTTCGGGATTATTTGCTGAAACTGCAGAGCTGTAGACAACAACATCCACTTCACTGTCAGACTTCATTTCTGAATTCATTTCTGATTTGGAATCTCCATTTCCTAAATGAGACTCATGATGTCCAATGTAAATCTTAATGTTCTTTTTCTTCAATCTCTCGGTATTTGCATTTTCAACCAAATCACTACCTGTGACTTCCATTCCCATGTTGGCTAATACTTCTGCCAACCCACACATACCAATGCCACCAATACCTATGAAATGAAACTTTGATTTTTGTAAACTCATAACTTACTCTTCGTGATTATCGTATTGCATGTTAACTATTTGTTCTGCCATTTTTGCCGCCGTTTGCGGCTGATAAAACAATTTTACATTTTGACTTATTTTAAGCCTTAATTCCTCATTGTTTTTTAATTCTTGTATTTTTTTATATAATAATTCAGGTTTTAAATCTTTTTGCTCTATCATCATTCCCGCATTTTGATTTACCAAAGCTTCGGCATTCTTTTTTTGATGATCATCAGCTGCAGATGGGAGTGGTATAAAAATCGCTGGCTTCTTTGCTGCGGCGATCTCAGCAACCGTCCCGGCTCCAGCCCTGCAAATAACCAAATCAGCCCACAAGTAATTTTGATCCATTTGATATAAATACTCATAGGCCTTTGCAAAATCTTTATTTTGATAACTTACATTTATATCATTAAAATCATGAACACCCGTTTGATGAATAAACTCAACCCCTTCCCAGGGAAAATTCAAAATCATTTCTTTCACCGCCGTGTTTATCGCTCGCGCCCCTTGAGATCCGCCAAACACTAAGATTCTAAATTTCTCGTGAGGTGCGCTTATCTCTTGATAAAGTTTTTCGATTTCCTCTCGAATAGGAACACCTACAGTTATAAAACGCCTTGCTTTTAAATAAAGCTTGGCCTCATCGAATACAATAAAACATTTCCTTACAAATCGGGCTAAAATACGATTCGTCAAACCTGGATGAGCATTTGGTTCCCAAAGAGCCGTCGGAACACCCATCAAGGAACTTGCTAAAACAAAAGGCCCAGAGGCATAACCTCCTACTCCTAAAACCAATACTGGTTTTTTTTCAATGACCAAAGCTAAACATTTGATAAATCCCCAGGGCAATCGAAACAAGGTAACCAATTTTTTAAACAGGGAGCCCTTGTAGTTTAATTTTCCAACGGAAATAAGGTTTATTAAGAACCCTTCCTTCGGGATTATTTGAGATTCAAGACCTTCCGGCGTTCCTACAAATTCAATTTCCCAGGAATGGTTCAATCGCTGAATGGCTTTTGCGATAGTGATGGCGGGATAAATATGGCCACCCGTTCCGCCACCAGCAATCATTATTTTTTTCAATTTAAATTTCGCTCCATATTCTTTTCGATATTAACAACGATACCAAACAAAAACATATATACTAATAGAGAGCTTCCCCCATAACTTAAAAATGGTAAGGTTAAGCCTTTCGTTGGCAGCAATCCTAACACAACACCACAATTAATAAAGACATTTATTCCAAATACTAACGCTGACCCCACAACAATTGATTTAAAAAAATCAGACCTAATTAAAATAGCAATCTGCAAAGTCCGATAAAGAATGAACCCATAAATACAAAGAATAAAGAAAAAACCTAAAAAACCTAGTTCTTCACCCATCACAGCGAGGGTAAAATCTGTATGCGCCTCGGGAAGGAAAAACAATTTTCCTTGACCCTGTCCTAACCCAACTCCCGTTAGACCACCGGAATGAAAACTGAGCATTGATTGAATCACTTGAAATCCTTTATGCTCTGGATCTGCCCAGGGATTTAAAAAGGTCATCACTCTCGCTCTACGATAATCCACTTGCATCACTAAAAAATAAAATAAAGGAATAATCGCTACGAAACCACCTAAAATATATTTCCAAGAAAGTCCAAAGGCAAAAAGCAAACTGATTGCCGTAAGACAAATAATAGCAAAGCTGCCAAAATCAGGTTGTCTTAATAGTAAAAAAAGAGGAATTAATAAAACGGCTACTAGAAAGATCATGGGTATTTTATTAAAAAGCGTTTTTCGAAAATAAAGCAGGGATGAAAAGTAAAAAATAAAAGCAATTTTTAATAATTCTCCAGGTTCAAATCGCAAACCAAAAGGCAATTGAAGCCACCGGTAGGCACCACCGACTTTGACTCCCACCCCAGGTATCAAAGTCAGGCCAACACCTAAAAAACCAACAATCCACAACAACCAACTAAATTTTTGTATCCAGGCTAGAGGAATTGAAAAAGCAATAAAAAAAACGATAAGACTGGCGAACCCAAAAAGTAATTGTTTCTTAAAAAAGAAAAGCCCATCGCCATAAGTTTCAAAAGCAAAAATGTAACTCGAGGTGTACACTTGAACAATCCCCATCCCCAACAAAGCTAAAAGCGCTAAAAATAAATTGGAAGATAGGGGTTTTGTCATGAAATTAATTTAAATCATCGCCACCTTGAGCGGAAGGAGATGCTGCTCCTGGTGCAGATCCGGGACCTTTAGACGTTGAGGCTGGGGATGCCGTTGAACTCGAAGTAGAAGAGTTCGAGCTTTTCTGATAGTGGCAACAAAATATAACGCCAAATAAATCAGATGCATTTTTATAATTAGTTAAAGTGAACTGTTTATTGACGTCACATTTTTTGGACATGCGAAGATTCACTTCCACATCAACATCATTATTGGCATCACCATTTACAAACTCACAATACAAACCAGAGCTCTGTGCTACTTTATTTCTTTCCTCTTGTCTTTTTTGCATGGAGGTACACCCTGACAAGAAAAAAAATCCAACAAGGACAGAGGCTACAATCTTTATACCGGACATATGAATCTCCTTCTCATATTTAAGATCTCACGAATATTCTATTTAATTAATTCCGCAATTCAAGTTTTATTCTTCAATTGAGACTTCGATTTGTAGACCTTAGGGCCAGTGAAAAAGAGTGATCACTTATCTATTGACTGGCCCTAAGTTTTAATTATGTTCTTTTCTATAAAAATTATTGAAACTTTCGAATGATCTCTTTGAAATAGTCACCACGTTCGGCATAACTATCAAACATATCATGACTAGAACACCCCGGAGACAACAGGACAATATCACCAATTCTTGTTTTATGAAATGAAATCAAGACTGCCTCTTCAAAGGTGCCAATCAAAAATGTTTCCGCAAAATCACCCAACTCTCTATTGATTCGCTCCTTGGCCTCACCAACTAATATCAAGGTTTTTACTTTTCGCTTGATCATGTTTCTTAAAGGCTCGTAATTTAAATTAGTATCCTTACCACCCATGATCAATATGACATTCTCATCAAACGTGTCCAAAGACCTTAGAACAGCGTGAACATTTGTTGCTTTGGAATCATTGTAAAAAATGGCTCCACGAACTTTTCTAACGTACTCAATGCGATGAGGTAATCCACTAAAGGTCTCGATGACTTTCTGAATCGCTTCTTTCTTAGCTCCATATTCTCTCGCTGTAAGAATGGCCGCCATTAAATTTTCAATATTATGTTTGCCTCTAATTTTAACATTTTTAAGACTATAATACTCGACCTCTGGGCCTGTACGTACACGGATTTCATCGCCAATATTCACAGCCCCGCCGATATTCATTATTTGTGGCTCCAGAGCTTGTTTTCTTGAAAAATAAAATATTTTTCCTCTTTGAACTGCTGGATCTCTGGCAAGTTCCACCACTGCATTATCATCGGCATTTAAAATAGACGTGGTCATTTGATTTGTGTTTCTAAACACTCTTCTTTTTGCATTTATGTATTCTTCCATAGAACGATATCGATCTAAATGGTTTTCGGCCAAATTTGTAAATACAATATTATTTGGATTAAAGTTTTCAGCGTGTTCTAACATAAAACTTGAGACTTCGATAATGACTACCTGGGCCTTTTCATTATAGCGCAAATAATCCGTCAAGGGTTTTTCATTCGAACCACCTACCCAGCAAGAAATGCCACTTTCTTTGAGCATGGATTCCATCATTCTTGCAACCGCTGTTTTACCATTAGTTCCCGTAATACCTACGATGGGTTCTTTAATAAATCCTTGAGCAAATTCAAACTCGCCCGTAATTTTAATTCCCTGATTGCGGGCATATTCAAAAATCTTTAGTATTGGAGAAACTCCAGGACTTAAAACAACAAGATCTTGCTGTAGAAAGGTTTTTGGAGAATGTGAACCTAATTCAAATTTAATTGGCAAACCATCTAAAAGTTCCAATTGTGTTGATAACTCAGGTTTTGACTTATGATCCGTCACCGTCACCTGAGCCCCGTGCTGACTCAGAAAATGACAGAGCGAAACGCCTGTCTTTCCTAAACCTACAACTAGTATTCGTTTATCCTTTAACTCAGAGACTTCTTTGAACATAATTTACCCCATTTTTAATGATTTCTAACCTAATAAATTCTTAACTAATGATTTCTAATGCCAATATTTTCTAACCTAAAATTTCTAAAGCTATTTCCTTCAAATAATACCTTTTAAATTTAATCCTTATTTATCTTAATTTTAAAGTTGCAAGACTCAGGATTGCCAAAAGGAGGGACACGATCCAAAAACGCACAATAATTTTATTTTCAGTCATTCCACCCAATTCAAAATGATGGTGAATAGGGGCCATTTTAAAAATTCTTTTTCCCGTGAGCTTAAAGGAAATCACTTGCGAAATCACACTCAATGCCTCGACAACGAATACGCCCCCTAAAAGCATCATCAAAATCTCATTTTTTGTTAAGACCGCCATGGTTCCTAAAAAGCCACCAAGGCTGAGGCTTCCTACATCCCCCATAAAAACTTGTGCTGGGTAAGCGTTAAACCAAAGGAAACCCAATCCTGATGCCACAATCGTGGCGGCGACAGGGGTTAATTCACTCGCTCCTAAAACATGGGGAATTTGTAAATAACCAGCAATCCCAGCATGACCCGCAAAATAAGCAAACAGCCCCAAAGTGCAAGCACTGATAATTACCGGAACAATCGCTAAACCATCTAATCCATCAGTCAGATTAACTGCATTTGCAGTCCCAACGATTACGAGAGAAGAAAATAAAATATAAAAGTATCCTAAATCAAAATGGAACATTTTTAAAAAGGGAATGGTGACCAAGGTTGATAAATGAAAGTACTGCACCATCACAAATAAGGTCACACCAGAAATTAAAAACTCGCAAAACAATCTTAGCTTTCCAGAAAGTCCTTTGGTGTTTTTCTTGCTTACTTTTAAATAATCATCAATATAGCCTATGACTCCAAAGCCCCAGGTTATGATTAAAACTGACCAAACATAAGGGCTATGGATGTCCACCCATAACAAACAAGGAATCAATGTAGACAATAATATTAATCCACCACCCATAGTTGGAGTGCCCGTTTTCTTCTTGTGAGTTTGTGGCCCATCGTCTCTGATGGCTTGTCCATAATGACTTTTAATAAGTCTACGAATAAAAACAGGACCCCAGATAAGACAAAGAAAAAAAGCGGTAAAAAAAGCGATAAAGGTTCGAACAGTGATATAACGAAAAATATTAAAAGCGGAAATTTCATTAGCAAATGAGTAAAGCCATTGGTATAACATTCCACATCCCAGACTGTATGAAGATTATTTTTTGATTGAATCGAGTGAATTATCTTTAACACAATTGAAATCAAAAAGGCAAGATAAAACTCTTATGTTACTGAAAACAAACGAGTTTTATCTTTTAAAATGAAACTTCTTATTCAGCCTACCAAATAGCCACATGCCAAAGGTCATCGAAATCAGAAATAGAATAACATTTAAAGCTCCTGATCCCAGAGACGCCATTGCTGGCCCCGGGCAATAACCGCCAAGACCCCAACCTATTCCAAAAAGCAGACTTCCAAAAATCAAAGGCTTGGTGATTTCTTTATTAGTCGGATAATGCCATTTCACATCCAACAAAGGAGATGGTTTATTCACAATCAATTTAAAAGTTAGAAAATGAACTGGGATAGCCGCCAACATCACAAACATCAAAGAGGGATCCCAATTTCCTAAGATATCTAAAAATGAAATCACTTTTTGAGGTTGAGTCATCCCTGAAAAAATTAACCCGAGCCCAAAAAGAAACCCGACAATCAAGGCCGATAAAATTTGAAATCCATATTTTTTATAATCCATAATAACCCATCAGCGAGGCTGCAAAAAAACCTGCCATCATAAAAGTCAATGTGGCTAAAAAGGACCTTACAGATCCTCTGGAAATTCCACAAATTCCATGACCACTCGTGCAGCCACTTCCCAAGATGGTTCCAAATCCAACGAGCAATCCAGAAATAATAATCACGGGTGTTGAACGTTTGGATTCATTCACAAACAATTCGGGAGCTATTTGAAAAAAAAGGACTCCCGCAAAGACTAACCCGGCTACAAATGCGACCCTCCATGCTGTGTCCTTTTTAGTTAATCCTAAGATGCCATTGTAAATTCCTGCGATTCCAGCAACCCTGCCATTCAATATTAACATCAGTGCAGATGCCACTCCGATTAAAACCCCACCAATAATAGCATTGGTTATCGATAATATGAATCCCGACGAATACATAAAACTCCTATGACAATCTAGCTTTGTCTATCTTCTGCAGGGAATCCCAACTCGGTCCAACGGATCATTCCACCTGCGAGATTAACGACGCTTTTAAATCCCAAGTTTTGCGCATATCCCGTAGCACTACCCGAACGGCCACCGCTTCGGCAGATAAATACCATTTCAGTACTTTTATCTTCCTGCTTTAAATAATTCTCGAGCTCAAAACCCAAAGGCATTAATTTAGATCCCTTGATATGACCGTATTCACCATTGTATTCCTCTGGCCGTCGAACATCGATTAATTTTATTTTTGTTAAAATTCCATAATCATGAGTCAAAGATCTATTTAATTCTTCGCATGATACTTCAGGGATACCGTCATTCACTTCAATCCCGTCGAACACCAAACACCTCCATGGACAACCTCATTGTGATGCTGTTAATTTTGAAATGCAAATAATGATTATTTAGTTACAAACGGTGTTAAAGTTGAACCACGCCCTTACTTCCTGAATACTTTTGAAAAAACATATTCATCACTTGTGATACCCTTAAAAAAATCCGCACTTTTAATCAGTTCCACCTGGACCATGCCTAGCTTTTTTGCAACCTTGTGTGACGCTTTATTGCGAGTGTCTGACCATGCTCTAATTTCCTTAACCTGAAGAACTTTATCCAAATATAAAAAGACGGCCTCGAGGCATTCCGTAGCCACTCCCTTTTTCTGAAATTTTTGTCCAACAATATATCCAATGGAGGCAATCCTATCCCTCGTCAGCCCTCCTTGAATATGAGCGACAATCTCTCTATTCTGATTATCTCGAGCCGCCCAATTTAGCCATAATTCCTCACCATCAGGAGATCGACGAGTAATCCACCGAGAACAACGTTTTTCTAGTTGTTCTAAAGTAGGAGGATCCAAGGGGACAAAGTGATAAAGTTCTAAATCATTAAAAAATTGATATAATTCTACTTTATGAGACTCCGTAATGGGTTCTAGAATAAATCGAGAAGAAAAAAGCTCAGGCTGTTCAAAGTTTTCAAATAATTCATCTAGTAAAAGATTTTGCAAATCATTTGGCTTTACAAACCTTTCATTACTGTATCTGATTTTTGGTTCTTTATTTTCAAACATAATCTTCCCTTACGCTGCTTGAATTAAATCATTTACAGTAAATTTCTTCAAGATGATTGTCCTATTTGAATTAATTGTAATAATTTTGCTCTGCGAGAACAGATTCGGGCCCATCTAGAGATTATTTGTTACAGCTTGTGGAGATAATTTAATCTGAGTTCGATTAATAACTAGATTTTTGTTTAAATACTCGAAGCTAGCACACTCTGCCTGATCACAAACAAAATAATGAACTTTCTTATATAAAGGGAGAATATCAATTTTTGAAGATTGAGAAATAGCCTCTTTAACAGAAGCAGACGTATCCAGGATATACTGAACCCACTGCAACTCATTCAAGAGAGCTGGACCATCAGGGTTTAAATCAACATGCATCGAAGCGTTCAGACATAAAGTCTCTACAACTAAACTTTTTTCGTTAACCCACTGACTGGAAATTCCTTTCCAAACTGCGAATAAGTTAAACTTCCATATTTAGATATCCAAGAAAACTCCTAAATAAAAATAAAGATTATTAACACAACATATTCTTTTTTGAATTTTTGCTCTTTATTCTTAAATAATTTTCCCTCAATTTTTTACCCAGAAAACTACCAATATCAGCCTTTCAAAAGCTGAAATTGGTTGTTTTGCAACCGAAGAACAGCAAATCTTGAAAATCTTCTGTAACACCAGGGCCAGAGCAAGAAAAAGTTAACTGCTCAGCACTGAGAACTGCTTCTCCTTCGACTCCATTATTACAATTGAAGACGTAACCGACGTCGCTCTGATAATATCTAACTTCGCCTTGGCAATTGTTCGTGAAGTTGAGATTGACCCCACAAACATTATCACTATCTATATATTTACTTTCAGTAGGGTTTTGAGGATCAATTGCCATTTTAGATCTGAAGAGTGGGGCGCTTGAATCAAATAATGCAGTGACTTGAAAACCTTCGAACGTTTCGTTGCACGAAATTTTTAGTGGCATTGCTGCTTGAGCAACTAAACTTAAAAAAATAAACGAACAAAACAATGAAAAGATAAATTTCTTCACAAGGTACCCCCATTTCGAATGAATCCAGTACAGCATTAAGAATACAATCTGTCCACAAAACTCAAATACATTGACTGCTGGCATGAGCAGCAGAGTCAGAACCTTTTGAGTACTAATTAATTTTTGTAAAAATAAAGGCTCCGTTTTTTTGCATGAGCCTTGCTGAAAAGTGATGTGAATTTAACGACGGAGTTTTGAAAACAGATTAATTTTTCTGATAGTAATTGACGAACTGATCAACAATGCGTCCGTTTGTATCATGGGCTATAAATCGCACTATTAATAGAGCCCCGGAAGATTCTAATGTTATTTCGCTTCGAGTGAAAATCTTAAAGTGTCCCGTCTTTTTATCAAAAGAACTCGAATTAAAAGTGAGCTTCTGATCGACAAATTGAATTTGTTGAGCGTAAACCATATCCGGATAATTGGAATCGACTATCTCTCTTGGAATCCCATCGGTTATCCATTCAGTTTGGTACTTCGGAGTGGATGATTGATCATCATATCTGATGAGTTTAATGGATTTACAGGCAGTTTGAACAAATTCATATCTGCTATGGTTTGTAGTGTTTAGGTCATAGTATTTCCCACTTACATCAACGCAAGCAAGAGCATTAATTCCAACGAGCATACCAATAGCAAAAATCAGCCTTTCCATAATTTACCTCCATGAAATCTGAGTTTAATTACTGAGACTATTGTAAGTCCAGAACCAAATGATTTTCAACTGATCGCAATATTTTTGTTCTGAGGTTTTTGAAACCGCTTTTACAAATTTATTGATAGAAGCGGTCTTTGAAAAAAAGGTTAATAATTCAAAGCGCGCTCTTCATAGATTGCCTGGCGCTACTTTTCATTCAGTAAGTAAGTGGACATTTCTTCCAGTTGTTTAATGTAGTTCCATTGTTTTTCTTCAAAACAAATACTTAAGAACAAACCTTCGTAATTAAATAGAGCCTTGTCTTTTTTGCAAACTTGCGGATTCTTGATAATACTCCTTTTTATACTATTGAGTTGTTTTTTTATTTCAATAAAATCAGTAGTCAAAATACTAATCGTTTTTTTAGGAAAATTTTGGAGCTTAACTTCAAGTGAAATTAAATTCTTATTTTGACTGCAGTAAGAAATCGAATTTGACATTGTCGTGTTTCCTCTCCTCCCTCTGACTAAAAAAATAGTTCTACATGCGCTGTTTTTTTCTGCGTATGCATTTACCAAAATAAAACTTAAGATAAAAAATAGTTTTAAATTCACTGGCACCTTAAAACATATCCTTTTTCTGTTTTGTAATTAGACTTACATCCAGATAGTTTTTCTATCAAAGGATGGGAAAAAAACATTTTTAAACGATTTTGTCCACTGGGATGGTCATCGAAGTCTCTTCTATCCAAGTAGGGCTTGGATCGACGAATCAGAATATCTTCGCACATTAGTAAGGTCGCCTCAGTCAATGAGTCTAAGGATGGTTTGGTTCCTGCCAAAGCAAAATATGCCTCCCGAGCAAAATTATCTGCAAATGCTTCAAACATCATAGAGTTTTTGCAGGGACGCTCATCTTGATCTTGATAATTTCCTACATATGGCAAGTAAATTGAGTTTTCAATCGTCTTTAATGGACTACCTTTAACAACTGCACATGAACACTAGATGCTGGGATTGAACAATTCGGGCTTTGAAGTTCCTATTCGCTTTTGTAGTTCTAATCAAAATTATTTAAGAAGTTTTCTTTAGCCCATATGATTTTCTTAGGCACGACTAAATTTTTATATGCATTTGATAGGTTTGAGGGAATATCTGACCATTTAATTTCAACCGCCCATTTTTTATAGGCAAAAAAATCTACTTCCCCGTTTTTAGCCGAAGTTAATAATCCAAACCTATCATATTTTCGACTCAGGTGTTCATGTGCTACTTGCTCTGCGAGCTGTGGGCTTTCGATATCATTGGTATCTAGCCCCAGCCATCTTAGGCCAAGTTTTGTGTAAATGGGATCTGTTAGATAAAATTTCTTTTCTTTTTTAAACCTAAAAGCGCCAGTATCTGGATCGATGCTATTCAAAGTTTTAATTATAAACATATCCTCAAGCACTTGAAGGTAGTCTGCAATGGTATGATGAGAGCCAACTTGCGTTCGTTGAGCTAGTTTATGGGAACTCATAGTTGAAGTCATCGTTTGCACAACTTGGGAAATAATTTCCTTGGTGTAATTTTCATTTTTTCCGATTTTAGCAATATCGCCAAGAATCCATTTTTCAATAAGCTTTTCTGTCTTACTAGTTTTAGTGGATTCTTCACCGGCCTCCGCAATGGCAAGCGGAAAACCACCGATGCGAAAATATTTCTCTAGGGCTTCGGTCTTTGCTAAGGTTTTCCAGTTCGCATCTTTTCGTGCTTTTAAATACTCTTGAAAATTCATAGGCAGCAAGAAAAGATCTTCACCAAAGCCCTCTCTACCAGGCATCCGGTCAACACCCTTTCGCAGATCATAAGTATTAGATCCTGTAACAATGATGGTTCCATTATAGCCAGAGTCTATCAAATGCTTTATTGGGCGAGCCCAATCTTTTACAAAAGTAATTTCATCTAAAAAAATGTAACGACGATTCTTAAAAAGCGTTAACGTTTCCGCTAAATCTTTGAAGTCAGTTAAATTCTCACAACTTAAGAAAAAGCATTCACTAGGCGAAGAAAAATTGCAGGCTTGTTTAAGAAGTTTCTTAAGCCAAGAACTTTTCCCAATTTGCCTTGGCCCCCTGATAGAGTATAAACCTGTACGTAAATCAATAGCAGGAAAAACCCTTTCAAAAGGCATATTTTTTAGCCCCAAAAAGTGCCTATCTTCTTTCTCCCAATTTTGATTTTCCCAAAATAATTTCATGGTTATATACTACAATGAAGTGTTGGCAGTGATGAAGTCAAGTGTTGGCAGTCGAAAAGTAGACTTTGGGCAGTGGTTAAAAGTATAAACCTTCAAGCGAATTTGCTAGGGCATTGCTTGATTTTCAGTTTATGGAGCACAACACGTTTCAAAGGGTATTTCCAGAAAGAGTTTCCATCCCAGTAGTTGATACACGCGTTGGAATAGCTTCAATAAATTCAATGTCTGGATCAGACACTGGAATTAAAGGATTGATCGGTGAAAAATCAATAATAGACGCAATTGAAATGTACCCTGATCACTTTTTTCGACACGAAGAAGTACATATCGTAAATGAAGTTTGTCTTAATTCGCGATTTGATATCACTAAAGAGAAACGATCCAAACTTCGAAAAAATTATTTTGAATATCGAAATACTTTGCCCGTTTTGAATGATCGGAGAAGCGCCTTCGAGTCTGCCTATTTTATCGTAACGCATGAACTTAACAATATACATAGTTTTACGAATGAGGGCGGTAATAGCAAAAGGTTGGTTGATGACGAAGTGCTGCAGTTGATTAGGGATCCTGGCGCGTTCGTCATAGATTTCCTTTATAGGGTGACCTCTTGAAGCTACAAAAAAAACCCACTGTCTGTGAAGGCTCAGGAGGTTGCAATTTTGTTACTAGAAAATGATGTGATTTTGTTCGGGCACATTTTTTATTTTTTGGATCTTTAATCAGTTTGTTCAAGTACTCAAAATTGCATCTGCAAGCAAAAACGAAATGAGGAAAGGTTACTATTATACTGCTAAGTAAAAACAATAATGATTTCATACCTGAAAGATAATGCGATATTGTGGCAATGTAAAGAAAAGTAGGAGTTCCGATTGTCAGCACGGGCGGTTAAGTCTGAATCTTTCAGTATCTTTTAAATGCTAATTAATTTTCGTAAAAATAAAGGCTCCGCTTTTTAGACTGCGCCTTGCTGAACTGCGTTTTGATTTTAATGAAGTGTTTATTTACAGTAGCCGGCAGGACACTCAAGAGGATTTACTAGAGTTAAATTTCCACCAAGTTTATTATATGACAATGGACGCTTAGGTTTTAGAAACTTTTCGATCTTTATGTCAGGATTACGTCGTAAATAGATTTCAAGCCATGCCATATCACGATCTTTTTCAGTTTCTTGAGAAACGCCAGACATTTTGGAGATTCCGGAGGGATCTGTAAGAGCTTGAAAAGTAAAATCAACCAAGAGTTTCAACTTTGGGGAATTGCTGTTGAGTATTGAAGATAAAAAAACCAAAGGTGCCGCCGAGAATAAATGATAATGAAGCGCCCTTTGTCCACGGTTCATTTCCTTAGGGAGAGAGCCATCTGTTTGAATTTCATTCATTCCAAAAGCAAATACCTTCGAAGCCCAATTAATATACTTGTCTTGATTAGTGATTTTACCAACAGCTCCAGCCGCCAATCCTTCCCAATAATAGTGATTATTTCGCGGCGATTTTTGAAGTTCCGAATGCTGAATCGTAAGATCGACTAATTTTGAAAGCCAGTTTTCTATTTTGTACTTTTCATCTGTCGTTGATATTTCTCGTACTTTTGCATAAACGAGAGCAATTCCAGTAAGCATCCATTTGCGTTCGTAAAACGCTTGCTCTGTTTTCATTTCACCAGTTAAGGCCGAGGAACTTGCCCAATCAAAAATCCATTTTAGAGCACATGATCCCGCTTGTTTTTTAGATTTAGGAGCCTGCATATATTCATCACTCTGCTTAGAGATAAACTGTATGTAAATTTCAATTGGTTTAACGGCTGCATCATGTTTTTCTTTACGGGTCTGATCGATAATAGAGAATTTTTTATCAGTATAGTAATTATTAACGTCTAAATTAATGATTGCAGGAGGGGAAGGTTTACAGGCAAGAACTCTAAAAGAAATAAAAGAAGTAATTATACTTATCAAGGCAATTAGATAATAATCTTTCATGCTTACATTATAACGAGCAATATTCATTGTGTCCACATACCTGGCCGGATCAAGGAGGTCTACCTTTCAAGGGTGTTCGCACCTGCGAACGGAACAAGAGCGCTTAAGGCTTCAAAAAACTTAAATGCTTTGGATTTTAGAACCCCAAGATGAAGTGTTAGCTGATCAAATGCTTTATGGACATGAATTCTACCGAACGCCCGGTTTATCTTTTTTGTTGGTAGGGAGGGCCGTCGGGCATCTTTGTATCGGAAATTCCCCAACAAGATCAGACTCTATAGCCCCCATTCCTTTGATGAAATTTCTGGCCTGGTCGATCACTGCGCATTGGACGGGAGATGGTAATTTACGAAGTTTCGAAGCTATAAGACCTATAAACATTCCTGAATTGGCCCGTATTTCTTTCATTCGCTTTTTATAGATGTCATTAAAGCTAGCTAACTCAACATGATGTCCAGAGGAATCTTTGATGACTGTCAACATGTTCACCCGCCCTTGCTTCTTCATTGTCTCCAACGTCTCATACTGTTCTTGATAAGCACCAAGCTCAGTCAAAGCCCGTCTGATTATACCAAGTTGAGCCTCGCTCAAGGTTTCTTTGTGCGAATTTAAAAAAATAGAAAATGCATGTGATGTGGATTTATGTTTAATGTGGGCCATTTCGTGAATAAGAACATCTTCCGTCGCTGTTGGGGAGACCGACAATAATAGATTCGCTTTTGAACTTGGAAAAGCCGCTAACCGAAGGGACCTGCCAAGTTCGTCGTCTCCGAAAACTTGCGCATCAACGTCATGGTCGATTGATTCGAGGAAAAGCGGCACTCCTCCTTTCTGTGCATTCTTCAACCCCTGAAGAACTTTTGGATCTCTCGTAAAAAGAGAGACTCCTTTGATATTAAAGGATGAAGGAAGCTTATCCACGGCAAAATAATATCCAGCGACGTCCTTGTCGTCTGTCTTGACCAAAAAGGTTCGGCCTTCACCACCTGACTTCAAAAAATCGGCAACCATAAAACGATAGGCCATAGAGACTTCGGCGCTGTTGAGATCAGATACTGTTTCAACATGAACAGGTGGTTTTTCTTGAGAAAAAAGACAAAGAGGAAGCACAAAAACAATCGTCAGCATGAAAGCTTTAATCGTCCTTTTATTTTAAACAAAAATCAGGACTCCGTATACATGACGAAGGTCTATTTGGACTGCTTATTGATGGGAAAACTTAATGCAATCAAACTAGAAATTTTTTCGTTTTAATTTCAATTCTGCAGTCGCTTGATTCGTATGCTGAGATTGTTGGATACATAAATATTTACAGCCATTACCAACCCAGACAACTGCGTCCTTCGTGAAACTCAATATATAGTGGCCCCAAAATCTGGATGAATCTTTTGAAACGCACAAGAATTCTATTTTAGAGAGGCTTTGAGTACCATGTTAATTGCATTTACAGGCACTCCTATAGAATTGGTTCCTGCCTCCGCAGTGAAGCTTCCTGTAATGATCTCATGCAGAGGTTTGAAAGTGATTCCATCTAAGCTCATTTTCGCTTCATTCTTTTGAAGGTGAATCCAGAAACTTCTTTTTACTTTCACATAGCTCAAACAGGAGCTCATCTGGTAAAATTCTATACCGTTCCTTCGCAGAGTATGAGTCCAAATGTGATTAAGGGGGATTATATTTTTGTTTCAAAAGCTATTAATTGTCCTGGCTGCCAACGGGCAGTTAAACGAGGTGATATTGCCACCTTTATCTATCCTAACGATCGAACGACAACCTATATTAAGCGCATTATTGGATTACCAGGTGATACTGTCGAAATTAAGTCGACGGATGTTCTTGTCAATGGAAAATCAATCTCTAAAGGTGAAACAACTGATTTGGGAAGTCGTCAGCTTAACGACTTGTTAAAAGATCACAAAGCGAATCTTGAAATGGCTGATTCAGGTGAAATCTATCCTGCGTTATGGAAAAAAGATGAGTTATTAAAAGATGAGATTTTTAAAGTCCCCTTTGGTCAAGTATTTGTTCTTGGCGATAACAGAAGTCATGCATCAGACTCTAGACATTTTGGTTCTCTTCCCTTAACTGATTTAGTAGGTGTTGCAAAGCAAATATTCTTCTCAACAAGTGATTTGAAAAGAAGTCTTAAAGTTATTGATCTGAACTAAATCGTAGTTATCGTCCTAAACAAAATATATTCACAAAAAAGGCCCTTCTTAATCTGAAGGGCATTTTTAATTCTTATTTTTTTTAAAAAGCGGGAGGTAAATTTCCTTATATTTTGAGGCTGCAACTAAATGGAGTGCAACTATTGCCACAGGCACTATTAGGTTTTCCAAACCGGGAGTTAAGAATAAATGAACGAGGATGATATTTAAAGTTATCGGTGCGAGTATGATAAGGATAAGCGCCGGAGCGACCCCAAGTAGTAACAAAAGTCCACTCAGCGTTTCTGTGCCCTTTAATAGCGGGAAAAAATAACCAGTGGCCATCAGTCCATTCATAAAGGTCATTAGTTTTTCTGGCATATTTGGTGGCGGAGGAATGAGATTAAAGAGCCCGGCACCTCCAAAAACCAAAAAGATAAGGCCAAGTAAATAGCGTGATATTGTCGGTAATTTTTGTTTCATTTTAATAACCCCCAGTATAGTTTTTACCACGATAACCTCTAAAGAGTGAAGAATTAATTTAAAATTGCACAAATAAGGCAAATTCATTAAGCTATCCGGAATGGGAATACTTGCTTCTAAATTAACAAAATCAAATCTGACTAAAGAAGACGTCAATGAAATCTCTCAGGAGGTGATTAAAAGAATCACCTCGAACTCTAATCCTGTATTAATTTATTTATTTGGTAGTGCTGCAGATATGTCAATGACAATGGCTTCAGATTTTGATTTTGCCATCATTTTTTTTGATGATATCGATTCGAAAAAGGAAAAAAAACATATTTTAAATATGAAATTATTTCCTGATATTCATTTGGATTTATTATTCTTTAAGATGAGTGATTTTCAACGAAAAGCTGATATTGGCGGAGTTTGTTGGGAAATAAAAAATAGAGGGAAAATTGTTTATGATCAAAGAGCAAAAGTTTAAAAAAGAATATGCTTACGAGCTTTTAAAAATTGCTAAAGGAGATTATGAAACAGCTGAAGTTTTAGCTACTTCCAATAAAGGAAGAAGCTTTCTCTAGTCTTCCTGGTTTAAATGAACTAACCGAGTATGCCACGGTTCGAAGATATGAAGAAGGTACTTTTGAGCTTGATAGTGATGATCTTAAATCAGCACTTGAATTAGCAAAAAAAGTATTAGAAGCTGCTACTAGTATCATAAAATAAGGAATTCTTTACTATCTAGCAGAAAGTGACTACCTTTGCAAAGGAACACGATACTACACAGGCAAGGAGAAAGTGGTTTTTTGAATTGTGAGAAAGCCAATTATTATTCGACGTTTCAACATTATATGGATCAGAATCTAAAGTAGATAAATTCATTTTGGTCTTCAGAAAATAAAATAACTAAGATTCCTATCATGATAAGACAAAGTAAGTAAAGCGACCGAAGAGACTTTCTTTGGTTTTCGAACTGAGTGTGAACCCAGTCAAAAATAGCTATTGAGTTGGGGGCACTGGTAACAGCCAAAAATAAAACCGCCAATATGAAGCTTTTATTTGTAATGACTGGGTTTTGTGCGGATTGAAGTAATCGTAAGACCGAGCTCGAATTGATATTGTTAAATAAAAGCCACAATAGATTTACGGACACGTAGGTTAATAGAAAAGAAATAAATTTCGGCATTCTACAGTTTAGGTGATTAAAAAAATGATTTGCTGCCAACAAGATACCGTGAGCGAGACCCCAGAATAAGAACATCCATCCAATACCATGCCAGAGGCCAACAATGACCATAACAAAGAAAATGATAATGAATTTGGAGTAGAGGCTTTCAAAACGCTCACGAAGAGGATTGTAAAAGTATTCACGAATAAATGAAGAAAGCGAAATATGCCAACGTCGCCAGAATACGATGATATTTTGGCTTTTGTAGGGTGAGTTAAAGTTTATAGGGAGTTCTATCCCAATAATGAGAGCAAGAGCCATGGCTATGTCTGAGTATCCCGAGAAATCGAAATATATTTCAAACCCATAGCCAAAGGTGCTCAATAAAAAATGCTCCAGATTGAGCTGCGAATGTAAATTTGAAGCTAAAGAATAAGCTTGAGACACAAGGGGCGAGATTTGATCTGCGATTAAAACTTTTTTTGCGAGCCCAATAATTAAAAGACTCAGATTTGGCAATGTCAAAGAGAGAGGCTGAGTCTTCCATTTTTCCGAACGAATCTGGGCCAAATGATTTTTGTATGCGACAATGGGCCCTGCCGCCAAATGGGGGAAAAAAGAAATAATAAATAAATACTCAGAAAAAAGAGTGTGTTTGATTTTTTTACTGAAAAGATCGTATTGAAACCCAATTTGTTGAAAGGTGTAGAACGAAATACCCAATGGAATCACACCAGCCAGCCAATCGTCATATTTAATTTTACATATTAAAAGGAGAGAAACATTAAAAACCAGGCTGAGGTAAAAACATCTCTTTTTGGTTTCTGCATCGGAACTTAAGACCACTCTTGAAAAAAAATAATTGATGAGGATTGAAAACATTAAAAGAAATAAATCTTGTTTCCCGTTGATCGCAACGAGCGAAAGCGAAAAAAGTATAACAATTTGTAAACGAAATTTGGGGAGGAAATGAAAGAGAAGGCACAATAAGGGGTAAGTAATTAACAAAAAAATACGTCCGTGAAAGATCATTTTAAACCTATCGTGGTGAGCAGCTTTTCATTTTTTTTCGCCCAGCTTTGTAGCAAATCTTGTGATTTTTCATTGAGCCTTAAGTAATTTTCGGGACTCGAAATAAACGTGCCCACCGAGTGCGTTTGACTATAGAAGTCGGCTATGATTATCGCTCCATACTCTTTGGTAATATGGTTGGTATCCCAAAACCAGCGCATTTTTTGATAATTAAGGGGCACGGGTTCATCATTAGGGAACGTGACTTCAGCCGAGATGTAGATAGGTTTTAAATATTGAATCAAGTTTAAAATCCATTTTTGGTAAGTGGCATCTAATTGCATTTTGTGCCTAATTTGAAAATGGGCAGCATGAACAGGCAACACTAAAAAATGAATTTTAATATTTTTGCTGAGTAGTCGGTCTTTAATTTTTGAGACTTCTGAAATCACTTCCTTATCGAGTCGGTAATCAAGATACATATTTTGATCTAACGTGTATTGTTTGACGTCATTTTGAAATCGAGTCAGTGCGAGCGCCTTTAACGGAGGTATCGCTAAGAAACCATAACTGTCGTAGCCTGATTTTATATCTTGTAAAAATCGAGACACCACTTTGATACTTTCTTTGGTTTCGCTCCATGATAATAGCGAGGTGATTTCATTTTTTTTTAAAACATGCTTGTGATTTTTTGCGAAAGACTGAAAGTCGAGAGCCCAGATCACTTCTCTTACATCTGTTTTTTCAAGCGCTAGTTCAATCATTTTCACCTGATCGCCTATGGAACTGCCAGAAAGACCGAGATTGCAAGTCACCATATCATACCAATGAGGGTCAAATGGGTTAAGTGCAAATTCCACACGTGAAGTTCCTATCAAAATTCGCTGGCAAGAGACTTTCTTCAATAGAGAAATTTTCCCTAGTGGCGCCATTACGGGATAGTTTTTATAGGCATCAATTCCTTCGGATCTGGTAAGTTCAATTCCTGTGGAATTAGTTAGATCAATTCCTTCGGAATTAGTTATGAGATAAGCATTATATGGATTAATAAAAAAATTAAACAAGGCCACGATCAAGCATATAGAAAGAATGGTGATGTAGGCTTTAGTTGCCAGTCGATTTTTCACAAAGATTTATTTTGTTTTTGTAAGCAGTTTGCTTGAATCGTCTTTGAAATTCCAAATGATAGCCCCACTAGGCTGGGTCTCAAGAACTTTTTGATCCTCCATCTCAATTAAATTTGTTCCCTTGTTAAAATTTAATGGGGACTCTTTGTAGTCAATTTGTTTAGTGGTTGGATTCCAAATCAACATTTTTTCGGAACCACTTTTTTCACCTGCAACGGTTGCTATAAATTTACCATTTGAAAGCATCAGCCCACGGCTAACCTCTTTCTTAAGATCAAAAGCAGATGTCCATGATTTGGTAGCAAATGACCAGATAAAACCTACTCCACTAATAACATTGACAACGAGAACCTCTTTCTCATTCAGATTATAGGCTTTAGCAGAAGTGATTTCGCTCGGGAGTGGCGGAGTTTCATACCAAATGTTTTTCTCTGGAGAATAGAATTCTGCTGTTTTTGCAGTGACTAAGTCTCTGTAATCTCCGTTTTCTCCCCCTGAATAAGAGAGTTCATTCCCACCGACAATAAAGATTCTGCCGTCGGCAAAGGTACTGGTATCAAAATTGACTCGCGCTCTAACAAGGTGCCCGAGGGAGTTACTTTCCTCGATACGTCCATCAGCCAGCACAACACGTCCTGTAACGTTTATTTGTATGCCAGGAATTTTTATGCTTTTTCCAAGAGTATCTACCCCTTCGCCTTTGAAAAAGACAATTTCATCAGTGCCTTTTCGGTGACGGATGATTGGCAGTGCCGCTTGCGATTTGCTGTCAAACTCAATAGCTTCGGCTGCCCAGCTATTTTTCGTTGCATTCCAAAATACAATCCTATTTGTCACGCTACCGTACACGTTTCCATAAGGCGTTTGAGAAAGATTGGTGAATCCTAGGATTTGGTCGTTAATCTTGAAACCAACGACACCCTCGAAATTAGGTTCTAAGGTGGTTGGATAGGGAATGGGGCGTGAAGTTGTTTCAGCAACAGGGTCAAAAAAAAGGGCCGTCAGCGGGGCGCTGGCCGTCGTCCCTGTGGAAACAATCAATAATTTTTTATTTGGGAGTTTTCTAACGCTGTGAAATTGCAACTTTAGAGTTTCATAATCTTTGCCCCAAGAGATAGGAGCGGCGACCTCTTTTGGCGTGGCCATCGAGTTTTGAATCTTTTTAAGCTCTGCACCTAAGCCCAATACCTTGCAAAGAAAAACAACGCCAAATAATACCCATCGGGATTTTGATAAAGTTGACAAGGTTATGTCTCTCCTATTTTATTGATGGCAATGAATAAAAATATTCTATGCTCCACGCATTTTTTGTCTATAATTATTTGTAGCATCACTTTTTTTTTCACGTGCGCGGAGGCTCAATCCAAAAACCTATTCCCTTGCAATCACCTACAGCAGAAATATTTTTTATTATCAGAGATCCGTTCGAGTTTTATTAAGAGAAAGATTTTTCTGCAAGCAGATTGCAAGAATGATAAGCTCTTCTTTAAGCTCGACCAAAGTCATGTGCTCATTTTAGATAAATTCAAAGACGGCTCTGTCTCTGTTGAAGGAATCATCAGTTACTCCCATCGTCCTATCGTATGTCCTCTGCAAAATGATCAAGGGGCTTTTAAAATTAAAATAGCCGACCGTACCTTGTTTTTAGAACCGAGTGAAAAAAGCGGCCTTGTCAGCACTGCGGATGTTTTTTTGGTGCCAGTAAAAAGCTTAAGAGGGAAAGTTTATTTAGAAAAAAACATCCCTGTCAGTGGACAATTCGGAAGACAAAGAAAAGGTGAGAGGTTTCATACGGCCATAGATATCCCTACGCCCTATGAGGAAAGTATTCTATCTCCTGCTGACGGCCAGGTCGTTATGATCTCAAATTTAAAGACGCAGTCGACTTTATTCATCAGACACCTTAAAAAAGACAAAACCATTTTTTATAGTGCTTATTCACACGTAAAAGATCTCGCTGTTTCTGTAGGCGATCTTGTCAATTCTCAAACCATGTTGGCCCGCACCTTTACTCGAGAAGAATTCAAAAAAACACATCATGTGTACAATCATGTGCATTTCGAAGTGAGAAAAGGCTTAGATGATCTTGGGAATGGTTCTATACACGCTAATTTACATGAAAAATTATCCAAAATATTTGTGAATCCATCCTTGCCATTAGAAGGCCTTTGGGAATGGTAGCATTTTTAGCCCTAAATATATTCTTGATTTCGATGGTGGTTCTGCCAGCTCTTCATCAAGTTTATTTCACGGCCAAAGCCATTATCCTTGTGGCAGGGGCATGCATTTGCTCAATTCTTCTAATTAAGAACCAAAAATTAAAAATAGTGGTGCCCCTTTTCTCAGGGCTGAATTCTATTTTAATAATGTCTTACTTTTTGATAGTCGTTTTATTCAGTACTCTCGGTGGGAGTGCTTCGCTGACCTGGACATTTTTAATGTCAGGCCTTGTGCTTTTTGTAACCACAATGTGCTTAGATCCAGTGTCTGCATATAAATTGCGAAGCTGGTTTTTTTCCATGGCAGTCTTGCAGGCAGTTGTTGTTGCGGCTCAACTGATTTGGCCTGAGTTTTGGCAAAACATGAATATTGGTTTTGAGGTCAAGCGTAGCTCTGGACTCGTTGGCAATAGAGAGTTCCTAGCCACTTTCTTAAGTGTAGGTTTGCTGTTGCAATTCCCTTACGCTCAAAAATTAAAAGAAGAAAAAAATCTCTTCTTTATAACTGGCGCGATTTTGATTCTTGCGGGGTTATGGATCATTCAAAGTAAAGGAACATTATTTTTGCTCTGCTTGATTTGGGGAAGGCCACTCCTTTCACGATTTCCAAAGACCTACTGGTCCTCGGCGACTTTTGCTATTCTCACCATAAGCTTACTGAGCCAATCTGTTCGCGGGCGCTTGCTGATTTGGTTTGTTGGCCTGAAAATGGGTTTGGATCATTTACCCTGGGGGGTAGGAACAGGAAACTTTGGAAAATATTATTTAACCTCCTTGGTTGAAATTTTTGCGCGTTTTCCAATTTTAAGAACCAATTTGGGAGACACTGCTGGAGCTATTGATGAAGCCCACAATTTAATTATAAACTCCTTTGCTGAAATGGGGTTACCCGGCTTAGTCTCTTCGCTGTTCGTTTTCATCGGACTATTTCGCATTTATAAGCGATTCAGAGCGAGAGAGGTTGAAGCAGATCAAGTAGATAGTGGCCTTATTTTATTGCTGATGGGTAAATTAACTTACACCGTAGTCTTACTGTCACCGGTTAGTGTCGCTTCTTTTGCCATTGGCTTAGGCCTCACTTTAAAAAAAGAGTTTTTAACGGAGGACTCAAAATTTTTCAATGATCGACCCGTGAAATTAAGATTGAGCCGTCCTCTAGTGAACGGCGGTTTGATGATTCTCATGGCTGCAGCTTGTATAAGCCTGTTTCACTTTTGTGTGGCAGAAAATCTTTACTCAAACGGCTATAAATCTCTGAGATCAGGAGACTTGAAACTCGCCAAAAGCCAATTTGAAAAATTAACTGAACGGTACCCTAATCACTCGGATGCCTGGCTGGGGTTGGCATTTGTTGCGGTCAATAGTTTGCCCACTCAAGACCCAGGACCTTATGTCAAAGTGGCAATGGAGTTAAATCCTGACTTTAATACTCTTAAAATTTCAGCCAAATCATTTTTATTGGCTGGTGACTGCTATCATGCTCAAGAAATTTATAGAAATATTCACATGGCATTTCCGCAGCATCTCAGCTCTATTTCTGGTTTGGCCCAATGTGCGCTCACTTTAGGTGACAAAAAAAGTGCTGCCTATTACGCTCAATTATTGATAAAAACTGAGCCGAGAGTGCCGACAAAAACTTATGGACTTAACTTACTATCAGCGGAGGGAATTCTTGAAAAAATTCGACAACAAGACTCAAGCGAAAATACAAGAGAAGAGACAAAAAGAGAGAAAAAATACCACACGAAGTAAGATTCTTATAATCATTAGTCTCTTGACGATCACGAGCGTGGTTTCAGTCTCTTGGGCCGACGACAGAAAAATGGCGCCTGCAGCGAAAAATGCGTCGACGGCAGTCTCAAATCAGGTACCAGCAAAACCTATTGTTCAAAAAGATGGTTTGGGTTTGGCCACTCATGATGATATTCCGATTTATCCAAGCGCTGAGAGCCAATCTGCCAGCGAGAAAAGGCTCTATAAATACACCATTGTGAAAGTGGGAAAGCCATCAAAAGATGGGAGCCGATTTTCAATCGAGTCTGAATTTGGTTCGGGGTGGGTCTCCATTGCTGATATTGATTTAGCATTCGACAGAAAAAGTGCTAAAGATAAAATGGATAGTGATCTCGGTATGGCTTGGTTTTTTGAAAGATTCAACCAAGGCACAAACTTTGAAACCATGAGCTTTGAAGCTGAGTCGTTTTCAACAGAAGAAGTGCGCGCCTTACTGAGTCAAGTGACTGGCAAGGGGGAATCAAACCCTGATTCTGCCAATGCGGCTCAGTCTGCTTTGGCCAGTACAATTTTGAAGAACCTAAGTAAAGATAAATCAAAGTGGGGGCCGCAAGAAAAATATTTTGCATCTGTCATTGACGATAAAAAATTCTGGCTAAATGCGAATTCGACTTTGCGAGGGTTTTGGGAGGCCATGCCGATTAAATACAAATCCGATTCTGATCTCGTTGCAAAGACTGTTTCCCATGGATCTTATCTGATTTATGAACTGTTTTCAAGCACAGTAAAAAACGACCCTGAAATCGCTAAAGAAGTATTTAAAATACTGCCTGAACAAATTAAATATGCTTCTGAAAAACTAAAAGACGACGAGGCGGTTGTCTTAACTGCCGCGATTCAAAACCCACTGTTAATGGAACATGCTTCTAAAAGACTTAGGGATAACCCAGAAATTTTTAAGAAAATTGCGCCCGTGAACGCCATGTCAGTACAATACTCTTCGGACAGACTAAAAAAAGATCCAAAATTTATTATTGATGTTTGCAGTTTCAGACCTTGGTCAGTTCAATATGCAGCTCCTGAAATTTTAGACAACGAAGCCGTTTTTACGGCCCTGGTAAAAAAGGACCCGGTAGTTATGACTTTAGCCAGTGAAAAAGTGGCTTTAAAAGTTTATCCGAAATTATCTACTGATCAAAAACAGCAGTTCTATCACGCAGCCCCCGCCTCCCTTAGATCGCGCTTGGGGCCTCCATAATTGTGAGCCTATTTGTTTTGATTCTTCTTCTTTCGCTCTCGGCATTTTCAAACTTAGAAAAAAAAATGCCATTTGAGCACTTTTGCAAAACACACTTGCAAAATAGTTTTATTAAAGCACTTCAAATCGCCACACAGAATCATTCATGTGAAGGCTTAGAGATTAAAGTAAATCAAGACAGACACCTCAATTTGGGAGTGATGGAGATTGATGATTTGGAGGGGCTATCGTATTTTCCCCATCTCGAAGAACTTGATTTTCATCATAATAGTATAAAGAGCATTGAAGAGCTCATGGGTCTCACGCGTCTCAAAAAACTCAATTTGTATAGAAATCAAATTGAAAATTTAAGACCAATTGAATTACTCATTGGTCTTGAGGAGCTTTATTTGGGTACAAATAAAATAACAAATCTAGAGTCGCTTCGTTCGTTGACCCATTTGAAAGTATTAGGAATTAAGAAAAACCCAATTCATTCGCTCGAGCCCATTTCAAATCTCGTAAATATAGAAAGACTTTTTATTTTTAATAGTGACGTTCAAGATCTAACAGCGCTGTCCGGACTTAAACAGTTAAAATCGCTCAATCTAACAAACAACAAAATCAAAGACGTAAGCCAATTGAAAGATTTAAATAAAATCATGCGCTTATTTTTAGGTCAAAATGGTATTCAAGATATCTGCCCCTTACAGTCTTTGGCATCTTTAGAGTATCTGAAGCTCGAAAAAAATAAAATTAAAACCATAGGCTGTCTAACAAAATTGAGCGCTCTTAAGTCCATCGATCTTCGTGGAAATCCAATAACTCCATCGGAAATTAAAAATTTTAAAAAGGATCGACCCCATGTCCTTATTCAGTTCTAAGGAAAAGTCGTGAAGGCACTCGTGATGCCGTTATTGCGGTTTGTAAAGTGTGAGCTGTTTTGGTTTTTTAGAAAGAACATTTATCCAGATTTGGATCGCGCCGTCAGTAAGATACAACAGTCATCGCTTTTCACTGTGGCAGAAGCCTTTCACGAATGGCCAGCCGATTCTGGATCTGAAAAGATAATTAATATCAAACTCGCCATGGAGCGCCTCAATGGCATTATATTATTACCGAATCAGGTCTTTTCGTTTTGGAAAATCATAGGCCGACCGGTCCCAAGCAATGGATTTGTAAAAAGTCGCGCCATTGTAAATGGCAAAACGATGCAAGATTACGGAGGTGGGCTTTGTCAGGTGTCTGGGATGTTATTTCACCTAGCCCTATTGGCCGGAATGAAGACAAAAGCAAGAAGTTCCCATTCTGTAGATATTTATCGCGAAGAAGAGCGCCATACGCCATTAGGTCTTGATGCAACCGTTTCATTTTGCATAAAAGATTTAGTTTTTCAAAATACGACAGGTTCTGCCATTCAATTGGAATTCAATCTCTTGAGAATTGAGAATAAATATATTTTTTCTGGCAAGATTCTTTCTAGCAAACCCATCGAAACTCGACTAATTAAAGTGGACCGTTTTGATGTCGATGGACTGCGCTACGCCATGACGAAGGTATATGCTGGTGACCGCCTAGAGAAGGAGTTTCCTTCACGATATGTCATTGGCGTCTCCCCATGAGATCTTTGCTAATTTCTCTAATTCTAAATTCTTATGCATTTCAATCCTTAGCTTCCGCTGAAGGTATCAAAGTCCCTGTAATTACATTTGCACTAGTAGGAGATGTTTTTCTTGGTAGCGCAGCAGACTTGAGTTTGTCTTTAGAGCTAAATGCGGTTCTACAGAAATCACAATTCAAATTCGGAAATTTGGAAGGACCCATTTGTGATACCGAATCTGCAAAAAGAGAGTGCCGCGGCAATCAAGCTACTTGTTATTTCAATAAAATGCCCTCAAGCGTAAGCGAAATTTTCAAAAACTGGGGTATCGACGCCTTTTCTTTGGCCAATAATCATGTATTTGATTATGGACAAAAGTGTTTTGAGGAAACAAAGGTACATCTATCTAAAGTCAAAATTCAGTACTCGGGTGAAAAGGGTACCGTTGCAAAATTTAAATACCAAGGACTAAACATTGTTTTCATAGCTTTTCATTCTTCGCCCTGGGCAAACGACATCTATGATTTTAAATCTTCATTTGAGTTAATTCGTTTATCTAAAAATAAAAATGATATTGTCATTGTGTCTATTCATGCGGGGGCAGAGGGGGCAAAAGCAAAGGTTCTGCCGCCAGACGAGGAGTTTGATTTCGGGGAACGAAGAGGCAATATAAATCTATTTGCAAAAAAAGCGATTGAGGCAGGCGCTGATATTGTGTTTGGCCATGGCCCTCATGTTCTAAGAAAGATCGAAATTTATAAGAAAAAGATCATAGCCTACTCTCTCGGGAACTTCGCCACAACCCCCGGATTTAATTTAATGGACGAGCAAAAATATGGTCTCATCTTGCTGGTCAAAATCAACTACGGTGGAAATTTAGTGGGGGCTCAAATCATACCTACGGTTCAAAACTTAAAAACTAAATTCGTCGAATTGGATTCGTCGCAATTTGCAATCCAATCAATTCGAAAATTAAGCCAGAAGAAATTAGTGGGTCATGACGGCAAAATTCTCTAGCCATCTGCTGAAGTGGATTAAAGTCTCAAAATCTCGTTACTTCCTAAAATAATGAATTTAACCATCCAAAGTTTGATTTTCTATCGGCAATTAAAAACACTTCAGTTTCACATTTATACGGACATCCAGAAGTAATAAGTGGCAAAAAATCACGTCCTTTTTCTAGAGCTGTAGGCAAATAACTAAGATACCTTCCAGCTTCTACTAATTTCAAAACAGCCTCTACACTTTCACTTTTTAATGCTATTTTTCTTTTAAACTTATCATCTCGCCATCCGTCGGCAGACGGGGCTGAGCTCTCTTGGTTAAAAACTGATTCAAAAAATGAAGCAAATTCAAACTTAAGCACCTCATGAACATCAACTGACAGTTCTTTTTTTGCGTATTTGTATAATGGATGCCCTTCACCCACATAAGTCTTTGAGAAATATTCCCCCAGTTTGATTTTTTTAAAACTAGAAGAAGGGGCCTTCGTAATTAAACCCAAATGAGCTTCACCATCTAAAACAGCTCGTTCAATATCTTTTGAGGTTTGACCCATTTTTAAATCCAGTGATAATTGGAGTCGTTTAGAATCTAATTTTTTAATAATATCTGGTACAAATGAAGACAGACTAAATTCAGTTCCTATTATTGATATCCCTAAGTGATAGTCTGTAGGTTTAAATTGAGTTTTAAGATCATCAATATCTCCAATTATACGGCTTACTTCTTTTTGCAATTGTTTCCCATACTGCGACAAAGAAATATTTCTTCCGATTCTTTCAAAAAGCTTCACACCTAATTCATCTTCTAGTCGTTTTATAGCCCTGCTTATGGCAGGTGGAGAAATGACAAGCCGATCAGCCGCTTTATTAACGCTTTGAAGTTCCGCTGCAACCAAAAAATATCTCAATTCAAATGTTTCCATAAACGCATCATATGTTACGTTATTATTACTTTTAAATCAATATATATTTGTCTATATAAACATTCATCTCTATCAGAAAAAGGAGCGAATATGAAAAATCATTTCTTAGTAAAATTACAATTCATTTTGTATATTTTTTTAATTTTTATAGGTTCAGCAGGTGCAAAAGAACTTCAATGTTCCTTATATTTAGCAAGCAATAACTATTTTATAAATGTAACTCCATTATCAGATCAAACGTATCGTGCCGTTATAGTTGAATCTAATAACTTAACCAGAACGTTCAACTTAATTGGTCAATATCAGGTATTAGAAAGTGGTCAAAGTTTAAATGGAAATAAATCTTTAGTTTACAAAGATCGGCAGCGGCAATTCGCTCTTTACATTCAGACAGGAGCTTCATTTGTTACTGCCACTTTAAATAACAGCTCGCTTTTTGGTGAAAAATTAAGTGGCCCATTAAATTGCCAAATAATTAATAAGGAGGAGTTCTTTAGCCATTGTTGTAGCCTTTGTAATCCAAACTGCCAGGGTTCTGGTTTGCCAGCTTGTCCCATTCGCCCCGGCAGCTGCCATTAATGTGGACACTATATGCCTTTAATTAATATCACTTCTTTACAGCCAAGCAATTTAGAGTCAGTTTCAAAAATGATTTCTGATATTCGAATGAAAAGCGCAAGTGCTCTGCAATGCTCAATTGACAATATTTGGGTCATCTATCAACCTCTGGAAAGTCATCATTATGCGCAAAGACAAGATGATTTAAAAAACTCACCCATTGTCACCATAAAAGCCAAATCAGGCCGGAGCCACGAGCAGAAAACTGCATTAGCAAAAGCCGTTGCTGATGCCATTAGTGATGCGTTAGAAATGCCTCCAGAAAATATATGGATACACTACGAAGAAATGAATCCACAAGATGTTTGGTTTAATTATCAATGGAGCTAACAAGGAGAAACCGATGATTCTATGTGTGAGGGTAGGTTTCTTTTTAAAATCAAACTGATGTTACATTTGAAATGTTAAACTTGGTTCTACATTTTTTCAATGTCGCACAAACTGCCTCTATTTGTGCAATGTGATACTCCTTGGGTCAAATAGTAAAAGAAATCATCAAAGGCATTACCATACTAACTCCAATGGAATTGGCAAAATCTAATACTTTGAAATAACGCAATGTAAAGAGTGGTTACGTTTTTCGATCAAAAAATTAAGCCACAAAGATATCAAATAATATTTTCCGACGGGAATTAGGGAAAAATAAGTTGAATTCTTGACTTCAAATTCCAAATCACCTAAATTAGGGCCTCGACTAAGTTCAGGAGTAGCTCAGTTGGTAGAGCAAGCGGCTGTTAACCGCTTGGTCGGGGGTTCGAGTCCCTCCTCCTGAGCCATTTTTATTCCAACGCTACTATGAGCCGCCCGATTAACAGAATCGAATAGGTCGTCTCCTCGTAGCACGAATTGAAGTGGCCGATTCCCGTTATCATCCAATTCGCCAACAATGATTTCCTTGAATAATTTTTGATATGCTGTTCTCAATGAGACAGGATCATTTTCCGCTATCAGTCTTTGAATTTTCTCTGCGCTCTCAGTAACATGTTCCCAATCAAAACCATCTTTTTCGCCTTGCTCAATAGACTCTCCTATATTTTTTAGATTTTGCTCCAGAGCCTGAATCTCATGGTTCTTTTCGGCAATGTTTCTCATAAACTCATCACGAATTTCTTTGATTTCTTTCTCCGTTGCGCCCTTCGTAATTTGAATCAATGATTTTTTAAGAGAACTTTTCTCATCGTTTAGAAATGAAATCTTATCTTTGATTTTCTGTGATTCGCTTTTTAGAAGGTCATTGCGACTGTTCAAGTCTGAAATCCTTCTTTTTATGGCATCTTTAAGGCGAGTATTTTTGCTGATGATGTCTTTAACAATCTTGAAGGCTTCGTCTTCCAAAACCTTCGCACCAATGTTTCTAACTCCTGGGCCGCCATAGTAATGATACCGTTCTTTATTGTGCTGACCGACACCACTTCTACCGGAAAGGGGCTCCCCATCCTTGTTCTTCAAGAGTCCTGAAAGCAGGTAGATTTTTGTAACCTTGGTGTTTTTGATTTTATCGCTAGAAACTTTTTCAATTGTTTGTTGAACTTCGTCCCAAAGCTTCCTCTCAACGACACACCCATGAGGCAGCTCAACCTCTTCGTATTTTTCGTACGGCATAAGCTTCTTTTGGTTTTTATCTTTGTTGTCCACGTTGACCTGCCAGAGTCCAACATATTTCTTATTCGTTAGCAATGTGTGGAGACTGTGCTTTTTGAACTTCTCGCCATGCTTGTTCAAAATTCCCTTTGCGTTGCACTCCTCAAGAGTTTTTTGAAACGATCCGAGTTTGATGAAAGTTCTCATAATCCATTCGACGGTTTTTAACTCCTCTCTGTTAGGTGTATAAAAGCCAACCTTCCTTTCGCTTCCGACTTTGCGTTGATCTAGCCCTAAAACAGGATGAGTGGAGTTGAATTTTCCAGAGTTAATCATCGCTGAAAAATTGCTCTCTTTGACACGTTTTGATGTTTGTTCTGATTCATATTGTGCAAAAGCCGATAAAATTCTGAGTTGAAAAAGTTGGGATGGGTCGTTCGGGTTGAATGGAAAACTTCGGATGACAATTTCACATTCATTATTCGTACAGAGGCGAAAAAAGGATTCCCAAATAGTTGCGTCTCTCGCTATCCGAGATATTTCTTTGATGACAACAAATCGAAACATTTTCTTTTTGATTTCATAACTCATCCGCTTGAACTCAGGTCGGTCGTCGTTTCGACCTGTTAACCCTGGCTCAATGAAAAACTCCGTGATTTTATAGTTTACTTGCTCTGCTTGACTACGAATTTCGGCTTCGCTTATAGCGATATTTACTTGCTGCTCTAGGGAGCCTTTTTCAATTGTTACTTGGTCCTCTGTGGACAGGCGTAGGTAAGCACATCCTTCGATTGTCTGCCATTCTTTATTCTGGGGCCTCCAGTTGGCCTGATAGTTGGCAATGACAATACGACAGTCTTCTACGATTTTCTCGATGAGAAGTCTCTTTTGTGTAGCCTTTGAAAGTTCAGATTTTTTTGTCATAATGTAAGTCCCTTATTATTTCTGAATATGATTCCACAAAACTTTTTTCAGTATCTTCACCAAGTTCACCAACGACAGCCGATGTGAATGAGATGGTACTTAGCCTTTTCCTTTTCGCTTTCTGGCGTATTTTCTTTTTCTGTTTACGAACGCAGACCTTGCACGCTGATTCGACACCAAGAGCTTTTGAGCGGTTTTTGTGGAAGCTTCTAAGTGACTTAGCCTTCCCACAGCAGGTGCATGTCTTTACCGATTCGGATTTTTCCGATTCAGCTTTGACTAGGATTTCCTGAGCGGAGCCACTCAACAGCTCCATTAGAGATCCACCAAACGCCTAATGCCTATGAGATAACAACGAGGGCAATGGTCCAACCCCAAGCATAGGTCGAGTTCGGCACCTTCTAGCCGACCAGTCAAATTTGTATTTTTGACAACCAGTTGTTTACTCATATAACTATTTTATTGTGCATAAGGTCGAAAAGCAAATTTACGGTAGACATTTCTCAAAACAATACACGTCAAAGCCATATTATTGATTTTAAAGTAAATAACGAGTAAACTTTCAGTAGCTGGAAAGAGGAGTTTATGGCGAAAGGGAATATGGTTTTCATCGGCACTGAAAAGTTAAGGCAATTGTTCGATGCCACAGGGCTGAAAGGTATGGAGCTAGAGCGACTGTTTAATGTCTCTCACGCTGGATTCTATAAGTGGCAATCAAAGGGAATTATACCTTCAGATAAACTCGGACATTTATTGGTCCTCAATAAATTTGGCGGATATGAGATTGAAGCCAACCCGACGATTAGAGGCGAAAGCAACAAGACTCTCGATTTCAGGGTGAAGGATTTCTTCAATAGAGGTGAGCACCTCTACGTTGAATCAAAGCCCTCTGACGAAAACCTGGAGGCGGTGAGAGTGCAAATGAACACCTTTAAAGTTCCGGTGACCCTTTTGTACTTATCCAAGGGCGAAATCAAAATGGAAGAGAACGCCAGCATGAGGCAGCGGCTATCAACAGATAAGGGCGTTGCAGAACAACACTTATCTTCTAAAGATGAGTTAGGTTCTGCAAGCTTAGATGATCTAATTCAAGAAATTGAAAAGCGAGGGTGGTTGATTAAGCTTGAACGGAAAAGTTCATTATCGACTGACAGAGGCGCAAGGTCGCTTAAAAAATTAAGAAATAGATGACTAAATTTATCAAGAGAATGATTTATGGAATCAAAATCACAAAAAGGGAGTAGAAAACTAAAGCGTTCAGATATGATTACTTTGCGTCTCGACTCACACGTCGAAGGCAATCTTTTTGTTGATATTCAAATGATGGTCAATGAAGCCAATCGAACAAAGCTTAAAGCCAAAGCTCGAACAGGCGTTAAGCCCAGGAATCGGAATAAAAAGTACATTACAGCTCTAAACTGTTTGCTTGCTAATCTCACTGAGTCTGTTCTCCAAGAACTGCCTATAGCAATAGGCCACCGAGAGGACTTTTATAAGAAAAGGACAAGACCAAACCCGAAACAAATAACTGCTTATATTATGAAGGCGGTTTTGAAAGAGTTTTGTGATAAAAACATAGGGTTCGTCAAACTCTTGCGTCGGGGATTCCATAACAAGAAAAATAAAAAAAACTCATCGCTGTCCCTTTATTTACCCACTTCAGACTTTGACCTCTTTAAGCGAATGGCAACCAAAAGTGGAAACGAACTCTTCATTAGGCGATCAAAGCCAGCAGGGCAATCAGCAATTAGAGCTATCGTCTATGAGACTGATAAAAACGACTCTAGGATTTATTATGATTTAGAGGCTGACAGACCTGACGTTGTAAGAACAATTCAAGTTCTAGATAAATTGGACAGCGTTCTGCAAAGGTCAAAATTCAATATAAGAACTGTTTCAATTGAAGCACCTAGGTTCTATCGGAGTTTTAGTCCTGATTACTCCAAGCATGGGCGGATTTACTCTGAAGGAGGATCTATTCAGAACTGGAAGAAGAAGTTTGTCCGAGATTTGCTAATAGATGATCGGCCAACAGTGGAGCTTGATTACTCTTCAACACATACTGCTATTGCTTACGCAATCAAAGGTACTCCAATGCCAAGCAAGGACGTGTATATCCTCAACACCTTGAGATCAATTCAAGATCCAGATTTAAAGCGAAAACTAGGCAAGGCATTCACGAATATAATACTCAATGCAGATTCACGCAAAGCCGCCGCTCAAGCTATTGGAAAAGAGTTTGCTGATCAGGGCATCAAATACAAAACTGATCTTGGAATTTCAATTCCAGATGTGATTGCAGAGATAACAAGACGACATGAGCCAATAGCTGAATACTTCTTCAGTGGCGCAGGCCTTCGTCTTATGAAAGTTGAATCTGATATTTGTCTTGAGGTAGTTGACAGATTCGCTCAACTAAATAAACCGATAATCCCGAAGCATGATTCTTTTATAGTTAAGGAAGAGGATGAAAACTTACTACAGCAAACAATGATAGATGCATGGATCACGGTTCTTTCTAAGATTCAGGAGCAGAAGAGAAAAGTACAAGTTCCCAATATCTCAAAGAAAAAAGATGATTCCTTATTTTGAACAGTATAGGAGAAGGCGGCTGAACGAAGAGAAGTAAAGACACGACTCTGGAGTGTCGATAGCCTTCCTCCTTTCTGCATACTTAACAATGAGTTTTCCACGTCTCAGCGGATAGCTAGACATTTCTTTTTTTTAGAAAAAAATAATCTTTCAATAATGGTATTCTAAAGCCATATAAGATTGCTCTTTAGATTATGGCAATCAAGGTAAATTCAATATGGCAAAGAAGATAAAGTTTACGACCACCCTAGACCTACAATCCAAAGAATATTTGGACAGAATGTCCAATGCTCTTGGTAAGCCAGCCAATCAATTGCTCGATTTTATTATTGAAAACTTCTATCTGCGCAGTTGGCCGAGAAAGCATAAACAGTATCTGGAAAGGCGCAAGAAAGAGCTTGAGCATATTTTGAAACTTCAGCAGGAAAACGTGTAGTTTTGATTTTGTCTGAATTCAAAGTGATAGCCTCGCAATTATACGGCAAGGCAGTTTTGATCACCAGACATCTGCACGCTTAGCAGGGTTCAGCCATTCCTGCGAATTCGCTACAACTAATCCTTGAACGTACACGGGCATCTGGTTTGCGAAGAAAATTATGCAACCGGAAAGAATCACCCCAAGTAGCGGAAGGTTTGACGCAACTGAACCTAAGATGCTTTCGGTTTTTTGTGCTCAAGACGATCAATTAGCCACTCTAAATTTTCACCCTCAACAGCAGAATGGTAGATGACGACAAGAGAGTCTGGTGAGATTTCGTAATCTAAAATCGTGAGTAATAGGTATGCTAGTGATTCCAGTTCTAAGGCAGACGCTTGTGCTGGAGATAGCCTTATGATGTCAACTATAGCCAGCCATAAAGCCTCAGTCTTTTCGGATTTCACAATTTGCCCACCTTTCATTTTTGTCCATTATACGTTCGTCACCTGGAATTCCAATAACTGCTATTTTTGCCATTGTTGGACTCGTCTTTGAAGAATACGCCCCACTGTCGATTTTGAGCATTTCATTAGTCTGGCAATTTCAACATAGGACTTCCCTTGTTCACCAAGTTGCAGAATTAGTTCTTTGTTGAATTTCTCAGGAGCACCAAGGCGCTTACCTTTTACGTTTCGAGCATATTCAAGTCCCTGGATCGTGCGCTCTTTCAGTAGGGCATTGTAGAATTCAGAGAGGCTTCCAAGAATTTGAAGCATCAGGCGACCACTTGCGCTGCTGTAGTCAATGTTGTCATCCACCGCCACGAATATTATTCCTAGCTGATTCAGTTCTTCGAGCGTCGAGAGAAGCATTTTTAGACTTCTAAAGAGTCGATCAAACTTAGTGATGACGATTGCGTCGATTTGTTTGGATCGAGCCAGTTCCATCAGTTTATGAAAGCCAGGTCTATTATCATTTGAGCCTGTGAATCCGTGATCTACAATTTCTTCTGTAATCTTCCAGCCCTTGTGACTAACGAACGATTTAATCCTGGAGACCTGCAAATCAGGATTTTGATCTTTTGTTGAAGTTGAGCATCTTGCGTAAATTGCACATTTCAAAAAATCCTCCTTTAAAGGATGGGGGGCTAAAATCTAATGAGGTCGATTGGAGTCACAAATGGGTACTAACTGGATAGATCCATAATTTTTTTTGTAGAGTTTAAAAATAAAAGGGACTGATTCAGTCAAGTATTTCATTAAGCTCCTTCCTCAATTCCAATTCCTATCGGACCGTAGCCACCATTGTGGTTTTGAAGCTTGATGAAGGACTCAGGTGAGGTCGGAAATCCCTTCCATGACGACTCTATACGAACAATGCCGTTGAATGATTTTTCCATAAGAAGGCAGCCATCCCAAAAACTAGCGATTAATGATGAGCCTCTAGTGCGAGCGTTGATGCTGCCCTTACCATCTTTGCGAACGTGGTGCGTGATTAGGATGGTGCAATCAAGTTCTGTTTGAAGATTGCGAACTTTTCTCAATACATCTGCCATCTGTCGTGCATTGGACTCTTGGGTTTTGCAGAGTATCTGAGCTAAGGGATCTAAAATAACTAGCTTCGGGCCGATTTCTAATAGTGCTGAACGCAATCGAGCAAAGGACTCTTCTTCATCGAGAAAAATCCCATTCGATCGGTCAATAATATGGAGGTTCTCCAAATCGAAATTGGAACAACCTTTTGATCTAGCGATTCCTTCAAGTCGTTCAGCAATAATCCATGGCGCATCTTCGGCGCTAAAAATAGCCACTGGACCTATTTGCATTACTTGGTTTTGTTGAAAGCATTTGTTACCAGAAACAACTGATAGAGCCATTTCAAGTGCAGCGAATGATTTCCCAACTTTCGGCTCAGCGAGGAGAAATACACAACTTGATGCTGGCAAAAGAGAGTGAATCAACCATCTGCTTTTCGAGGATTCTGATTTAATCTCTGAACCTCGGAATATCTTTATTTTACTTAAGGCGTTTGAATCTTCCATAGATACAATCATGCCTCAAAATGTATTGAAAATCAATACAACTGAAAACTATGTCTCACCTTTGTACCCAAGTGCCTGAGCATATCCAATAAGTACATTGGCAGCGAGACTGCTAAGAGATAAGTCTGCAGATTTAGCTTCTTTTTCAAGGAATGCTTTTACAGAAGTGGGTATACGAGTAGACAAGGGATCGGTATCACCTTTAGGCATAGCTGATGGATGAGGTAGCTTTACTGTTAGTTCCCATATCTTTGATTTCTTCATTTAATTGACTCCAGTCTTGTATTGATATTGCATACGATTTTGTATTGATTTTCAATACTGCATTGCGTAAGATGAGATAATCAGAGGAGGTCTTCGTAGATATTTAATTCTATGATCGTAGATTGGCTCAACACGATGCAGTTTTGAGATGGCGTAAGTTCTACTCTTTATAAGGACTTAACAGCTTGGCCTTTATTTCAATCTTAGATCGTAAACATATATCACACGATCATAAATACATGAACCATTCCATGCATTTATGACCGATAAAGGGAGTATGAGCAAGTTGAAGATACATGAAATTCTAAAACGTCTGGCTGACGAGCGAGGCTTAAATATAAAGGATCTATCCAAAGCCGTTGGAATTCCTCATTCAACACTTTCAACATACTTTGCGGGCAAAAAGGCAACTTATCAGTTGGATCACGTTTTAAAGCTTGGTGAGTTCTTTCAGGTGAGCACAGACTATTTATTAACAGGAAAGCCGTCCGGTACGAAATCTCTCAACGGACTTAAAACAGAACAGCTTTTCAGTGGTTGGATGAAGGTTAAAATAGAAAGAGCAATTCCTGATGGTGAGGGTGAAGAAAAATGAAATACATTTTTTTAACTTTGACTATTTTGCTGCTTTCTTCAAGTTCCTATGCGGAAGACTTTCATTTTAACATTGATGAAAGTGGAATTGTCTTCAAGGGTCAATTTGATCGAGAAGCTGTAAGACGATCATTGAATGTCATTAAAAATCAGTTTGAAAAATGTAAGTCCGACCAGTCTCTTCGCTATAGTATTGAATTTCAAATCACAACAAAAGGCAAAGCAAGGGCAATAATGTTCAATGGCTTTCCCCTGCCAAACGATAAGGCCAACGATTGCGTCGCAGCCATCTTGGAAAATGCAAAGTTTCCATCGAGTCAAAAAGACTCAACAGATTCTGTGATGATCCCAATTGTTGTTGGCAATCCGCCCCCTGTCGCTGACTTGAAATGTGATGCAGCTAACCTAAAAAAGAATTTTGAACACTCGTGTATGAATCTAAACGGTCTACATCTTAGATCGTTAGGAATACCTCACATGCTAAACAGTTTTAGGGTCGTTTGTAAATGTGTAGAGGACAACTTTGATTTAAAGAAACTTATCCCAGGTGACTCTTGCAAATTTAAAACTGAGGACGCATTTCAACTTTTGAAGTCCCGACCTGTATATGTCATGTGCGTGCAGGGAAGATAGGGCAGGAGGAAAGAATGTATTCAAAATGGTTGATCGTTTTACTTTCGCTCTGCATGTGCTCGTGTAACGAGAATGGTTCAGAAAGCTCAACCTCCAATTCAATCACAAGTCCCACGGGCTTCAATAGTTCAATGAATGCAGTATCAAAATCGTCTGCTTCTTATAGGCTTGTTCGCTTGGATGGGGTCACGCCGATTGACGGCACTGAAGACGCTATCCTTGTTTGCACTCCAAAAATGGAATACTGCACGCAAACCTGTATATCAGTCTACCGTCCCGACCAAGAACGATGGAGTGTCTTCAAAACAGACTATCTATCGGGTGGTGGCAAATGCGTAGGTTTCGCCATGACATATTCAAACGGAACAGACATTCCAAAATACAAGTATTGGGTTGGCAACTATGTCCAAAGTGGTGGAGGTGTTGTTGGTCGATGTTCTGTCTCAGTGAACTCGCCGACCTCTGAGGGCAGAGCATACTTCGATTTTGTTCGGCCAAACAATGCTTCGACATATTATGTGCATAACTTCTATGACTTGGCTGGCAATTCAATAAGTTCATTGCGGCTACTTAACTTCTTGCCGCCAGCGATGTGGACATATCACGACAGTGCAATTTCCAATGCTGATATTACCCCACAACTTACAAACTGGTCGTGTATCAAAGATAGTGCAATTGGTGATGCATTCCAATAAAGAAATGAGATGTAAAATGCTGAAAATTAACATTCTACTTATACTTACATTTCTTCTTTGTGAGACAAATGCTTTCGCAAAGTGTTCGACATCAGAGATTCAATCTAGCTTTTTTCAGAATTGCAAAATGGCTGGAATGCAATACTACGATTCATTTGGTGGCAAAACGAACAATGAAAAAATTGAATCTGTCTGCCGTTGCATAGTAGAAAAGCTTACAGTCGAAACAGCTAACGTGGTAAATAAAAAAACATGCGAATTTCCATTTTCCGAAGTGAAAAAGACCGTCAGATTTAAAGATGTGCGGTCAATGTGTGGAGAGTTTCAATAGTCTAAACGCATAAGCCACTTCAATATTTGGAATATGTCATGGCACACGAGGTGGTTCACCTGATCAACTGAAGTTGAAGAACAATATTGCAGTTTATGTTGGACGCACACCTTCCAAATTGCCTGAAACCGATTCGGTTTTAATCACCTTTCAGTATAATCTTGGGTGCAAGATCAAATACCAAAGGAGCTTAGTTAACGTGACAAGTTTCATTTTGATCAATGAACTATAAGTCAAAAGTCCTGTTAACTTCTCATACAGAAATCCGATGAATAGTTGATGAGCAATGATCTACACCTTGTTATTAAATATCAATTCTTTGCCTGGAATCGTGAAGATAATTCCATTGAAACCATGCAAGAACATCTAAAAGTAATAGAGCAAAAAAGTTCAGTATGGTGGGGCCGTGTAAACAGCATCGGGCCTGAAAAAGCCGAGACATTGAAAAGGCAACTTGCTGCCGGAATTAAAACATATGTTTTTCTTTACGCAACAGCAGTTCCCAAGTCTATTTGTGAAGATGGTAATCTTTGGCATTTCGCTACTTTAAAAGACATCTACATAGGCAACCCAAGGAATCGTGAACTTATTCCTTCATATTATCGTGACACCGAACTAGCTGTGGCCTTTCTATTAGAAGACATTAGACCGCTAACTTTCAAGGCAGGAGCAACTCCAAAGGTCCCTGGACAGTCAGCTTTGAGGTATGTGATTTTGAAAGGTTCGCCAGATCCAGCGAATTTATTTGTATTGGGATCTAACAAAAAGATTTGTGACTCTAAAGACAAAGAATCACAATCTAATGGTGCCGACTTCAAGTGCTCAGAATCCACAATTAAAACTAGTTTGGAAAAAGACGATATTTGTTCCAGTCAGCACAATAGCCAACTGATGGATCGTGTAATCTCGCTTCAAGAGACAGTAATTGACCTTCAGCAAGAGGTCATAAATTTGAAAGAGTATAAGGAGCAGTACCAAAAGATACTCAATGCCGACTATCTTTTTTCGTCAGAAAAGTTTCTCGAGATGTGGCTTGAAGAAAATATCCATAAAGTTGCTGATAATCTTCAAATTATTGATCGACAACCTAATGCAATTTGGAGTGATGGCAAGTTTGGTAGACTCGATTTGCTTGCAATGAACAAGGAGACCAAAGATCTTGTCATTATTGAAGTAAAGACAAGAAAACGAGATAAGAAATCTGGATACGATCAGTTTCTTCGTTATACGACTTGGGCTAGAAAAAACCTTTCAGATTTGGAAATTAAGTATTCATCTTTTGGATTGAGGCCAACTAAAAATCTATCATTTATGATCGTAACTGATTATGTGGATGAGGAGATGGCGGAGATTTGTCGAGAGCACGGAATTACTTTGTTGAAGGTCTTCGGCGGCTTGGGATTTGAAAAAGTCTCATAGAACTTCAGGACTCCAAGTTCAACTTAAAGGATCTGGATAATTAGATCATAAACTGAACTTGAGAGGTAATTCATGTCAAAAGTCGAAGCAAATCCTGTTTTCACTCAAGAAGTTGAAGTTTTAATTGAAAAACCAAGCGAGTGGTCAAAAGAACAGCTTGAGTCGCATTTCATTGAGCGATTTAAAGTGCTGTTTCCAATGTATGATGCTCCGAAATATCAGATCAGTGTCGTTGGAGTTTTGCAAAATAATACCCTTAGAGCGTCAGTGGGAGCCTTTTTGAAAAAGCAAGAAGGCTAACAAAGAACACTCCAAGCCTCGTCTATATAAGAATCAAATGATTTTTCTGGACAAAGCTCAAGGCGGTCATTCGAATAATGCAGTATTTCAGTTTTCAAATGTGGAAGTGATTTCGATCGAATATCGTTGAAACAATCTACCGTTTTGAAAGTAGCCAGACATTTTTGCCAATTCAATTTATCATCAACCAAAGATTGATCTTCTAGGTATCTTCGATAAACGACAATCAACAATAGTGTCTTTGAAACAGAGTACATATATTTGTCATAACGAACATAGGTGTTATCAGGAGCTCTTCCTTCGCCACTAAATGCTGAATTCATCACTTTTGCAGATTGAGCAAATACTTGTTCAATAAACTGAATTGGCTCATTGAAACAAATGTATTGGAGAATAATTTTTGCGGAATCATGCTTTTTGGAAAGCAAAGCAAATAGGAATAAATCGAAGTAGCTTCTTGCGAATGATTCCTCAATAATAATACCGACTAAATTTCCAGAGTCCTTCTGTTTTAAGGAATTTCGCAGACGATCAATTATAAAAAGCCATTTTTGTAAAGGATGGCCCCCTTGTGTACGAATAACCAGTTCACCCACTTGTTTTAAAAATTTAGTCACCTGACGAACCTGTCGTTCACGAGGAATTTCTTCAGCCGATTCGGGGAAGCAAATAGAAAGAATTTTTTCGATGCGCCCATGAAAGAAGTCTAAAAGTTCGCTTTGAGATTCAATACTGTCAGTAAGGCAGCTTCTGTAGGTGACAAGCAGATCTGAGCAAACCATTTGCAGTATAAGTGGATACTCAACCTGTGTATTTGCACCCCTATTTTTCATCAGGTCAGACCAGCTTTCATAGAAAAGTCGAATCTTTTGATTTGATTCGCCCCCTGTTTGAACAGATGCCTCCAACATTGAAGCAACACTTCTGAGAATATTGTTCTCAATCCAGTATAGCCACTTGCTATCCTGATTTTCAGATTCTCCCAGAGCTGATGTTAGGTCGTAATTAAAGACAAACCTTTCAGCCAAAGTCGTATCCCAAAGCGTTCTGAAACTACGTTCTACAGAAGAGCCTCCTCTATAATCAGAGATAGTCAAAAAATAGAACTCCAAAATATCTCGAAACGCACCGAGAACTCGCTCTACGATTTCATCATCTTGATCTTTCGTTGCACTTACTCCAATAAATCTTAGACTTTGTAAACATTCATGTAGAACGACCATTTCCCATCGAAGACGGCTCTTATTTTTTTTACTGGAATATGTGGGAAGAGTTTTGATTTGCTCTTTAGCTAGTAATGCCGACCACTTAATGAGTCCTCGAGGTCTTAGCTGCAGTATTGTTATTGAGAGAAGCGGTGGCAGAGCTAGAATGCTGAGAGCACCAAACAGCAATGAGGCCGCCATAATATTTGCGGAAAAGATCGTGTGATCGTTTACATTTTGTATCGTAAGAAGTGAGTATCCACTCGAAATTAAGGCAATAATTTGAATCCTTAAAATTGAATGAATAGTTCCATGTGATTGAAAACGGTGGACTGTTACTGAAGAATATTTTTCTGACGAAAGCTGCGTAACCAATAAAAGCCCAGAAACTGTGATTGCTAAAATTCCAGCAATCGACTGGAAAAGCGTACTAACAAGGTCTTTGTCTATTGTGGTAAGAAATGAACATGGAATTTGATGTCCGCTATAAATAAGAAAAAGGCCGAATAAGACCAAAACAGAATCGACTAGAACTCTAACTCCGAAATATCTCCATGACTCAGGCTCTGGAATCGCATCATCACCGTTGGAGCGATACACGAAGCTAAACTTTTTCTCTATCCAACCAGAGCAGAAAATTGATACGGCAATAAGAGCGAGTCCTGCCAACACCTTTATTGCAAGTGTGATTGTTTGGATTTCTTCGGGACTAATCGACATCTGGGAGATTCACCTTATCTCCCATTTCGTATGATTTGACGTTTGATTTGTCATAGACAAATTTAAGTACATCATCTCGTCTCATCTGATTTACTTTATTTGCCCACTTGGAAACTATTGTTCCAAACGTCGTATCTACTTCTGCCTTTACTTTCTTGAACTGCTTCTGGCCAGCTTCAGTAAGAGCATAAGTCTTTTCAAGATAGGGAGTATATTCTTGATTGATTTGCAAAAGACCTTTTGATCGAAGCGATTCCAAGTCTTTGTAAATCGCTGAATCGAAGGGGCCATAATCCCAACGATAAAAATTGTACGAAAAATTTCCAGTAAGACCTTTATGTTTTGCCTCTGACTGCGCAAGAAAAATTGCCTTCACGAGCTTAACTGCTCCTGAAAAACTACCCTTCTCAAGGCTTCCTAAAAGTAAGACCAAATTATTCTCGTTCATCTCTATATCTTTTCGACAGAATTCGACTTCTTCTTTACAATTTTTATCGTCCTTAGGCCAGCCGAATGCGTCTCGAATTGATCGTGTCAATTCCATATTTCTTCTCCCAAGCCAAATGATACCCCATTGGGGTCTAGATTTCCAATAAAAGAGGACCATTGGGGTATTGTGATGCAATCCGCCGCCGATAAGCGACTTATGAAATTGGAAGACCTTCAAAAAGTAGAAGTAGCGCAGTCTGGACCCCATTACTTGGTCCCAGAGGCGCTAATGAAGCAGTTAGTTTCCGAAGCTGGGGCTGGCAGTGGAGGCCCATCAGACAAAATAAATGGTCTCGATTGGGTATTTAATATTTTAGAAATACCCCAGCGGGGTAGCTTGTCTGTTTCATTTTTGCTTAAGCACCATCGAATAGCACACGACATGAAGGTTAGGCAGCTTGCAAGACTCGTGGACAGGGATCACAAACATATATTGAAGCTAGAAGCTGGTAAGATCCGAGAACCGGAAATTTCTGTCCTTCAAGATTTGGTAAAACAACTAGGGCCAAAATTTAAGCTCGGCCTTCAGTTGCTAGGATACGAGCTAGAATGATTATTAGCTGACTAAAATGCTCCAGTTCTCTTAAGAATTTTCATTACTGTAGCCGCCTTCCATTTTGCCTTGCGTGATTTGGTTGGAACCTTCATGGAGTTGAGGATTTCAGCAATTTTCCAGTAGCTATAACCTTGGCTTCGCAAAGCCTTCATTTTTTCGACCACCGCAAGCTCTCGTTTATTCTGTTCAATATGAGCTTTAATTCTCCTCTCACCAAACCCTACTTGTCCCTTATTAAGGCGCTGCTTGTTGTCAGAGGGTCTTAGCTTAATATCCCAAAGCAATAGGTGGCGCTTGACGGTCTCCTTGGCGGAAGAAATCTCCCTTGAAATTTGGCTTATTGAGTTCATTTCGAGCACATATTTTTGCCAGAGGAAGCCTTTTGACAATGACTGCGGTATGCAGTTAACTATTGAAAGTACTAAGGTTTCCGGTAGCGGAACAATAGTAGTTTTGGCTCTTAAGTGCTGAGCCAATTTTAAAAGATAGTTAAACCACCGCCAGGTGGTTTTTTAGTTTCAAGAGATCGTAAACAAAATCAATAACATATGTTAAGTTTTTCTGAGAATTAGTCACTTCATTTCATCATTCAAAATCATCGAAAATAACCCAATTTGCAGACTTTTGTAGTTACTGTACGTAGTTACCTGGGTGAGTAACTACAGAGTTACGACCTACGATGTTTACGACAATTCTTCGACAAGCACATCTAACCATTTATAGTATTTCACACTTGTAAAGGCGCTATCTCAAATACAATTAGCCACGTGGTCACCGCGATTCATTCAATTTAAAAACAACTTCCGTGCATTTTATAACTTCCTTAACCAAGGTATGGTTCAGAGTTCCGTCACTAATTGTAACACTCAGGCTCAGAACTTCTCTGATCTTATGAAGTAGCCAGTGTTTCAACTCCACTACCCCATTCTTAACGTCTGAGCATGGTGATATCATCCATGCAAGTTTCTTTGGGTTGTTTAGAATATTATTGAACCAATGGGTGTAAGTACAAATCCCGCCATACACGTGAGTTCATCATTTTTTCTCTGAAGCCTTGCGCACTTCATCTCACGGCATTTTTAAATCTAGTCTAAATGGAATAGTCCGAAGCTCCTTACCTTAAGTATTTTTTGTTGGGATTAAATGATAATGGGATTTTCTAATTAATTCGTCTGACCAAATTAGCTTTTGAACAAAGTAAGCAATTCTTCAAAAAAGCGACTTTCACGACCTTCTAACTCACTCATTTACTTCAACTTGACAGGATGGCAGGTTAGATTTATTCCACAAATTTGAAGCCCAAATTTTGCGATTTGATGAATTAGCCAATCCATTGGTTCTGTTGCAAATAAATTAGTTCCACCGAAAAGATTTGTCGATAGAAATATTTTCTTGCCATAAATTGTATAGGGCCCAGCATTTTGAATCGATGCCGAGTGGATACCAACAATGTTAATGGAACCATCTTGAAGAGTGCGATAATAGATTCCGCCTGAACCACCTCCACATTTCGAAAGATTGGACTGAGCTGAACCCACATTAAAATTTTCTAAAACTACTTGTGAGTTATTGAGTTCAAAAACTTTGAACTGCGACCGATTAAAAAATCCTTGATCACCACCGCACTTAGAAATCTCAGCAAGTCTACTTATGACTTCCATATTCTGTGGGGCGATTCCGCCCAGGCTTAACATCGGACTTTGAATATCTTGATCGGCTACCAGTAAGGCTATGTCGGCTGCTCCACCTTTAAACCAGCATTTGGCCAGATATTGATCTGTGAGTGTTACACCATCTGGTAAGCTTTGAATAAGCGTCCTACAATCGTCACCAGAAAAGAAGTCGTCGTCTGTAATGAGCGACATAGTGACAGCTTTGACGCGAATAATCTTATTGAAACCAGGTCCATAAACTTTCACTAGTCCGTTAGAAGCAATAAGTGGCGTACAATGTGCAGCAGTTAAAAATACACGAGGACCAATGAGAACTGCTGGTGAACACATTTCCTCGCTGTTCTCTATCCGCGCAACTGAAACGTGATCCTGTATACTCTTCGTTCTAATGAATCCTCCAACATTTGGAATAAGGCTTTGGGCGAACAAATTTGAACCGATTAATAAAAACAGAAAACAGTATACTAATGAAATTCTCATGTTGATGGGCCTCTTGATTTTTAAGTTTTTGAAACACTAACGAAGTATCGATGCATAAATTAAATCGACTGCACTAACTCGACGGCTGCTTTTAGTTGAGAATCAGAGTTTAAGCGATCCTTCATTCCATATTTTAATCTCAGCACGTGCGACTCAACGCCTTGCGGAAGGGAAACTTCAATGTCAGGCTTAATTCCTTTTCCCTGAAATGAATTACCTTGCGGTGATAAGAACTCCTTAACTGTATATTTAATGGCGTACTTGTTTGGTAAGTTTTCAACCGATTGAGCATTCCATTTACCAAATGTCGTTTCGCCGATAATTTTAACTTTTAAATTTTCTTTTAATGCAGCGGTAAATAATTCCGCACCACAAAAAGTATCTTTATTTGTTAGAATTGCAATTTGTACGTTTGGGTCTAAAAGACTTCTAGTTGATTTGAATTGTTCAACTTTGCCGTCTCGATTTTTGGTGCTTGCGACAACCAACCCTACTGGCAAAAATAGCTCAGTGACTTTAACAGCCTGATCAAATCCCCCGCCCGAGTTGTCTCGCAGATCAAGAATAAGCTTTTTATACTTGCCCGCATTGATCTCGTTAATTTTTTGTTCGACCAGTCTTGGCGTCTCTTCATTGAAAAATCGAATGCTTAATAGTGCCGTTGTACTATTAACCTTCTCAAGCTCAACAGGAGTCCAAGGAACGATTTCTCTTTTCACATTAAACGACATTATTTTATCTTCTCTTAGGACTTTAAGCACAACAGATTCACCAGCCTTGCCTCTCACCGCATAGACAAGATCACGAAATTTTTTATTCTTAAACTTTTTTCCGTCCACGCTAAGAATTTGATCATCTATTTTTAGTCCAGCCTTTTCTGAAACAGAGCCTGGGATAAGTCGCAGAATTTGGCCGTAGCCCGTCTCTTCGATAAATTTCATTTCAATGCCAATGCCTGTTACTTTCCCAGACATATCAATCTGCATTTCTTTCATATCCGAAGGGGAAAGAAGGGCATTCCAATCTTCTTCGCCTTGATTAAGTGAAGCGAGCATTCCAGCAACGGCTGCTCTATATAATTCGTCCTGTGTTAGCGACTTATCGACATACTTTTCCATAAGTTTTTGCATTGTTGCCTTAAAATTTGTCTCGGCGTCTGAAAACTTTTCAGCTGGTTTTTCTTTCCAGTCTTTTGAGTCTCGGTGGTTTGCTGCGAAGCCAGTTGAAGACAAGACCAAGGCAAAAATAATTAGTAATTTGTTCATATTAAATCCTCCTTCTTATAGAACACTTGAGTTGGCAGGAAGTTCAGTCCTAGTATCAAATAAAATTTCTTCGGTGCTTTGATTTTGCGTTTTAATCTCTTGCGAAGGCTGATGAAAAAAAATGAATGCAGCTACGACACTGGCGGCGACTGCGGCTCCAAATGAAATAGGAATGATGATTTTCTTCTTAGCTTGTACTTGCATTTGCAATTTTAGCCAAACCGACCGAGATGGGGCTTGAGGTATTGATTCGGCTGACTCAAGATTTCTTTTCAGATCTAGATAGTCCACAAGTACTTCTGAATCCGTCAGGAGTTCTCGCTCGACAAGAGTTCTATCTTTGTCTTCAATGGCCCCGAAATGAAATGACAAAAGAAGTGATTTGATTTTTTGGTTCATAAATGAAACTCCTTTTTTAGATGATTTACTAAACGGCTGAACCTGGATTTTACAGTTCCCACTGGAATCGAAAGAGCCAGAGCAATTTGTTGATAGTCCAAGCCCTGTTTTTTTAAGTTCCAAGTCTTCCAAAGATCTGAAGGTAAATTGTTTTCTATAAGAGACAAGTTTTTCAGAAGACTGTGATTAATAAATGAGTTTTCTAGGTCGGAATCGGAAGAAGCTTTTGCAATTGCCAAATCGTCAGAAGTTTCAAAAGACGCTTTTTTTACATGATTTAAACTTTTATGTTTTGCGACAGTAAAAAGCCAACTTTTTAAATTACCATCATTATGATTGTATTTTTCGTTTAAAAGCTGAATAAAAATATCGTGAAGGATCTCTTCAGCGATTTGTTGATTCAAAGTGAATCTATAAATGAATCGAAAAAGTGAACTCGAGTAGCGATCATAAAGAATGCGAAACGCAGATTCTTTCTTGCTATCAATTTTAAGCTGAATGTAAAGATCGTTGTCGCCGAGCATTTTTTTTATGTCCCCTTATGGATTAAACAATTCAGCCAGCAAAAGGTTCACGAAATCTTTTATTGGCTGAAAGTCGGTCTACTTTAAATATGCCTTCAATGCTAAATTCAAGGTGTTTGCCAAGCCACCATTTTGACTGGCGCCAGTCCCAGCTTCAAAGCTTCCAGAAATAACATCTTTAATTTCTTTAAAGCTCAAGTTATCTAAACTCATTAGAATCTTGTTGTTCTGAAGTTTTATCCAGAAATTCTTTTTGATTCCAACATATCCGACACTAGACTGAGTGGTTTCAAAAAGATCACCTTCAGCAGAGAAGCTGACTGGCAACTCGTCACCTTGTCTAAATTCAATAATAACGTCGCTCAGTTTTCCTTTGGTAATTTCAGACCAGACCGAAGCACCAAGCGCTGAGGCTCTAATGGTCTTAGCCTGCACTGACAATCCCATTAAGAAAAGTCCTGCTATGATTAAATTTGTTGGTTTCATTTTTTGCTCCTTTGGTGTAGAAGTGTCATTACCAAGGGAAATTGACGGTTTAATTACCGAGCGACTTTGTCGGTATCGGTTTACAAAACTTCTACTTCAATTTCAACTTTATGCAACTTTTAAGTTGGCTTAGTTGGTCTTATTTGCTTTTCGAGTTAAACGATTGAAGCTCTTTTAAAAACGATTCTGTGCCTTCGACGTCGACAATTTCCCACGCACGTTGATAATCACCGCCAATGAATGCGTAAATCTTGCTCGTAGCATCCAAGAGTACTTTGTTATTAAGCTGTTGATACGAAGCTTTTTGAATAGCCATTAGATGCAAATGAACTAAAACATTGAAATGTTCTTTGTATGGCGCACTTCCATACTTTTCTAAAAGAGGAGAAGAAGCATTTGGATTGTCTTTGGCGATAGCATCAATGAAGTTCTGAACAAGACTATGCAAAAGTTCATGATGAGTCATGCTTACAAAGGCATCCATGCTGAATGGTAAATCGAAACCATTCATTTTTCGAGGCGCTCCTAGATAGGCTCCAGGCGTTACAATGAAAACTGGATCTCCCATCGGAATCCAAGAACAAAGCGCTAGCGCCACAGAATATTCTTTTCGGCTAAATTTAATGCCAGCAACTTTTTCAGACTCGGGAACAATAGAAATGGCTGCTTTATCCCATTCGCTCTGAAATGTTCCAAGCTTTTCATTCAACTCTTTCTGATACTTCTCTTGGATCTCAGGATCAATCTTGAAAGGTGTTTGTTGGCATAACATATCAAATACTGGTGATGCTTGCATAAACAGTCGTGGAGTTACTTCTAATTTCTGTGATGCAGGAATTCGATTATCCTCTGCCATTGCACGAGAAGTAGCACATGCTATTAAATGAAAGTTTCCTATTAACCCTAAGACCACAACGACACACTTTTGAATTCGAAACATATTTTTCTCCAATAAAGTGCTTACATAAATATCTTAATTCGATATTATTGGATATTAAAATATGGATAATATCATTTATTGATATCTAAAGACAGGATGAATATCATGATAAGTAACGAACAACGTATAAAATTCACAATAAAGGGTCTTCTAAAAAAACAAGGAGCCAACTATGAAAAGCTCGCTGACGAGCTTGGCGTTTCGCTCCCAACAGTTCGGCGATTACTCACTTCAGATTCTCTTTCAGTCGAGCGCCTCAGCAAGATATGCGACTTTTTAAAGATCACGTTTCCAGAGCTCATTCAACTTTCTTTTCGTGAACAAAAGGAAACAGAACCTCTTTCAGAAGAACTTGAAGTGTTTTTTGTTAAACATCCTGATATGTATACGCTTTTACGTTATCTAGGAAGAGGGATCGAAATTTCCGATATTTCTAAACAATTCAATCTGTCTCCAAAGAAGGTCCAAGATTACCTGCGAAAGCTGGAGTCTCTTAAATTAATTCAAGTCCAAAAAAATAGTTTTGTACGTATCTTGGTAAGATGGCCAGCTCCTTGGAGAAAAAATGGGCCTCTTTTCAGAAAGTTTGGACGCAATCTCTACTGGCGAGCAGTTGACTACTTTTATGAAAAAACCATTCAGAATGATGGTGTAAACAACAAAGGGTTCTATTTTTTCCTGGATTCGGTATTACTCTACCAGACTACTTATGAAGAATATGTTCGCGATGTACAGCAGTTAAAAGAAAAATACCATCATCTATCCCAAATAGAACAAAAATCTTTTCCACCCAATCAACTTAAAGTTGTTAATGCGCTACTCGGAGTTGATCAAGTAGATCTACTTGCAAGAGTTATGGATGCTCCTAAATAGAAGTAGCCTCTCAAATGGATCTTAATTGTACCACTTCGATATTATTTACCTATGTGTAAATACGCTGATACCCCGAAGTTGAATACGTTCGATCTAGCAATGGCGGTAGCCAGATGTGCTTGGTTGTCAAATAAATATAGAAGTCCTGATTTAATCTGGCTTATAGGTTTTTTACGTTGCGGAACTGACTGATTCAGTTTTGATATTTCATGCATTTCAAAAAAAACAGAGAAAACGCCAATTGAAGAAATTCGACTCGGCCAGAAGTGACTAAAGGTGATGTTGATTATTTTACGGATTACCTAATAACCAAACGCCATAAATGGTTACCATGATGGCTCCAAAAAGATGAGCAATTGAAGTTTTTTGATCTCCATTTTTTCGAACTACTATAAAATCAGATGCTGCAACAATTCCTATGCATAAATTGATTAGGCCAAGTGTTAACCATTCTTTCTTATAAAATAAAATCAGTACAGTTAGCCCAATAAAAATATCACGAACTCCTGTGCTAATAACGTATGGTAGAGCTGACCCATCGACAGAAATTCCGAATTTTTTTGACATTGGTTCAGGCCGCAAGACAGCTAAAATGCCAATAATTAGAGTTCCAACTCCGACAAAAAGCGCAAAATAATAAGTGCCTTCTTTTAAATCCAAATCTGATTTCCTATAGAATGTTTAGGGTCACTTTTCTTAAAGTAAACTGCACAGGGTCGCTGTTGTCTATAAAAAGAATGCGAGTCAAAAAATTTGCCGCCTCTCTCAATTTCTTGAGAAGACTTGCAAGAGTTTGGGACTTCATCGTTTAAATCCAGAAAGCATCTTTGGCGGTTTGATCAGCTGAAAACAAAAAGACTTCTTTGATTTTACCATTTTCAAATTTCATGACATCGACACCATCCATAGAACGACTTAAAATTCTCAGAATGGTCGCAGCATGCCAACATCCCTTTCCGTTCTTTGTTTTTATTCGCAGTTGACTCAAAATCCACCTCTTGAAATCGAAAAGAAATCAAAACTAGTCGTCACCATCTTTTTCCCCTGCTTCATGCTTCTCGTCCATTCCTTGTTTTTGAGTTCCCTTATCTCCATCACTCTCACTAAGCTGTAGTGTCGTTCCAAAAAATTGGAGGGATCGTGTTTGGCTGTTGTAATTTTTGAAAAGAAAAAGGGCAAACGCAACGACAAGGCCAATTAACAAAATGCCGAATGCTGATTTCGACGAAGATATCGTTTGATCGCCAGATACATTCGCTTTCTTACCATCAAACATGCTTAGGCCAATCATCTCTTGGTGGCGAATGGTGTGCAGCACAATTCCAGCAACATGTAGAACCACGATAATAATGAATCCGTTCGCAAATAATTCATGAATATCTTCGAAGGTTTCCTTATTTGGTCCAGAAGTCATGAGATAGCCAGTTACTGCGAGACAAAGTGCCAAGACCATCATAGTGATGCCAGCCCAGCTGGATGCCGGATTGTGTCCGGCCCATCGTTTTTTCTCACCCGTAAGAATACCCTTGAAATAGTTGACGAGATCCATCGGGTTCAGCGCAAAGCCAGTGAATCGGGCATGCTTTGTACCAAAAATACCCCATAGAATTCTAAGAAGTACTAAAAACCCCAAGGTTAATCCTGCAAGTGAATGAAAATTAAACCAGGGAGAATCATCATCGACGGTTTTAGAAATTATAAAACTGGTTAAAAAAAGTCCAGCAAAGAGCCAATGAAAAAATCGAGTCGGCAGGTCATATACAAGTTGCGGTCTCATAAAAACTCCAATTTGAAACGGATATTATATTCTTCTCAGCATTACTATCAATTTTGGGACCAATTCAGTCTATTGACCATATGGCCTAAATCAAGCAAAATTCAGCAATTAGAATCCTCTAGGCTTTCTGGTCAATTTACGAAAGTATAATCCATCATGATATTTTTGTTGAGAGTGGACATTGACCCATGATGTCTTTGTAAATGCTCTCCGCAGTGTTGATCTGGAGCTTTACGACTAGTCATCCCTTTATCGCTTGCTTGATTTTTCAAGTTTGAGCAAGACGAAAACTTCTTGAAAAATAAGGTTTATTGGGACTCACAATGTTCACAAATCTGAACTTGACTAATTAGTCTACATGTATCTATATCAGGGCAAAACTATAAAGAGCCTTTCCTCAAAAGGTCATCTACTTCGTTGGACCGTCAAAAAATTCGTTCCAACTTACATAAAGTAAGCCTCCACGAATTTTTTGACGGAATCACGCCTTGTATCTGACCTTTTGGGGAAAGGCTCATAAATTCATTTAATTTAAAAACGAAGGATGGTAATCATGAAAAAATCTATTTTTAGTCATCTGCTTTTACTTTTGACTGTAATGATAACAAGTGGGATTTCTTTCGCCAATGAACTAGATAACCCAGCCTTGGTTATGAATGTTCAATCGGTTGACGAGGGAACTACCGTTCTTCGCGTCGATACTCGTGACAATTCTGTTGCCATGGTTTACGTAAAAAAAATTATGGGAAATAAAGAAGAAGCAAAATCTCTGATATTAAGTGAGGCTTCTCATTTTGTAAATTTGCCTACAAACAAAATTTTAAATGAACTAGATACCCAAGGCGGGATTTCAAGCTGGTATTTTTACTGGGGTTCTTCTTATTATTATCCCAACTATCCTACCTACTATAACTATTTTCCAACTTATTGCTATTATGGAAACTACTATACTCCCTATTATAATTACGGGCAAGGCTACTACAACTACTACTATTACGGATACCCCGGTTTATATTGGCGATAAGCCAAGGCCTTGGAGGGCTTAAAAGTGCGGATACTTAATTTAATCATGGGACTGTTTCTGGCCGTCCCTGTTTTCTCTCTCGAAAAATCCCCTTTCCTTAATATTAAGGACATCATTCAACAATTGGGTTTTGAATCATTTTACTCTGTTCCGCCGATTCGTCAGCTTTCTGTGGCGGTTCTTGATCAAGGTTTCTATGACTATGAAAAAGAAATTGGTCGTACTCTGCCAGCAGGGACTCAATACCATAAAGGCTTAGTTTCGAGTCCTCCTGATTCAAAAAATGAACACGGAAAAGTGATGGCCCAAATTTTAACAGCTTTGATGTCGAATAATGGTGCCTACGAAAAAATGTTGCCTGAACTTCATTTGTATAATGTTTACGGCTACACTAATTTTAAGAATGCAATTTCTGATATTATTGCAAGGAAAATAGATATCGTTTTGTATTCAGAAGTTTGGGAGTACGGAAGCAATTGGGATGGCAAAGGTTTTTTTAATGAAGAAGTTTCTCGCGCTACAAATGAAGGGGTTATCTGGATCAATGCGGCAGGAAACTTTGCCAATAGAACTTATAATTCCTCTATAGAATCTGATGAGGAATCTTGGGTTAGGCTCCCTGATGAGAATAAGTCATTAGCAATTAAGTGTGATATTAAAGCTAAAGATGGCAAGTGTTCACTTCGAGTCGGACTGAGCTGGAGTGATTTTAGCGATGATGTCAGCACCGGAACAGAAAAAGATTTGGATCTTGTATTAACAGATGATTTGTTAAATATAGTTCAAACAGCCGGTTTAAAGCAGTCTATAGATCCCGCTGAAGAGCGACCAGGTTATTCTAAGTATCCTAGGGAAATTCTGACTGCCGAAGTTAAGAAAGGTCTTTATTATATAAGAGTAAAAGACCGCAGTCATAATTTTAAAAAATCTGATAGGCTTCGGATCACTGTTGATGGAGATCATGTAACGGTAAAATCCCATTCAGAAGAAGAGACCCTTCTAAACCCGGCTGATAATATGAGCGTTATAACTGTAGGAGCTTCTGATTCGGATAGGTCTTCTTCATCAGTGATATTGAAAAAACCAGAAATCATAGCTCCTTCATCCATACGAATTTCTAGTTCAGAAGAATATCGCGGTAGCTCGAACGCTGCGGCTGTGGTTGCGGCTGGAGTTTCAATTTTAAAATCTTTGAACCCATTGATGACAAAAGAAGATCTGCTTAAACGTGTCTCTAAAAACGATAGGGGGACGGAATTAGGAAATAAATCTATGACCGTGGGTTCAGGACGTGGACTCCCAGTTCAAATGCTTGGATTTGGTTTTACGGGGCCTGGCTGTTTTTATCAATTTCCATTACAGCCAAATGCAAGCTTATCTCCGAATATTCAAGAGCTCCTTGAAAAGGGGGGTGTCTTGGTTCAAACGGCAATGGGTGTAAGAGTGATGGTTGATTTTGACCCCCTCTTATTGGATCGAAACTTAAGTCGTCAATGGAGCAATGATATGGTTGTTAGTTCAGTTAATGGTTATCGGGTTTATCCAAGATTCGCTGCTATCCCCATGAATGTCGTTGAAGTCTTTCAAACTCCAATAAACTCTGGTCTTTGCTCTCCCGCAGGAGGGACAGCCGTGTCGGCAGAGGTTTTACCATCTTTATCCAAATCCTTGCCCAAGCCGGCCCAATTTTCAATGCCGGTTCTTAGATCGTTTTAGGCCTATGAAAATAATAAGCTCGACGTATATGAAAACCATAAAAATATTTGTCCTCATCGTTTTTATTAAAACTTCGGTATTTGCTTTTGATTTAAATAAATTCAAATCAGATGCAGCGGCTTTGGCCTTGGAAAATGAATTAAATGTTCATATTCCCTTATCTTTGATAAGTGATCAAATAGTCCCCCAACAAGATCGAGAGGTGCACAAGATTATTTTTACCCACCCTTATTCTGGTACCTGTCGTATTTTAATTAGCGGCCCTAAGGGTTTTTGGCAATCTACGCAAAAATACCCAGTTCTTTTTGTGATATCTGGATTCCAAACTGGAAGTCAAAGCTTAGCCTTGATAGGAAATCCAAAAAATATTGTTCTTGTTGGATATAACTACCCGGCAACCGCTGAGGAAATGTTGGCAGCGCCAGAAAAACTTACCCAATCTGTATTTCAAACCATTGGACAAAGTGTTGGGGTTTGGAAATGGCTAAATTCACAAACTTGGGTTGAAGTTAATAAAATATATAATTTAGGGGTTAGTCTTGGAAGTCTTTTTTTACCAATAAGTTTGCGAGTTGCTGAATCGCAAAAATTTGTTCCCACCAAAACTATTTTTGCCTTTGGTGGTGCCGAAGTGAACTCTGTATTTGAGAAAGAGTTTGGGGACCGTATTCCCGTGTTATTAAAAGAGCCTTTTCATCAAGCCATTGAGTTTTCAACCGAACTCATCGCACCGAAAATTCATCTTCCTTACTTGAAGGGAGAATTTATGGTTGTTCGAGGCCTTCAGGATACCGTGTTTCCTCCAGAATCAGGTAAAGCCTTAGAAAGATTATTGCCCGAGCCAAAAAGGATCGTTCATTTGGAGGCAAAGCATATCAATGTAGATACTCTGGACATTATCGCTTCCATGTTAACTGCTGTTCAAGAGTTTATTCAAAAACCTTGATATTAGATTATTTGATTTTAGATGATTTGATAGATATGAATTTATATTAAAATTCTGAATTCTAAAAAAGTAATATCTCTTGCAGATCCTTCGAGCAAAGTTTTTTGTTGTTGAAAGATAATGCCAGAGCTCCAGTTGCGCCATCTTGTCGATAGCCCCAGTGAAGGCGTGTCTTTTTCAAGATCAAGATATATCTGAATCCAAGATAGGGAAAGTGAAAAGGCCAGACTCAGGTTTTGCAATAGTTCTTTATCTGAGTTCGTTCTATAGTTAATTGCTGTTTCAAAATTTTTAGAGAATAAGGAGGGTGCGATGGACAATCCAAAATCAGCATAAGTTTTCATCGGTAAGGAATCAATTTTTTGATCGACGAAACCAATTTGGGAGAATTTAAGGCTCAACAAAGGATTCCATTCACTATTTTCACCACTTAAATCCCAAGAAAATCCCGGTTCGATCATGATGGCTTTTTGTTTTTTTACTTGAAAGTAATCATCTAAATTATTAAGAGCATCAAACAAATAAAAATGTTCAGAAATAATCTGTCGTTCTAATAAACTTACTTTTATTCCTAAAAGTGGATTCTTATTTAAAGATGAGCTTTTAAAGCTGGTGCCGTAGAGAAAAAATAAACTTTGCTGATAAATTCCTTCCATAAAAATATCTGGATAAGCCGAATTGATAACTTCAGAATAGGAATGTAATCGTAGAGGTTCTATTCCAATGACAAAGGGATTTTCCTTCCACCATAATTGAATGCTGCTATCAAGACCCACACTCCCTCGATGCGAAAAAAGTTCTTCAATGAGAGCTCGTTTATCAGATTCATTAAAAAGGTCTCGATTTTTATAAAAATATTTATAGGTATCTCCGAGCAGTAATTGGGCCGATAAAAGACCTTCACGTTCTTCAGGTACACCTTCAGAGTCCAGCCCCAGGAAAGCAGGGTTGCAAGGGGGATCGATGCGAATGTTTCTAATGGCGTTACAGGCAGCCCCTAAAGAACGATGGGATAGAAAATTATCCTGTTGCTGCCAGTTAGTTTGTACGGCTCCAATTGACGCCGCGACGGATGAAAGTTGCCAACATAAATGTAAAAAGAACAGTGCCCAGGCTAAAAGTTGCATTCAAAACCTTCGACTTTGGGGAGATTTTCTAAAAGCTCAGATAATGACTGCGTCTGAGGATCTATATTTTGCATCCACAAAAGAAACTGATCAGTTTTTTCAGAAAAAGTTTTACTTTGTTCTAGGGTCTTTTCACTAGATCTGGGCAGACCGACAGCGAAATCAGTAAATACATCTTGGATATATTTTTCTAAATACGTCATTTTTTCTTTCAAATTTAATAGGGTACTTCTACAAATCATTTTTTCTTTTACGGGTAAAAAATTTCCCTTTTCCCAAAGGTATTTGAAAAAATAAATTTTAAGGGCAGCTCGATAAAGGATCATGCCGTTGGTTACTATTTCGTCATGGTTTTCCATCTCATCGAGTCTACTTGTTTTGTTACTTGGCTTCATTGACAGTGATGAAAGAATAGATATCGCACTTTCTAAATCTTGTGCTTGGGTATCAGATAACTTAGGAAGTTTTTCTAGCTTGTCTTTCCAGGCATGAATTTGTAAGACAAGGCTATTAAATCGCTTAAGATATTCACCAAGGTCTTTCATTTCATTATCAGTACTATGAGAAAAAAGTTCTAGATAAGATTTTTCTAAATAGACATCCGTCTCAGAAGGTTTTGAGTTAATAACTTCTTCTAAGTTAAGATAATCTTCTATACGAATTCCAGCTCTATGAATATAAACCGATGCAAGAATAACTTTAGCCCGGGAATGACCTGGGTGGAGCATTAGGAAATCAATAAGTATGGATTCGGCTTCAGCGTACTTTTCGTTATGAATTTTTACCTTTGCTTGCTCTATGGCTGAAGGACCTTTAGATTTTAAATTGTCTTTTGAAGAACAGGATCCAGTAGGAAAAATAAAAGCAACATAAATCATTAATAAGAAAATAACTTTTACAAAGTTTCGCATCACCGCCATTTTAAACTAAAAAAAATATCATTCCATATGATTCATGGTGAATTGAAAAAATATCAAACCTGACTGGTTTTAGCTCTATATATTTTACTTGGTTTAATGGCCCCTGGTTAATACGTTTGACGTTCCAACTTCAAGGCAGCATGCTTATTTAAGAGCTCAGGGAATTATCTGAAAATTCCTAGATTGAGATAATTTTCTCAATGCAAAATCTCAATTTTGGAATGTGTTAATAATTTCGTCAAAATATGAGACAAATGTAATACTTAGCTAAAGCTTTGGCAAGTTCCACCGATCTATAACATTACTATGAAAAGTTTACGGTTATTTGTTTTTTTACTGTTTCAATTTTCATTGATGACCAGTTTTGCTAACAACCCTGGCGTGTCCTACCAAGGGCGCATCTTTAAACCTGATGGAAATCCACTTGAAGGATCATCAGTTCAGTTTCGGTTACAAGTTCGCTCTCCTGGTTCAGAAAACTGTTTGCTGTATGAGGAAGTTCAAACTTTAAATATGGCTGGCTCTTCTGGCGTTTTTGCACTCACTCTAAATGATGGCACTGGTACAAGATTAGATACGGCAACTTACCAAGTAGACCGCATTTTTGCTAATCGTGAAACGATGACCTTGGATACCACTCGCTGTGCCGCAGGCACCACTTACACACCTAACTCAGCCGATGGACGTAAACTGGTAGTGTATTTTAAAGATGAAACTATGGCTGCCTATGAGGCGATGCCACTTATGAATTTAAATTATGTACCGCAAGCTATGTACGCGCTTGAAGCACAAAAAGTAGATAAATTTGAAGTGAGTCATATTCTGCGCGCGGTGGATGGCAGTGGCAATCCGGCGACAGCTCCGGCGCTGAATCCAACTCAATTAACAAATCTAAATACTCTGCTTGCGACTCCGGCTGCGAATTATGTGCAGACAACCAGTAATGGCAGTGCTGCGCTTCCGATTGTTGCGGGAAATCCTTCCAGCG